>CAYUXM010000227.1:0-4704 GCA_964448765.1 uncultured Rhodobacterales bacterium
TGCCATTCAAGCGCTCTCCCAACTGAGCTATGGCCCCACCGGAGGTCCGGGCGTCGCCGCCCGTGCCGCGCCGTATAGGCAAGGCCGGCGCGCTGCGCAAGGGCAAATCGCGCCGGTCGGGAAACTCACGCCGGGTCAGCTTTCCTCGTCTGTCGAGGCGACATCCGCGATCTCGTCGAGCGACACGTTGTCGTCCTCGTCGTCCTCCAGCAGATCGTCGTCGATATCCACATCGGTGGAGTCCTCGTCGATCTCGGTTTCGGTCTCGAGTTCGTCGACCGCGGCTTCACGGGCCTTCGGCGGCGCCTTGTCGGCGATCATCACGCGACCGCGCCCCGAGGTCAGGCTTTCCAACGAAAAGCCGTAGCCGCATTCCGGGCAGGTCATCGGATCGCGCCGCAGATCGTAAAACCGGCTCGCGCACTGCGGGCACAGGCGCTTTACGCCCCATTCGTCCTTGGGCATGGAACACTCCTTGCATCGCGGGTGGTCGAGTCGCGCTCCACTGCCACAGGCCGCGGGGCGTGTCAAAGCCTTTCACGGCCATCGCCGAACGGCCTTTCGGCCGCCGCGGCCTGGGCTATTGTGGGGCCGTTGCGGGCCGCGCGCAGGGGGGCTGAATGACCGAGATCTGGTTGCCGGGGGATCCGCCGGTGGCGGTGCTGCTGCGCCGCTCGGCGCGGGCGCGGCGGCTGTCGCTGCGGGTTTCGCGGCTTGACGGGCGGGTCACGCTGACGATCCCCGCGGGCGCCAGCGAGGCAGAGGCGGCGGCCTTCGCCCGGTCCCGGGCCGACTGGGTGCGTGCGGCGCGGGCGCGCGCGGCGCCGGTGGTGCCCGTGCGGCACGGCACGGTGCTGCCGGTGGCGGGCCGGCCGCTGGCCGTCACCCCCGCGCCGGTCCGCTCGGCCCGGATCGAGGCCGGCGCGCTCCTCGTTCCGCCCGATCCGGCGCGGGCCGGGGCGCGGGTCGCGGCCTATCTCAAGCTCGCCGCCCGCGACGCGCTGGCCGAGGCGGCGGACCGGCACGCCGCCGCGCTGGGCCGCGGCCATGCCGGGATCGTGCTGCGCGACACCCGCTCGCGCTGGGGCTCGTGCACGCACGAGGGGCGGCTGATGTTTTCCTGGCGGCTGGCGATGGCACCGCCCGAGGTGCTGGACTACGTGGCCGCGCACGAGGTCGCGCATCTTGAACAGATGAACCATTCGCCGGCCTTCTGGGCCGTGGTGGCGCGGCTGATGCCCGATCACGCGCGCCACCGCCGCTGGCTCAGGCACGAGGGCGACGCGCTGATGCGCTACGATTTCACCGGCGCGCGGTGACGCACCGGCCGGACCAAGCCGATTGACGCCCCGGCGGGCTTCGTGCTTGCCTCGCCGGCATGGTCACGCCGCCCCGCCAATCCGAAACCACGCCGGCCGCGCATGACCGGCTTTACCGGGCGCTGCGCCAGCAGATCCTGCATGGCGAGCTTCTGCCGGGCCAGCCGCTGACGTTGCGCGGGCTGGGCAAGGCCTATGGCGTGTCGATGACCCCGGCGCGCGAGGCGCTGCGCCGGCTGGTGGCCGAGGGGGCGCTGACGCTGTCCTCGTCGGGCCGGGTCGCGACGCCGGAACTGTCGAACGAACGGATCGAGGAACTGGCCGCGTTGCGCGCGCTGATCGAGCCGGAACTGGCCAGCCGGGCGCTGCCGCGCGCGCATCTGGCGCTGATCGAGCGGTTGCAGGCGATCAATTCCGCCAATGCCGAGGCGGTGGTGAAACAGGACGCGGTCAGCTACATCCGCAGCAATCTGGAATTCCACCGCACGCTCTACCTGCGCGCCCAGGCCCCGGCGATGCTGGCGATCTGCGAAACCGTCTGGCTGCAACTGGGGCCGACGATGCGCGCGCTTTACACGAGGCTGCGCCGGTCGGAACCGCCGCAGCACCACCGGATGATCATCGCCGCGCTGAAGGCCGGCGACGAACCGGCGCTCAGGCTGGCGGTGCGCACCGACGTGACGCAGGGCCTTCGGCACCTGGCGAGCTGACCGGCCTCACGGCCCGAGCCAGGCGAAGGCGCGGGCGAAGACGGCCTTGCCGTCGCGCGCCACCGGCACCGAATGCGGCAACAGGATGCGATCGAACTCCCAACCGAGGATCCGGTCGCGCGCCGCCCGCGCCGCGGCACGGTCGCGGAAGGTCGCCCGCAGGTCGGGCGGGATGCCGCCGCCCGGCGCCATCAGCCCCGCCGCGCCCTTCAATAGCCGCCAGAGCGCCGGTTCGCGCGCCGGGTCGTGGCGTTGCAGAAGGTCGGTCAGGATCAGGCTGCGCGACGGGCGATGCAGGAACACCACCTCGTCCAGCCAGGCATGGCCGGCGAACAGGCACTGGTCGATCACCTCGGCCCAGTCGGGCGGCGGCGCGTCACCGAGGATCGCGTCATGCCGGATGTCCGGGTGCCGTTCGGGAAACCGGGGCGAGACCCAGACCCTCGCCGCCGGCGCCAGCGCCGACCAGTCGGCGGTAAAGGCGCCGTGGATGCGGTTCGGCGCGACGATATGGGCGATCTCGCCCAGCGCCGCCAGCGCGGCCACCCGATCGGGCCGCGGCCGCACGGGCGAGTGCAGCCACAACCCGCCGCCCGGCAGCCGCACGATCACCGCGCGCGTGTCGAACGGGATGCCGAAGAACCGGATCCGGTCGCCCGCTTGCGTCCAGATATCCTCCGCGACGGGCCGAAGCCCGCCGTCAGGCATGGATCGCGCCGTCTCCGCAGGCCAGCGCCGCCTCGCGCACGGCTTCCGAGAAGGTCGGGTGGGCATGGCAGGTCAGCGCCAGATCCTGCGCCGAGGCGCCGAATTCCATCGCCACGCAGACCTCGTGGATCAGGTCGCCCGCCGCCGGCCCGATGATATGCGCACCGAGGATGCGATCGGTTTCCTTGTCGGCGAGGATCTTGACGAAGCCCTCGCCCTGGAACACCGCCTTGGCGCGACCGTTGCCCATGAAGCTGAACTTGCCCGCCTTGTAGGCGCGGCCCTGCTCCTTCAGCTCTTCCTCCGTCGCGCCGACCGATGCGACCTCGGGCGTGGTGTAGATCACGCCGGGGATCACGCCGTAGTTCACGTGGCCATGCTTGCCGGCGAGGATCTCGGCCAGCGCCATGCCCTCGTCCTCGGCCTTGTGCGCCAGCATCGGGCCGGTGATCGCGTCGCCGATGGCGTAGAGCCCCTTGACGCTGGTGGCGAAGTGGCCGTCGGTCTTGACCTGCCCGCGCGGCGCCATCTCCACCCCCAGCGCATCGAGGCCCAGCCCCTCGGTATAGGGCCGCCGCCCGGTGGCGACGAGCACGACATCGGCGCCCAGCGTGTGCTCGCTGTCATCCTTGCGCAGCTTGTAGGACACGGTCGCCTTGGTCTTGGTCGCGCTCACGCCCTGCACCGCCGCGCCGAGCACGAATTTCAGCCCCTGCTTGCCGAGGATGCGCTGGAAGGTGCGCGCGACCTCGGCATCCATCCCCGGCGTGATCGCGTCGAGATATTCCACGACCGTGACCTCGGTGCCGAGCCGGGCATAGACCGATCCCATCTCCAGCCCGATGACGCCGGCGCCGATCACCACCATCGATTTCGGCACCTTCGGCAGCGCCAGCGCGCCGGTGGAGGTGACGACGATCTTCTCGTCGATCTCGACGCCGGGCAGCGTCGAGGGTTCCGAACCCGTGGCGATGACGATCGACTTCGCCGCATGGGTCTCGTCGCCCACCGTGACCTTGCCGGGTTCGGGGATCGTGCCCCAGCCCTTCAGCCAGGTCACCTTGTTCTTCTTGAACAGGAACTCGATGCCCTTGGTGTTCTGGCCGATCACGTCGTCCTTGTAGGCCAGCATCTTCTGCCAATCGACCTTGGGCCTGGCGCCCATGATCCCCATCTTCTCGAAATTCTCGTGCACCTCGTGCAGCTGGTGGGAGGCATGCAGCAGCGCCTTCGACGGGATGCAGCCGACGTTGAGGCAGGTGCCGCCCAGCGCCTCGCGGCCCTCGACCACGGCGGTCTTCAGCCCCAGTTGCGCGCAGCGGATCGCGCAGACATAGCCGCCCGGGCCGCCGCCGATGATGATGACGTCGAAATCTGCCATGGTCGTTCCTCCGGTTCGGTCGCGGGGCCGGGCCCCGCGATCAGGTCAGTGCGGCGAGGTAAAGCGCCAGGGTTGCCAGAAAGCCCACCGCCCAGACGATCGAGCGGCCGGGCACGAGGCCCAGGCCGTAGGCGGGCAGGTAGAGGATGCGCGCGCCCAGAACCGCCCAGGCGCAGGCCGCGGTAAAGCCGGTGGACTGGCCGCTGACGGCGACGATCAGCGCGGCGGGGGCGAAGAACACCAGCGCCTCGGTGCCGTTTTGCAGCGCGCGTTGCAGCCGCCCGGCCAGCCCCGTCAACTGCCGCGCCTCGTCGCGCGAGGACAGCGCGTAGCCGGTGCCGACCTGCAGGTTCGCCGCGACGGCATAGGCCGAAAGCGTGACGGCGTGCCACAGGCCGAGCAGCGCGAGGACGGTGAGTTCGGGCGTCATGCCATCGCCAGTTCTTGCCGGGGGACCGGCGCGCCAGCGGTGGCGCGCCGGCCGGGTATTACAGGTCCAGCAGCAGCCGCTGCGGGTCTTCCAGCGCCTCCTTCACGCGCACGAGGAAGGTCACCGCGCCCTTGCCGTCGACGATCCGGTGATCGT
>CAYUXM010000228.1:0-4702 GCA_964448765.1 uncultured Rhodobacterales bacterium
CCGATCCCGACGCGCTGTTGCTCGTCGCGCCGTCGGATCACGCCATCGCCGATCCGCAGGCGTTCCGCGACGCGGTCAAGGCCGGGGTTCCGGCGGCGCGGGCCGGGCGGATCGTGACCTTCGGCATCGCCCCGGACCGGCCCGAAACCGGTTATGGCTGGCTGGAGCTGGACGGGCCGGCCGATGCCGGGCCGGTGCCGATGCGCCGTTTCGTGGAAAAGCCGGATCGCGCGCGGGCCGAAGAGATGCTGGCCGCCGGCACCTACCTCTGGAATGCCGGCATCTTCCTGTTCTCGGCCCGTGCGATCCTCGATGCGGCCGCGGCGCATGCGCCCGGCCTTCTGCCGCCGGTACGCGCGGCGGTGGAGGCGGCGACGGCCGACCTTGGCTTCCTGCGGCTGGCGCCTGATCCCTGGGCCGAGGCGCAATCGATCTCGATCGACTACGCGGTGATGGAAAAGGCCCGCAACCTGACCGCCGTGCCCTATGCCGGCGCCTGGACCGACCTGGGCGACTGGGACGCGGTGGCGCGCGAGATGGGGCCGGATGCGGAGGGCCTGTCGCTGGCCGGGCCGGTCACCGCGATCGACTGCCGTGCGTCGCTACTGCGTTCCGAACGGCCGGATGTGGAGCTTGTGGGCATCGGGCTGGACAATCTCGTCGTCGTGGCGATGAACGACGCGGTGCTGGTGGCCGACCGGTCGCGCGCGCAGGAGGTGCGCCGCGCCGTCGACGCGCTCAAGGCCAAGGGCGCGAAACAGGCCGAGGCCTTCGCCCGCGACCACCGGCCCTGGGGCTGGTTCGAGACGCTGGCGCTGGGCGACAGGTTCCAGGTCAAGCGGATCGTGGTGAAACCCGGCGCGGCGCTCAGCCTGCAAAGCCATGTGCACCGGGCGGAGCACTGGATCGTGGTGTCCGGCACCGCCGAGGTGACGATCGACGAGACCGTGCGGCTGGTGACCGAAAACCAGTCCGTCTACATCCCGCTGGGCGCGAAGCACCGGCTGGAAAACCCCGGCAAGGTGCCGATGGTGCTGATCGAGGTGCAGACCGGCGTCTACCTGGGCGAGGACGACATCGTCCGCTACGAGGATCGCTACGCCCGCGGCCAGGGGGCGAAGGGCTGAGATGGCGCCGAAGTTCGGAACCTCGGGCCTGCGCGGCCTTGTCGTGGAGCTGACGCCGGCGCTGGTCGCCGCCCATGTCGCGGCCTTCGCGCGGGCCTGCCCGGTGGGCACCGGCCTTTTCGTCGGGCGCGATCTGCGCCCGTCCTCGCCCGATCTGGCCGATGTGGTGCTGCGCGCGGGCCGCGCGGCGGGGCTGGAGGTGAGTGATTGCGGCGCGGTGCCCACCCCGGCGCTGGCGCTGGCGGCGATGGGCGCGGGCGCGGCGGCGGTGATGGTGACCGGCAGCCATATCCCGGCCGACCGCAACGGGCTGAAGTTCTACACCCCGGCGGGCGAGATCACCAAGAACGACGAGGCCGCGATCCTTGCCGCGCTCGGCCCCGCGCCGGACCTGCCCGGCACCGCAGACGCGCGGATCGAGGCCGGCGCGGGCGCGGCCTGGGTGGCGCGGATCGTCGATGCCTACGGCTCGGGCGCGCTGGCCGGCCTGGCCGTCGGTGTCTGGCAGCACAGCGCCGTCAGCCGCGATCTGCTGGCCGAGGCGCTGGCCGGGCTGGGCGCTCGGGTCGTGGCGCTGGGCCGGTCGGAGGACTTCATCCCGGTCGATACCGAGGCGGTGCCGGACTGGGCGCGCGAGAAGATTTCGGGCTGGGTGGCCGAACACGGGCTGGATGCGCTTGTCTCGACCGATGGCGACGGCGACAGGCCGCTTCTGGCCGATGGCGATGGCCGGGTGATCCCCGGCGATATCCTGGGCCAGGTCACCGCCGCCGCGGTCGGGGCCGAGGCGGTCGTCACGCCGGTCAGTTCGAATTCCGGTGTGGACCTGTCGGGCCGGTTCGAAAGGATCACGCGCACCCGCATCGGGTCGCCCTACGTGATCGCCGGGATGGCCGGGGCCGGCGGCCGGGTGGTGGGCTACGAGGCGAACGGCGGCTTCCTTCTGGGGTTCGACGCCACCGGCCCGGCCGGGCCGCTGCCGGCGCTGGCCACCCGCGACAGCCTGCTGCCGATCGTCGCCATGCTGGCCGAGGCCCGGCGCGCCGGAAGCGTGGCCGCCCGCGTGGCCGAGGAACCCGCCCGCGTCACCGCCGCGGACCGGTTGCAGGAGGTGCCGACAGAGGCCTCCGCCGCCCTGATCGCCGGGCTGGACGATCCGGCGGCGCTGACCGGGTTCATCGGCGGGCTGGGCGAAACCCTGTCGGTCACCGACCGCACCGACGGGCTGCGGGCGATCTGCGCCTCGGGCCGGATCGTGCATCTGCGCCCCTCCGGCAACGCGCCGGAACTCAGGGTCTACGTCGAGGCCGAAGCGCCCGGCGCGGCCGCCGCGCTGCTGCAACGGGCGCTGGGCGCGGTGCGGCAAGGGCTGGCCGACGCCTGAGGCGGCCGGCCCCGGCGCTTTCGACACTGGCCTAGCGCCACCGAATGCAGTAGCCCTGCCGATGATCCAAAGGGGCGAGGCGCAGGGCGTGACGCGACGAGTTCTCATCACCGGAACGGCCGGGTTCATCGGGTTCCACCTGGCGCGGCTGTTGCTGGACGAGGGGTTCCGCGTTCACGGCTACGACGGGATGACGGATTACTACGACGTCGCGCTGAAGCGGCGCCGGCACGCGATGCTTCTGCAAACCCCGGGCTTCACCGCGACCGAGGCGATGCTGGAGGATCAGGCCGCCTTCGATGCCGTCGCCGATGACTTCCGCCCCGACGTGATCATCCACCTCGCCGCGCAGGCCGGGGTGCGCTACAGCCTGGAAAACCCGCGCGCCTATCTCGACGCCAACGTGATCGGCACCTTCAACGTGATGGAGGCGGCGCGGCGGCTGGAGGTGCGGCACCTCCTGATGGCCTCGACCTCGTCGATCTACGGCGCGAACGAGGAGATGCCGTTCCGCGAGACCGACAAGGCCGACACCCAGCTGACGATCTACGCCGCGACGAAGAAGGCCAACGAGAGCATGGCGCATGCCTATGCGCATCTGTGGGCCCTGCCCACCACGATGTTCCGGTTCTTCACCGTCTACGGCACCTGGGGGCGGCCGGACCTGGCCTATTTCAAGTTCGCCGAGGCGATCATCGCGGGGCGGCCGATCGACATCTACAACAACGGCCAGATGTACCGCGATTTCACCTATGTCGACGACCTGGTGCGCGGCATCCGCCTGCTGATCGACGTGGTGCCGGAGCGGCCGGCCTCGGCGGACCAGATCGAACCGGGCGACAGCCTGTCGCCGGTGGCGCCCTACCGGGTGGTGAACATCGGCAATTCCGAGAAGATCCTGCTGCTGGATTTCATCGAGGCGATCGAGGACAGCCTGGGGAAGAAGGCGATCCGCAACTACATGCCGATGCAGAAGGGCGACGTGCATGCCACCTGGGCGGATGCGACGCTGCTGCACCGGCTGACGGGCTATCGGCCTGAGACCGGTTTCCGCGACGGCATCGCGAAGTTCGTCGCGTGGTACCGGGAGTACTACGGGGCGTAGGGCGTGCCGGCGGGTGGCGGCCGATGGCCTGCCGGGCGGTGGCCTTGACCGGCGGCTTGGGCTATAGCCACGGCGGGCGCGGCAATCGGGACCAGGGCCATGACGATCGACAATCCGGGAGGGGCGCGTGCCGCGGCGGGCACCGGGCTGCGCACCGGGCCGCTCAAGGTCGTCGTGGCCGCCGGCACCCGGAACCGGCCCGAAATGCTGGCCGATCTGATCGCTTCCTGGGCGGGGATGGAGCGGCCCGAGGGAACCGAGGTCACCTTCCTTGTCGTCGAGAACGACGAGGCCGCGCGCTGCGAGGGCCTTGTCACCGCCAGGGCCGCGGCGTTTCCCGGCGGCGCGCTGCGCTACGTCCATGAACCCGAGCTGGGCATCCCCTTCGCCCGCAACCGCGCGGCGCGGGAGGCGATCGCGCTTGGCGCGGATCTTCTGGCCTTCGTCGACGATGACGAGACGGTGGCGGCGGACTGGCTGGTGCGGCTTGTCGCCGCCTACCGGGGGCGCGAGCTGCGGCTTCTGGGCGGGCCGGTGCGGGTGGCCCCGCTGCCGCCGGGCGCGGGGCTGGCGCGCCGCATGGTCTATCGCGGCGTCACCGACCGCTATGCGCGCAAGGAGGCGAAGGCCGCGCGCCGCCACGCCGCCGGCACCGACGACGGGGTGACCATCGTCACCAACAACTGGCTGGGCGAGTTGACGCTCTTCACCAAGGACGGGATCTGGTTCGACGAGGAGATGCGGTTCACCGGCGGCACCGACGCCAAGTTCCATGCCGACGCGCGCCGCCGCGGGATCGCGACCGGCTGGGCCCCGGACGCGGTGGTCTACGAGACGATCCCGGCGGACCGGCTGACGCTGGGCTACCAGTACCGGCGCGGGCGCGACCAGTCGATGACCCACTTTCGCCGCAAGATCGAGGACCGCCCCGCCGCGCGGCTGTCGGTGCTGGTCTCGGTCCCGGTGCGGGCGGTCTTCATCCTGGCCATGGCCCTGACGCTGCCCTTCGACCGCGGCGCGAGGATGCTGGACATCGCGCGCTCCGCCGGCTGGATCGCCGGGCGGATCGGGGCGCTGAGGGGGCGG
>CAYUXM010000229.1:0-4675 GCA_964448765.1 uncultured Rhodobacterales bacterium
ACAGCCAGTTCCAGGCCTGCGCCCCGCGCCAGGCGATCCACTGCGCGCCGATATCGCCGCTGGCGCCCGCCTTCCCCCGCCACAGCGCCCGGACGCGGCGATGGTCGGCCCGCCGCTGGTGCATGGCGATGCGCCGCTCCATCTCGGCCAGCACGTGCCGCGCGTCCCGGTCGTGGCCCTGCCGGCGCAAGGCCTGCGCGAACTGCCGATAGGGTTGCGGGCGGAACCGTCCGCGCCACAGCGTTCCGCGATACAGCCAGCCCAGCCGGTCTCCGACATCGGTCGGCCCCCAGACATGGTCATAGGTGAACCCGTCAAGGCAAAGATCCTGCGGATGCCCGCGCAGCCCGCCCGGCCCCCCGGCCTCGCCGGCGCGGCGCCAGCTGTCGAAATCGTCGTTGAGCGCGCCGACCCGCGCGAAGGCCAGGGTCACGATCCCGCGATGCACCGTCACCCCGCGCCAGAAGAAGGTGGTCCCGACCCGCATCGAATCGGCGACCAGCGCAAGACGGCCTGGCACGTCGAATTCCGCATCGGTGACGTCGAGCTGCCCGCCGATCCTCGCCCCGTTGATGTAGACCGCCCCCCTCGAAACGAAGCCCTGGCTCAACAGTACGGACTGGCCGACCGTCATGCCTGTCGCCCGGATTCCGCGGCGCAGCTCGCTGCCGCGCAGGCTGAGGCGATGGAGCTTCGCGTCGATCAGGTCGGGCTGGTCGGGAAAGGTGCAGTTGAGGAAGACGGTCACCCCGCGGGCGGTCGCGAAACTCAGATCGAGCCTGCCGTCGATCCACGCGCCCTGAACGTCGACGCCGGTGCCCGCGATCCCGCAATCCGGCGAACCGCCGATGATCAGAAGGCGCAGAAGCTCGGCGCGGATCCGGTTGCCGTCATAGGGGGCCATCGGGCGCTCGCCGGGCCCGAGAACGCAATCCCGCCCGGCCCGGCAGGCCGCGATCAACTGCCGCTCGGCCGACGTGGGCCGAAACATTCCGCGCGGCGAGAGGAACTCGTCAACCGTTCTGAAACCCGCCACCACGCACACCCCGGACACACGCGGAAATTGTGCCAGCCGGGCCGCGCTGCGGCAAGGTCAATCCGCCGGTCGCTTCATCTCGAAGACCTCGCGCACCACCGCGTAGTCGCGGTAGCCCAGCCGCGCCAGCGGGCGGAACCGCGTCACGTCGAACCGCCCGTCGACGACGCAATCGTCGCGCAGGTGCACGCCGGTCACCTCGCCCAGCACCATGTGGTTGTCCGCGCCCTTCAGCGCGATGATCTCGACCACCCGGCATTCCAGCACCGCCGGCGCATCGGCCACGCGCGGGCAATCCACCGTCGCGCAGTCGGCCTTCGCCACGCCGGCCAGCGCGAATTCATCCTCGCCGCGCGCCCACGGCCCGGAGGTGAGGTTCATCTTCTCCTTCGCCGCCTCCGCCACGATGTTCACGGCGAAGACCCCGGTCTCGCGGATGTTCGCGAGCGAATCCTTGGTGGCGGTCGAGGCGAAGACGACCTGCGGCGGCACATAGGCGACCGCGTTGAAGAACGAGTAGGGCGCGAGGTTGTCGCCCTGCGACCCGCGCGACGATATCCAGCCGATCGGGCGCGGCGCCACGATCGCGTTGAACGGGTTGTGCGGCAGGCCGTGGCCCGCCTCCGGGCGGTAGAACATCGCGCGACTCCTCGGTTTGAACCCGACCTAGCGGCGTGCTACGCGGCGTGCCAGCGAAAACGGGGGGCGGATGTACCGGCTGGCGCAGGAAGGGCCCGATGACTGGTGGGAGGTCGAGGCGCTTTACGACCTGTGCTTCGCGCCCGGCCGCACCGCGCTGTCGTCCTACCGGCTGCGCGAGGGGGTGGCCCCGGTCGCCCCGCTGTGCCTGACGCTGCGCGACGACACCGGCACGCTGGCCGCCGCGATCCGCTACTGGCCGGTGCGCGCCGGCGGGCAACCCGCGCTGCTGCTGGGTCCCGTCGCCGTGCACCCGACGCGGCAGGGCGAGGGGCTGGGCGCGCTTTTGATCCACGAAAGCCTGGCCGCGGCGGGGCGGCTGGGGTGGCGGCGCGTGATGCTGGTGGGCGATGCGCCCTATTACGCGCGCTTCGGTTTCGCCCGGCTGGACGGCGTCACCATGCCGCCGCCCACGAACCCCGACCGGGTGCTGGGGCTCGATCTCGTGCCCGGCGGCTGGGCCGGCGTCACCGGCCGGGTGGAAAAGGCCGCCTGACCCCCCATATCCTGTCGATCCGAGGGCGGAGGGCAGGATGACCCAGGTTCAGGCAGTGGCGCTCGATCCCGCGGCCGTGGCGGAACTGGCCCGCCTCGCCACGCGGCACCGGGCGGCGAACGGGCTCGGCATGCACCTGCTGGGGCTTGTCGGCGGCTCGGCCGAGGGGCTTTTGCACCGCCTGCCGCATGCGGTGCGCGACCGGCTCGAAGGCGCGACCCGCGCCGCGCTCGACCAGGCCTTCACCGCCGCGGCGCTCAGCCGCCGGTCGATCCCGCGCCGCGAGGACTGGATGACGACGGCGCTGGCCACCGCGATGGGCGCGGCCGGCGGTGCCGGCGGGCTGCCCA
Organism: uncultured Rhodobacterales bacterium; assembly: GCA_964448765.1. GTDB lineage: Bacteria > Pseudomonadota > Alphaproteobacteria > Rhodobacterales > Rhodobacteraceae > JANSXY01. The sequence continues at coordinate 2,582 of CAYUXM010000229.1, forward strand.
CGGCGCTGGCGGAACTGCCGGTCACCACCACGGTGCTGCTGCGCGCGATCCAGGGCATCGCCGAGGAGCACGGCTTCGATCCGGCCGAGCCCGAGGTGCGGCTGGACTGCCTGCGGGTCTTCGCCGCCGCCGGCCCGCTGGAGGACGACGACGACGCCGATCTCGGCTTCCTCGCCGCCCGGCTCACGATCACCGGCCACAGCGTGCAGACGCTGATCGCCCGGGTCGCGCCGCGGCTGTCGGTGGTGCTGGGCCAGAAACTCGCCGCGCAGGCCGCCCCGGTGATCGGCGCGGTCGCCGGCGCGGCGGTGAACTGGGTCTTCACCGGCTATTACCAGGAAATGGCGCGGGTGCAGTTCGGCCTCGCCCGGCTGGCGCGCGACACCGGCCTGCCGCGTGCCGCGCTGGAAGAGGAGTTGCGCACGATCCTGCGCTGATCCTCAGCGCAGCCCGGTTTCCTCCAAGAGGCCCAGCCGCTTCGCCTCGTAGTAATACCCCCGCCGGTACCAGCCGATCGCGGCCTCCGGGTCGCGGCCCGCGACCAGCCAGGCGCCGCGCAGGTATTTCGCCCCGTAGCGCAGGTTGGTGTCGGCGTCGAAAAGCGCCTCTGGCGGGCCGCGATGGCCCATCGTCGCCGCCGTCTGGGGATGGATCTGCATCAGGCCCCGGTAGGGCCCGTTCCGCGCCGCGGGGTTGAAGGTGCTTTCCTCGCGCACCACCCGGGTCAGCAGGCTTTCGGGAATCTCGTATCGCGCCGCCCATTCCCCGATCAGCCGCTGCACCTCCGCCGGCCCCGCCGGCGCAGCCTCGCGCGGCGCCGGCGGGGCCGCGCAGGCCGCCAGCGCAACGATCCCCGACAACAAGATCCGACGCCCGATCATCATCCCGTCCCGCCCCGGTTTTGGTCTGCAAGTATCCCACGGGGGTGCGGGGGTGTGAAACCCCCGCCGCGACGGCGCCGGCGGCGCGCCGCCTACAGGTCCTGCCGCGCCAGCCAGTCCAGCAGCGCCGGACGCACCGATTGCGCGCCCCCGGCGCGGGCCACGTCGATCACCTGCCGCGCCTCGGAAATCGAGACCCGGCGGATCAGGTGCTTGACCGGCCCGATCGAGGCCGGACGCATCGACAGCGCGGGCACCCCCATGGCCGCGAAGGCCAGCGCCTCCACCGGCCGGCCGGCATCCTCGCCGCAGAACGACACCGGCGTGCCGGTCTCCGCGCAGCGCTCGACGATCGTCTCGATCAGCGACAGGAACGAGACGTTCAGCGTGTCGTAGCGCCGCCGCACCCGCTCGTTCTCGCGGTCGGCGGCGAAGAAGAACTGCTTGAGATCGTTGCCGCCGATCGAGACGAAATCGCACATCTCGAAGAACGCGCGCGGCGCGAAGGCCAGGCTCGGCGTCTCCAGCATCGCGCCGATCTCGACCGTCTCGGGCAGGACATGGCCCAGCCGCCGCTCGCGCTCGATCTCGTCCAGCACCGCGGCGCGGCCGGCGCGGTATTCCTCCATCTGCGCGACGAAGGGGAACATCACCGCCAGCGGCCGGCCGTTCGCCGCGCGAATGAGCGCCTGCAACTGCATCCGCATGACGCCGGGCTTGTCCAGCCCGACGCGGATCGCGCGCCAGCCCATCGCCGGGTTCGGTTCGTCCTGCGGCTTCATGTAGGGCAGGACCTTGTCGGACCCGATGTCGAGCGTGCGGAACACCACGCGCCGGCCGCCCGCTGCATCCATCACCCGCGAATAGAGCGCGGCCAGTTCACCCCGCCGCGGCACCTTGTTGCGGATCAGGAACTGCAACTCGGTGCGGAACAGGCCAACGCCCTCGGCCCCGGACCCGGCGAGCGAGGGCAGGTCGGCCATCAGCCCGGCGTTCATGTGCAGGCTGACGGTGGTGCCGCAATGGGCCGTGGCCGGCTTGTCGCGCAGCCCGGCATAGCGTTTCTGCGCATCGGCCTGCATCGCAATCTTGTCGCGGAAGGCGGTGGCCACCGTGTCTTCCGGGCGCAGGTGCACCACGCCCTGGTCGCCGTCGACGAGGATCGTGTCGCCGTTCAGCGCCTCGGTGGTGATCCGCTCGGCATGGATCACCA
>CAYUXM010000230.1:0-4620 GCA_964448765.1 uncultured Rhodobacterales bacterium
CCTGCACCGCCTCGGCCGCCAGCGGGTTCGACCCGGCGCCGTAGCGCACGTTCTTCAGCATCTGCGGCACGGTCTCGAACTGCCGCGCCAGCGTGCTGGCCCGGGCGCCGGTCTCGGCCATCGCGGCGAGGAACTGCAGACCCGCCATCAACCCGTCGCCGGTGGTGGCGTGATCGGTCATCACGATATGGCCCGATTGCTCGCCGCCAAGGTTGAAGCCGCCGGCGCGCATCCGTTCCACCACGTAGCGGTCACCCACCGCGGTGCGCTCCAGCCTGAGCCCGCGGCCATCGAGGAACCGTTCGAGCCCGAGGTTCGACATCACCGTGGCGACCAGCGCGCCGCCCTTCAGCCGCCCGGTCTCGGCCCAGCGCGCGGCGAACAGCGCCATGATCTGGTCGCCGTCGGCGACATGGCCGGTCTCGTCGATCAGGATCACCCGGTCGGCATCGCCGTCAAGGCAGATGCCGAGGTCGGCGCCGTGGGCCACGACGGCTTCGGCCGCGGCCTGCGGATGGGTCGATCCGCAGCGGTCGTTGATGTTGCTGCCGTTCGGCGCGGTGCCCAGCGGGACGACATCGGCGCCCAGTTCCCACAGCACCTCGGGCGCGGCGCGGTAGGCCGCGCCATGGGCGCAGTCGATCACGACCTTCAGGCCCGAGAGCGTGCCGCCGCCCGAAAACGTGGTCTTGCAATATTCCACGTAGCGGCCGCGGCCGTCCTCGATCCGCTTGGCGCGGCCGATATCGGCGGGCTCCACCGTGGCGACCGGGCCTTCGAGCAGCGATTCGATCTCCGCCTCGGCGCCGTCGGACAGCTTGAACCCGTCGGGCCCGAAGAACTTGATGCCGTTGTCGGTGGCCGGGTTGTGGCTGGCCGAGATCATGATGCCGAGATCGGCGCGCATCGACCGGGTCAGGAAGCCCACCGCCGGCGTCGGCACCGGCCCCAGCAGCAGCACGTTCATCCCCGCCGAGGTCAGCCCCGCGGTCAGCGCGGTTTCCAGCATGTAGCCCGACAGCCGCGTATCCTTGCCGATCACCACCCGGTGGCCGTTCTTGCCGTCGGTGCGGAAGAACCGGCCCGCCGCCGCGCCCAGCTTCAGCGCGGTCTCGGCGGTCATCGGATGGGTGTTGGCGCGGCCGCGGACCCCGTCGGTCCCGAAAAGCTTGCGGGTCATCTGCTGTCTCCTTGCGTCACGGCCTGCCATAGCAGCAAGCCCTGAACGATCTGTGGCACGTCGTGCACGCGGTGGATCTGCACCCCCTGCGCCAGCCCCGCGAGCGTCAGTGCCAGGGTGCCCGGCGCGCGGGCCTCCGGTGCCCCGGCGCGACCGATGGTTCCGATGAAGCGCTTGCGCGACACGCCCAGCAGCACCGGGCAACCCAGCCCGTGAAACAGCGACAGGCCGCGGATCAGCGCGAGATTGTGCGCCGCGGTCTTGCCAAAGCCGATGCCCGGGTCGATCACGATCCGGTCGCGGGCGATCCCCGCCGCCTCGGCCGCCGCCACCCTGCCGGCCAGCGCGTCGTGGACATCCAGCAGCACGTCGTCGTAGCGCGGATCGTCCTGCATCGTCTCGGGCCGGCCTTGCGCATGCATCAGGCACAGCGGCGCGTCGGCCGTCGCCACCACGCCCGCCAGCGCCGGATCGTAGGCCAGCGCCGAGACATCGTTGACGATCCGCGCCCCGGCCGCCAGCGCCGCTTCGGCCACCGCGGCCTTGCGGGTGTCGACGGAAACCGGCGCCGTGCCCGCCAGCGCCTCGATCACCGGCAGCACCCGCGCGGCCTCGTCCGCGGCCGGCACCTCGGCCGCGCCGGGCCGGGTGCTTTCGCCGCCGATGTCCAGAATGTCGGCCCCGGCCTCCGCCAGCGCCCGGCCCTGCGCCACCGCCGCCTCGGTGCTGTCGAACCGGCCGCCATCGGAAAAGCTGTCGGGGGTGACATTGACGATCCCCATCACCCGCGGCCGGTCGAGCTTGAGCCCGGCCAGCGCCGGGCGCGGCGCGCAGAGGCGGTCGAGCAGCGCGCCGGGCAGATCGCCGGCGGGCACGATCTCGCGGGCGCCGTCGCGGCCCAGCCGCTCGGCCCGGTCGAACCAGCACCAGCCGCCGGCCAGCGCCCGCGCGCCGCGGGGCCGGGCCGGATCGGTCATCGCGATCGGTCGAAAGTAGTCCATCGGCGCCGCTTCAACCGCAGCGGCGCGGAATTGGCAACCCCGCGCCTCAGGCCCGCTCCACCGGCACGCGGCTTCCCGCCGGAACTGACATATCGCCGTGAACGACCAGCGCGGTGGCCGCCAGCGTCTCGGCCAGCCACAGCGCCAGCGCCACCGCGTCGCCCGCCGCGGCCTTCGGCCCGTCGACGGCATCCAGCACGATCTTCGAGGGCGCCCAGACCACCGTTTGGCCGTTGCGCATCGCCCAGTCGATCTCGGTCCGGGTGGCGACGACAAGGCAGCGCGGATCGCGCGCCGCCAGCGCCCAGGCGTTCTGCTCGATCGCCAGCAGGTCGATGCGGCGCTGCGTCGGGCGATGGCCGGTCACCGGCACCGGCGTTTCGGGCATGCCGACCGTCAGGATCACCGGCAGCCCGCGCGCGATCAGCGCGTCAAGCCGGTCGGACAGGTCCGGCGCGGCGATCTCGGCATTCGACAGGTGCGCGACGAGCGGTTGCAGCGCCGTCTCCACCCCCTCGGCATCCACCGCGCGCACCGGCGCCTGCGCGCGCGACCGCACGATCTCCACCCCCAGCGCGCCGGGGCCGCGGTCAAGCTTCTCGACCCGCACGAAGACCCGCATCGCCTGCGGCTCGGCGAGAATCCGTTCGCCGACACGCTCGGCCAGGGTTTCCAGCAGGTTCAGCCGTTCCTCGGCCAGTTCGGCGGCGATCGCCTCGGTGATCCGGTCGTAGGACAGGATGCGGTCGACATCGTCCTCCAGCGGGGCGGGATGCGGCCGGACCTCGACCACCACGTTGAAACGCAGGCGCTGCATCTGCCCGCGCTCCTGCTGAAAGGCGCCGATATCGGCCTCCACGACATGGTCGCGCAGGCTGATCCGGTCGCGCGGATCGGCCCCGGCCGAGGCTTCGGAACGCTCCTCGGGATGGGCGAAGGCAAGACGGATATCGGTGGTCATCGGCAGGATCCGGCGTTTTGAGGTCCCCACTCTAGCGCGCGAGAAGCGCGCCGAAACGGCGCGGGCGACGTCGGACGGACCGCCTGCGACCTACGGGCGCGCCGTCGCGCGCTCGGGCCGATAGAACAGGTGCCCGCCGATCTCCGCCGTCTTGGCGAACTTGCGCGCCCAGAACGGCTGCACGAAATCGGCGTGGAAATGCGTGGCCCCGCCGGTCAGCCGCCGCGGCGCGCCGTCGATCATCGCGCGCGCGATCTTCGCCGCCCGGTTCCACGAACTCTGGTCATCGACGGTTTCGGCCTTGCCGTCGCACATGAAGGAAAACTGGCAGGAGCCAAGTCGCGCCTGGTTGACCACCTTGCAGACCGTCGCGGGATAGCGCGGGCTTTCGACGCGGTTCAGCACGACCTCGGCCACCGCCACCTGCCCGGCCACCGGTTCGCCGCGGGCTTCGAAATACAGCGCCTTGGCGAGGCATTCGAACTGCGCGTCGCCCTGCGGCACCGGCTGTTCGGCCAGCCAGGAAGCGTCGATCCGCTCCGGCCAGCGCTCCGGCCGCGGGCGCGGCGCGCGGGTGGCGGCGCGCATCCGCGACGCGACCCGTCCCAGGGCGTCCCGTTCGTGCGACAGCAGGGTGATCAGTTGCGCATCCAGCGGGATGATCGCCGCCGTCGGATCGGTCGAGGTGCTCAGCCGTTCCTCCGCCGCCGCGGGACCGAGGCACAGCAGGGCTGACGCCAATGCGCAAAGTGCAATTCTTGCAACGGCCATTAAGGATGTCCGACCGGCCCGAAAGACCGCGCCCCCTTGAATCCAACCGACGGTGTGGATAACCGAAATTAACCTTTCCGTCCAGAAACCCTGCCGCCGCAGCGCGGCAGGCCCCCGGCCGGTATTGGTAAACGGCTGGAATCAGGCGTCTTCGCCCGACCTTCGGGGATCAAGAAGCGCGAAATGCGCGGCCGCAAGCCGCGCCACCGGAACCCGGAACGGCGAGCAGGAAACGTAGTCGAAGCCCGAATCGCGGCAGAACGCGATCGATTCGGGATTGCCGCCATGTTCGCCACAGACCGACAGCGTCAGGTCAGGGCGCGCCTGGCGCCCGCGATCGGCGCCGATATGCAAAAGCTCTCCGACCCCTTCGGTGTCGAGAATGTGGAACGGATCCTCGGCATAAACCCCCTGGCTGACATAGGCGCCCATGAACCGCCCGGCATCGTCGCGCGACAGGCCATAGGTCATCTGCGTCAGGTCGTTGGTGCCGAAGGACAGGAAAGCGGCATGTTGCGCGATCTCGCCGGCGCGCAGCGCGGCGCGCGGGGTTTCGACCATCACGCCCAGCCGGTAGGCGAAATCCGCCCGCATCTCGGTGCGCACCGCCGCGGCCACGGCGTCGACCCGGGTCTTGACCAGTTCGACCTCTCGCCGGGCCGAGACCAGCGGGATCATGATCTCGGGCACCACCGGGGCGCCGCGGC
>CAYUXM010000231.1:0-4578 GCA_964448765.1 uncultured Rhodobacterales bacterium
GCGATCAGGTCTTCGGTGATCTCGGGTTCTGCCATGGTCCCAGCCCTCCCGGCTCCGGCGCGTTTCGCGGTGTCTTAGGCGATCGCAGGGGGCAGGAAAAGCCCGCCCGGTCGATGCGGCCGGCCCGCGCCCGGCATGTCGAGATCGCCGCGGCCTGATCGTCACGTCAGGGAAGTGTTCCGTTAACCAGTGCCACCACCGGGGGGAGATGATGCCGGTCCAGACTGTTTTGCCCTATGCCGCCTTGCTTGCGGCGATGATGATCGTCCTGTCCTTCCGCATCAGCTTCGCGCGCCGGCGGTCGGGCGTGTCGCTGGGCGTTGGGGACGATCCGGTGCTGCTGGAACGCGTCCGCGCCTTCGGCAATTTCGCGGAATGGACGCCGATGGCGCTCTTGCTGATCGTGCTGGCGGAACTCGCCGGCGCCCCGGCGGGCACGATTCATCTGGCCGGCGGCCTGCTGGTTCTGGGCCGGGTGTTGCACCCGTTGGGATTGCGCGCCTCGGCCCTGATCACTTTGTCGCGTTTTCTCGGTATGGTTTTCACGTATACTTCGATGATCATAGTCGGCATTCATGTCGCGCGAGTCGCCATCGGGTTGTAGGGGCCCCGCGGGCCCTCACGGTCGTTAGCGAGTGAGGGAGTGAGGATATGCAGTACATGGCGTTGATTTACGCCGCCCCGGGCAGCGAACCCGCGCCCGGAGAACCCGGTTGGCCCGAATTCATCGAGGAATACCGGCAAACCACCGAGAAGATGAAGGCGGAGGGCGTGTTCGTCGCGGGCGAGCCGCTGATGGGCGCGGAAACCGCCACCAGCGTGCGGCTGCGCGACGGGGTGACCGAAACGATGGACGGCCCGTTCGCAGAGACCAAGGAGTTTCTGGGCGGGGTCTACATGCTGGACTGCCCCGATCTGGATACCGCGATCCGCTGCGCGGCGATGATCCCATCGGCGCGCAGCGGCACGATCGAACTGCGCCCGATCGTGACCCGTGACATGGTGCCCGGGCTGGTGGCCGAGGCGCGCGCGAAGCAGGCCGGCGCGCGATAGCGATGGACGACGCCCGAAAACGGATCGCGGAAGTGATGCGGCATGACCGTGGCCGCATCCTTGCCGCGCTCGTGCGAAACCTCAGGGATGTCGACCTTGCCGAGGAGGCGCTGTCCGAGGCCGTCGAATCCGCCGTGTGCGACTGGTCGCGCAATGGCCCGCCGGATCGACCGCGCGCCTGGCTGATACAGGTCGCGCGGCGCAAGGCGATCGACCGGATCCGCCGGCACGGCCGCTTCGCCGACCGGCTGCCGGAACTGGAAATCCTTGCCCGGGCCGATCAGGAGGCCGCGAACGGCGACCCGCCCGAGATCCCGGACGAGCGGCTGGCGCTGATCTTTGCCTGCTGTCATCCCGCGCTGAGCGCGAAATCCCGCATCGCCCTGACGCTGCGCACGGTGTGCCGGCTGCCGACGGAAGACATCGCCCGTTTCTTTCTGGACACCGAGGCGACGATGGCCCAGCGCCTGAGCCGCGCGAAGGCGAAGCTGCGCAAGGCGGGCGTCGGCTTCGAGGTGCCGGGGGCGGAGATGTGGCATGAGCGGCTGGATTCGGTACTCACGGTGATCTATCTGGTCTACAACAAGTGCTACAGTGCGCCCGACCCGACGGATCCGCGCAGCGCCGACCTGTGCAACGAGGCGATGTACCTGTCGAAACTGGTATTCGGGATGTTGCCCGAGGATGACGAGGCGCGCGGGCTGCTGGCGCTGCTGCAGCTCATCGACAGCCGGCGGGCGGCGCGGTTCGAGCCGGATGGCACGGCCGTGCCGCTTGAGAGCCAGGATGCCGGGCTTTGGGACCATGACGGGATGGCGGCGGGATTCGAACTGCTCGCCGGCCTGCGACCGCCGCAGGAGAACGGGTTCTACGCGCTTCAGGCCCGGATTCAGGCCGAACACATGCGCTACGGCCCCGGAGGAACGCGCTGGGGCGCGGTGCTGGCGATCTACGACCTGATGTGGGCCCGGATGCCGACGCCGGTCGTCGCCTGCAACCGGGCCGTGCCGCTGGCCAAGGTCGCCGGGGTTCCCGAGGCGCTGGACGAAATCGAAAGTCTGGCCGAGGAACTTGCCGACTACCCGCCCTACCACGCCGTGCGCGCGAACCTGCTGGCCGAGGCCGGGCAGGTCGGGCCGGCGCGCGAGGCCTATGACAGGGCGATCCGGCTGTCGATCTCCGCGGCCGATGTGCAGTTTCTGACCGCCCGGCGCGACCGGCTTTCGGGTTGAGCCGGCCGCAGCGCAAAAAAATGGCCGAGACAAGCTCGGCCAAGTCCAACAGGGAGGTATGAAGGCCGGCAGGTTGCCCCGCGACGACCTTCATTGCCGGATTTATGGGCAGCATGCGAACCGTTCAAGAGAAATCGGCCCGGCGGCGCGACATGGCCGGCATGCGTTGCGCACATACCTCACCTCAACCGGTGATTGCGCTTTCCTCGACCTTGCGCTTGCGGTAGGCGAGGATTTCCTCGGTGACGAAATCGCGGAAGGCGGCGACCCGCTTGGATTGCCGCAACTCCTCGGGATAGGCAAGGAAAACAGGGACTTCGGCGGATTCTATCTCGGGCATGACGCGCACGAGATTCGGGAAATCCTCGGTCAGGTAATCCGGCAGCACGCCGATCCCGAGGTGATTGATCACGCCCTGCAACACGCCGAAATAGTTGTTGACCGTCAGGGTCGACGGAATGTCGTAGGCCAGCAGGGTCTGCACCAGGATCGCCCCGGCGCTGACCTGGGCGGCGCCGGCCTGCTGGCAGACCAGCCGGTGTTTCGACAGGTCCTCCAGTCGCTCCGGCTTGCCATGGGCGGCGATGTATTCGGGGCTGGCGTAAAGCCGCATGCGGATGTGCATCAGCCGCTTGCGGATAAGGTCGGCCTGGCTGGGCTCCTTCATCCGGATCGCGACATCGGCCTCGCGCATCGGCAGGTCGAGCACCCGTTCCTCCAGCAGCAGGTCGATCTTGAGTTCCGGGTAGCGTTCGTAGAACTTCGGCAGCCGCGGCGCGAGCCACAGCGTGCCGAAACCGGTCGTGGTCGTCACCCGCAACTCGCCGAAGACCTCTTCCTCGCTGTCGCGAATTCGCGCCGCGGCGGCATCGAGCCGCTTCATCATCGCGGTGGTGGCATCGAACAGCAATTCGCCCTGCTCGGTCAGGATCAGGCCGCGCGCATGGCGGTGAAACAGCGTGGTGTTCAGGCTGTCCTCGAGCGCGCGGATCTGCCGGCTGACGGCGGATTGCGACAGGTGCAGGGTTTCCCCGGCATGGGTCAGGCTGCCGGCATCGGCCACCGCGTGGAAAATCCTTAACTTGTCCCAATCCATCTGCAACCATCCAAACGCTTCAGGCCCCGACGCGGTCGCAGGTTACATAGGCGAGGCGACGTAACAAAAAAGTATTTCCCGGATTTTCCGTTTTGTAGGTCAGGTTTTTTGACCTATCATCCGGCAGCCCCGGTGCGCCGGGGCCCGTCACGCAGGGGAGGCGCGCGATGAGCCATCAAGACATATCCCTGTCCGACCGGTTCGACCTGGACAGGTCGCCGGTGCTGCTGAACGGCACCCAGGCGCTGGTGCGGCTGATGCTGATGCAGAAGGCGCGCGACCGGGCCGCCGGGCTGAACACCGCGGGGCTGGTGACGGGCTATCGCGGCTCGCCGCTGGGCGCGGTCGACATGTGGATGGCGCGGGCGAAGAAAGAGCTTTCGGGCGCCGACGTGCTGTTCCAGCCCGGCCTGAACGAGGATCTTGCCGCGACCGCGCTGTGGGGCGCGCAGCAGGCCGAACTGCGCGGCGAGGGGCGGTTCGACGGTGTCTTCGGGCTTTGGTACGGCAAGGGGCCGGGGATCGACCGGTCGGGCGACGTGATGCGGCATGCCAACATGGCCGGGTCGTCGCCCAATGGCGGCGTCGTGATGGCGATGGGCGACGACCACACCGGCGAATCCTCCACCACGCTGCACCAGTCCGACTGGGCGATGGTCGATGCCTACATCCCGGTGGTGTCGCCCGCCGGGGTGCAGGAAATCCTCGACTACGGGCTTTACGGCTGGGCGCTGAGCCGGTTCGCCGGCGTCTGGACCGGGCTGAAGGTGATGAAGGACACGGTGGAGGCCACCGCCGTCGTCGATGGCGACCCGTTCCGCCTGGACTTCACCCGACCGGATTTCGCGATGCCCGAGGGCGGGCTGAACATCCGCCTGGTCGACACGCCGGTGGCGCAGGAAGCCCGGATGATCGATTACAAGCGCTTCGCGGCCGAGGCGTTTTCGCGCGCCAACCGGATGGACCGGCGGGTCTGGGGCCGGCCGGGCGCGAAGATCGGCTTCGTCGCGGCCGGCAAGAACTGGCTCGACCTCGTGCACGCGCTGTCGCTTCTGGGCATCGACGGGGCCGAGGCCGAGCGGCTGGGGATCACGACCTACAAGATCGGCCAGGTCTGGCCGCTGGACATGACGTCGTTTCAGGACTGGGCCGAGGGGCTCGACCTCATCGTGGTGGTCGAGGAGAAGCGCAAGCTGA
>CAYUXM010000232.1:0-4502 GCA_964448765.1 uncultured Rhodobacterales bacterium
CGAGATCAGGGCGATCCGGCCCGAGGCCGACATCCTGCTCGACCGCTATTTCACCCTGCCGCCCTTCGTGCCGGAACCCGACGGCGCGGCCGAGGCGCTGGCGCGGCGGCTGACCGGCGACAACGGATCCCACGTGGTCAGCTACGGCACCGAGGCGAGCCATTTCCAGGCCGCGGGCTATTCCGCGGTGGTTTGCGGGCCGGGCGACATCGCGCAGGCGCATCAGCCCGACGAATTCATCACCCTGGCCGAGTTCGCGGCCGGGCAGCGGTTCATGGAGCGGCTGCTGGAGGATTTGGCGGGGTGAGACTGGCCGGGATAGCCTTGGCAAAGCCTGCGATGACCGAGCGCGGGCAGCGACCGGCCCGAGGGGTGGGGGCGAAAGCGCCCGCCCCTGGGGGGCGGGTCGGGCGCTGCCCGTGCGTGCCGCACGGGCAAGGCGGGAACCGCAGCCTTCGCCGTCAACGGGCAGAGTGATCCCGGATGCAAACCTCCATCCCCATCAGCCTCGCCTCCCCGCCCGCCTTCACCGGCCCGCTGCCCGAGGCCGTCGACGTCGCCGTGATCGGCGGTGGCATCGCCGGGGTGATGACGGCGCATTTCCTGGCCGAGCGGGGGCAATCGGTCCTTCTGTGCGAAAAGGGCCGGATCGCGGGCGAGCAATCGGGCCGCAACTGGGGCTGGATCCGGCAGCAGGGCCGCGATCCGGCGGAACTGCCGATCATGGTCGAGGCGCTGGGGCACTGGAAAAGCTTCGCGCAACGGCTGGGGGCCGAGGCGCTGGGGTTTCGCCAGACCGGGGTGATGTATCTTGCCGACGGGCCGGAGGACATGGAGACGTTCGCCGCCTGGCTGCCGCATGCGCGCGACACCGGCGTCGATACCCGGTTGCTGTCCCGGGCCGAGATGCAGGCGATGCTGCCGATCGAGGGCGGCTGGCCCGGCGCGCTGTGGACCGCGTCGGACGCGCGGGGCGAACCCTTCGTGGCGCTGCCGGCGCTGGCGGCGATGGCGGCCGAGGGTGGCGTGGTGCTGCGCGAGGGCTGCGCGGTGCGCGCGCTCGACATCGCCGCCGGCCGGGTGGCGGGTGTCGTGACGGAGGCCGGCCGCGTCGCCTGCGGCCGGGTGGTGCTGGCCGGGGGCGCGTGGTCGGCGCTGTTCGCCCGCGCGCATGGCGTGGCGCTGCCGCAGCTGTCGGTCCGCGCCTCGGTCGCGGCCACGGTGCCGCTGCCCGAGGTTTTCGCGGGCGGCGCGGCCGACGGCCGCTTCGCCTTCCGGCGGCGGGCCGACGGCGGCTATTCGCTGGCGCCGGGCGGCGCGCATGATTTCTGGATCGGGCCGGATGCGCTGCGCGGGCTGCGCCACTACCTGCCGCAACTGCGGCGCGACCTGCGCGCCACCCGGTTCCGCGTCGCCGCGCCGGCGGGCTATCCCGACGCCTGGACGACGCCGCGACGCTGGGACGCGGACAAGACCAGCCCGTTCGAGGCCTGCCGGGTGCTGGACCCGGCGCCGAACATGGCCACCCTGTCCCGCGTGCAGGACGCGTTCGCCCGCGCCTTCCCGGCGCTGGGCCGGCCGCAACTGGCCCGCGCCTGGGCGGGGATGATCGACGTGATGCCCGATACGGTCCCGGTGCTGGACGAAAGCCCGGTGCCGGGCCTGTTCCTCGCCACCGGCCTGTCGGGCCATGGTTTCGGCATCGGGCCGGGGGTGGGCCGGGTGATGGCCGATCTCGTCATGGGCAACGCGCCGGGCCATGACCTCGCGCGGTTCCGCTACGGGCGGTTCTTCGACGGCACGGCGATGGACCTTGGCCCGGCGCTGTGAACCCTTGCGAAGGGCCGGGCTTTGCGGAAGGCTGTAGCCCGGACACGCGACAGGACCGAAAGAGGACACCAGATGCCCGTCAAGAACCGATTTGCCGAACTTCTGCCCGAGATCACCGCCTGGCGCCGGGATTTCCACGAACATCCCGAACTGTTGTTCGACGTGCACCGTACCGCCGGCAAGGTCGCGGAGCTTCTGAAATCCTTTGGCTGCGACGAGGTGGTGGAGGGCATCGGCCGCACCGGCGTCGTCGGCGTGATCCGCGGCAAGACCGATACCGGCGGCCGGGTGATCGGCCTGCGCGCCGACATGGACGCGCTGCCGATCAACGAGGCGACGGGGCTGGACTATGCCTCGAAGACGCCGGGCAAGATGCATGCCTGCGGCCATGACGGCCATACCGCGATGCTGCTGGGCGCGGCGAAATACCTTGCCGAGACGCGCAATTTCAACGGCACCGCCGTGGTGATCTTCCAGCCCGCCGAGGAAGGCGGCGGCGGCGGCCGCGAGATGGTCGACGACGGGATGATGGATCGCTGGGGCATCCAGGAAGTCTATGGCATGCACAACATGCCCGGCATCCCGGTGGGCGATTTCGCGATCCGCACCGGCGCGATGATGGCCGCCGCCGACCAGTTCGAGATCACGGTGACCGGCAAGGGCGGCCATGCCGCCAAGCCGCACGAGTCGATCGACACCACGCTGGTGGCGTCGCATATCGTGATCGCGTTGCAATCCATCGCGTCGCGCACCGTCGATCCGCTCAAGCAGGTCGTGGTGTCGGTCTGCACCTTCCGCACCGAAAGCGAGGCGCATAACGTGATCCCCCAGACGGTGCTGCTGAAGGGCACCGTGCGCAGCATGGACCCGGCGGTGCAGGATCTTGTGGAGGGCCGGATCGCCGAGATCGCCGAGGCCACCGCGCGCGCCTTCGGCGCCACGGCGCAGGTGGACTATCACCGCGGCTACCCGGTGACGGAAAACCCGCCCGAACACACCGGCTATGCCGCCGAGGTCGCGCAGGCGGTCTCGGGCACGGTCAACACCGATATCGCGCCGCTGATGGGGGCGGAGGATTTCAGCTTCATGCTGAACGCCCGGCCCGGCGCCTATATCTTCGTCGGCAACGGCGACACCGCGATGGTGCATCACCCGGCCTACAATTTCGACGACGACGCGATCCCCTTCGGATCGTCCTGGTATGCCGGGATGGTCGAGACGCGGATGCCGGCGGCCTGAGGCCGCGCGGCCCGGTCAGAAGAGCCAGGTATAGCCCAGCCCGACCAGAAGCTGGTCGGCGCTGCCGCGTTCGGTGATCGGGCTGTCGGCGGCGTCGCCCAGGAGCCGGCGCCAGACCACGAGGCCGGTGATTTCCGATGCCGGGCCAAGGCTGTAGCCGAGGTTCAGCGTCAGCCCGGCGGCGGCCAGCCCGCCGTCTGGCCGGTAGACGGGCAGGCCGCTGGCCGCTGCGCCGGCGGCGGTGACGCCGTAGCGGGTTTCGGCATGGCCGTCGCCGATCAGGTCGATCCCGGCCCCGGCCGTGATCCGCCAGCGCTCGCCCACGAAGGCGGTGTGCCCGGCGCCGAGACTGGCGGACCAACTGTCATGCACGCCCGAGACATCGGCCAAAAGCTCGGCCGACAGATCGACGGGCAGGCTGCCCATGTCGAGCGTGGTGCGCGCGAAGACGCCCAGTTCCGCGCCCGCGTCGATCTCGGGCAGGGCGGCCACGGCGCTGTCGGACACGTCATCGTCGCGGCCGAAGCGGTAGCGCAGCACCGGCCCCGCCGACAGCCGGCCCGAGGCCAGCAGGTTGGCGCGCAGCGTCGTGCCTTCGAGTTCGATCCAGCGCTCGCCGGGCTGGTAGCGCAGCGACAGCAGCGGAAAGGCCTGCCGGTCCCCGGCGCCCTCGAATTCCGGCACCGACACGATCCCGACCGTCGCGCGGCCGGTGAAGCCGCCGGCGTCCTGGGCAGCGACCGGCCCGGCCAGCGCCACGAAAAAGGCCGCCAGACCGATCGGCCGGCGGACCCGCGGATAACCTGAACGCGCCATGCGCATTCCCCCTCACACTCGTTACACGCCGGACAGGATGCCGCCATCGGGGCGTGGCGTAAAGGCCGACCCTTGCGGCGGATCGTCCGGCCGGCTCAGCCCAGCATCGCGAGGGTGCGGCGGCAGGGCCGGCCCCCGAAATACCGTGCCAGCAGCGCCTCCATCAGGGGCCCGGTGGCGCTGCCGCGCCCGGCCTCGGCGAACAGCGTGGCCGAGGAGCGCAGCTTGCCCGCGTCCGTCCCGCCCATGATCTCGTCGGCCGACAGACCGTCATGCGACATGAGCGCCCGCGCGCAGTCCGCCAGCCGCGGCCCCAGCACCGGATCGGCGAGGTAGGCGCGCGCCTCGTCGAGATCGGCGATGCCGTAGTGATGGGACATCGCCGACCGGCCAAGCCCGCGCAGTTGCGGCAGGACGAACCACATCCAGTGGCTTTGCTTGCGCCCGGCCTGCAACTCGGCCAGCGCGGTGTCGAACGTGCCGTCCTGCGCCGTCACGAACCGCGCGAGGCCCTCGGCCATCTCAGCCGCCGGTATGGCTCATGTGCCGGCTGACCTGGCCGGCGACGCGCTGGCGCGAATAGTCGAAATCATGCCCCTTGGGCTTGCGCGCGATGG
>CAYUXM010000233.1:0-4472 GCA_964448765.1 uncultured Rhodobacterales bacterium
GCTTCGCTGGGCCAATCTCGCGCTCCTGGTCCTCTACCCCGTCGCCTGGGCCGCGCCGATGCTGCGCGCGGGGCTGCTGCCGCTCTTCGGCCTGTCGGAAATCTCGGTCCTGACCGGGCTGCAAAGCCTGTGGCGGACGGATGTTTTCCTTGCCCTCGTCGTCACCTTCTTCGCGCTCTTCGCGCCCTACGTGAAGACGATCGGGCTGGGGCTGGTGCAGTTCCGCCTCGCCTCGCCGCGGCTGATGCCGGCGTTGCACCTGCTGGGCCGGCTGGCGATGGCCGACATCTTCCTCGTCGCGCTCTACATCGTCGTGGCCAAGGGCACCGGCATCGGCCGGGTGGAAACCGCCTGGGGCCTTTACCTGTTCACCGCCTGCATCCTCGCCAGCCTCGCCCTGGCCGAGGCGGAGGACCGCCGCATCCGCCCCGGCAAGACCGGCTGAGCCGCCCGGTCGGGGCCGGTGACGGCCTTGGCGCCCGCGCGGGTCTTGCGGCGCTTGCACCTAGCCCGGCCCTCGGGCACGAAGGGCCATGGCCAAAGCCCCCGCCCCCCGTTTCACCTGCCAGTCCTGCGGTACGACCCATTCGAAATGGGCCGGGCGCTGCGACGGCTGCGGGGCCTGGAACACGCTGGTCGAGGAAACCCCGCTTGCCGCGCCGGGCAGCCGCACCGGGCCCGCGCGCGGACGGTCGATCCCGCTGTCGACACTGGCCGATGCCGAACCGCCGCCGCCGCGCACCGTCTCGGGCGTGGCGGAATTCGACCGGGTGCTGGGCGGCGGGCTGGTGCCGGCCTCGGCGATCCTGCTCGGCGGCGATCCCGGGATCGGCAAGTCCACGCTGCTGTTGCAGGCCACCGCCGCGCTGGCCCGCGCCGGCCTGTCGTGCCTTTACATCTCGGGCGAAGAGGCCGCGGCGCAGGTCAGGATGCGGGCCGCGCGGCTGGGGCTGGCCGAGGCGCCGGTGCGGCTGGGCGCGGAAACCGGCCTGCGCGACATCCTGACCACGCTCGACGCCGAGCGCCCCGACCTCGTGGTGATCGACTCGATCCAGACGATGTGGTCGGACACGGTCGACAGCGCGCCGGGATCGGTCGCGCAGGTTCGCGCCGCGGCGCATGATCTGGTCAGCTTCGCCAAGCGGCGCGGCGCGGCGGTGGTGCTGGTCGGCCATGTCACCAAGGAAGGCCAGATCGCCGGGCCGCGGGTGGTGGAGCACATGGTCGATACCGTGCTCTATTTCGAAGGCGAGCGCGGCCACCAGTTCCGCATCCTGCGCGCGGTCAAGAACCGCTTCGGCCCGGCCGACGAGATCGGCGTGTTCGAGATGACCGGCGCGGGCCTTGCCGAGGTCGCCAATCCCTCCGCCCTGTTCCTGTCCGAACGCGGCCAGCCGGCGCCCGGATCGGTCGTCTTCGCCGGGATCGAGGGCACGCGGCCGGTCCTGACCGAGATCCAGGCGCTGGTCGCGCCCTCGTCGCTCGGCACGCCGCGGCGCACCGTCGTGGGGCTCGATGCCGGCCGGCTGTCGACGATCCTCGCGGTGCTGGAGGCGCGCTGCGCGGTGCCCTTCGCCGGGCTCGACGTGTTCCTCAACGTCGCGGGCGGGATGAAGGTCACCGAACCGGCCGCCGATCTCGCCGTCGCCACCGCGCTTCTGTCCGCGCGCGAGGACGTGGCGCTTCCCGCCGAGATGGTGGTGTTCGGCGAAATCAGCCTGTCGGGCGCGCTCCGGCCGGTGGGCCAGACCGAAAACCGGTTGAAAGAGGCGCAAAAACTTGGTTTCTCGCAGGCGATTGCCCCGGAACGGTCAAAAATCGGGCCAGATACGGGGCTGTTCATTCGTCAGATACCGGACCTTGTTACGGTCGTGGGCGAGATTTTCGGGGCCGGTTAGGGCCGTTGCGAAGCGGGGCGAGCATGGAAGGCTTCACCATCATCGACGCGGTCGTCGGCGGCGTGATCCTGTTGTCGGGGATCCTGGCCTGGAGTCGCGGCTTCACCCGCGAGGCGCTGGCGATCCTCGGCTGGGTCGCCGCGGCCGTGGTGGCGTTCATATTCGCGCCGCAGGCGCAGCCGCTGATCGCGCAGATCCCGGTGCTCAGCGATTTCCTTGGCGACAACTGCGAATTGTCGATGATCGCCGCCTTCACCGCCGTCTTCGCGCTGGCGCTTCTGCTGGTGTCGGTGTTCGCGCCGCTCTTCGCCTCGGCGATCCAGCGCTCGATCCTGTCGGGCATCGACCAGGTGCTGGGCTTCGTCTTCGGCGTCGCGCGGGGCGTGCTCCTGGTCGCCGTGGCGCTGATCGTCTACGACCGGGTGATGGTCGACCAGGCGGTGGCGATGGTCGACGACTCGCGCTCGGCCGGGATCTTCGCGCAGATGGAAGAGCGGCTGAACGAGCAACTGCCCGAGGATGCGCCGGGCTGGATCGTCGCGCGCTACGAGGAACTGATGGCCTCCTGCGCCGCGACGGAGGCGCCGGGCGTTCCGACCCAGCCGCCGGCGGACAACGGCTAGGCCGTCGTCCGGCCTCCGGGCGGCACGCGTCGCAAAATCGTCATATCTGCGCGGCCGGGCGTGACAGCGCCGGGGCAAGGCCCTACATCTGGGCGCAGGACCTGCCCGGATTCGGAGCCAGAGACATGCGCCACCCCCCCGCACATCCGTTCGACGACGACAAGCTGCGGGAGGAATGCGGGGTCTTCGGCGTGATCGGGGTGACGGAGGCGGCGAATTTCGCCGCGCTCGGCCTGCACGCGCTGCAGCATCGCGGCCAGGAAGCCGGCGGCATCGTCAGCCACGATCCCGATCTCGGCTTCAACTCCGCCCGCCGCTTCGGCTACGTGCGCGACAATTTCACCAAGGCCAGCCTGATGGAGACCCTGCCGGGCCCGATCGCCATCGGCCACGTGCGCTATTCCACCGCCGGCTCGAAGGGCAACACCCAGATCCGCGACGTGCAGCCGTTCTTCGGCGAATTCGCGATGGGCGGCTGCGCGATCGCGCATAACGGCAACATCACAAATGCCGCCGCCCTGCGCCGCGAACTGATCGAGCGCGGCTCGATCTTCCAGTCCTCGTCGGATTCGGAATGCATCATCCACCTGATGGCGCGCTCGATCCAAAGGAACATCCCCGAACGGATGAAGGATGCGCTGCGCCGGGTCGAGGGCGCGTTCTCGATCATCGCGATGACGCGGACCAAGCTGATCGGGGTCCGCGACCCGCTGGGGGTGCGGCCGCTGGTGCTGGGCCGGTTGGCCGACGAGGGCTTCTGCCTGTCGTCGGAGACCTGCGGGCTGGACATCATCGGCGCGGACTTCGTGCGCGAGATCGATCCGGGCGAGATGGTGGTGATCTCCGAGGGCAAGATCGAAAGCACCCGGCCCTTCGCCCCGGCGAAATCGCGGTTCTGCATCTTCGAACATGTCTATTTCTCGCGCCCCGATTCGATCCTTGGCGGCCGCTCGGTCTACGAGACCCGGCGCCAGATCGGCGTGGAACTCGCGCGCGAGGCGCCGGTGGAGGCCGATCTGGTCTGCCCGGTGCCCGACAGCGGCACCCCGGCGGCGATCGGCTACAGCCAGGAATCGGGTATCCCCTACGCGATGGGGATCGTGCGCAACCAGTACATGGGCCGCACCTTCATCGAACCGACCGAGCAGATCCGCAACATGGGCGTGCGGCTGAAGCTGAACGTCAACCGCGCGCTGGTGGCGGGCAAGCGGGTGGTGCTGGTCGACGATTCGGTGGTGCGCGGCACCACCAGCCGCAAGATCAAGGACATGATCCTCGATGCCGGCGCGGCGGCGGTGCACTTCCGGATCGCGAGCCCGCCCACGGCCTGGCCCTGTTTCTACGGCGTCGACACGCCCGACCGCGGCAAGCTTCTGGCCGCGACGATGTCGGAGGCCGAGATGCGCGACTGGATCGGGGTGGACAGCCTGCGCTTCATCACGCTCGACGGGCTCTACCGCGCCGCCGGCGAGGCCGCGGGCCGCGACCCCGACGCGCCGAGATACTGCGACGCCTGTTTCTCGGGCGACTACCCGGTCGCGCCCTCCGACCAGATCGAACAGGGCTTCAAGATGAAGGCGGCCGAGTAGGGCGAGACCCGGGGCGGACTTCGGCCGTCGCGGATCGGCCACGCAAAACGCCGCCCCCCGGGGCGGCGTTTGGCCGTTTCGTCATTGCCGCCGTTCAGGCGCGCTTGCGGCCCAGCAGGCTCCAGCCGCCGGTGACGATCAGCGCCGCCAGCACCGCCTTGACCGCATCGCCCGGCAGGAACGGCAGCATGCCGACCGCAACGGCCTTTTCAAGGCCGATCGCGGCGCCCAGCCAGGCCAGGCCGGGCAGGTAGAGCGCGGCCGAGGCCGCGAGCGCCACCGCCGACAGGCCCAGCACCGAGCGCAGGCCGCGATCCGCCGCCCAGCCGGCGATGAAGGCCATCGCGACGAAGCCCAGCAGG
>CAYUXM010000234.1:0-4464 GCA_964448765.1 uncultured Rhodobacterales bacterium
GTCCACGATGTCCAGATCACCCGCGAATCGCCGAACTACCGCCTTGGCTGACGGCGTTGGCCGGCGGATGCCCGGCCGCCCGGCATGACCCCCGGCGCGCGCGCGGCGGCCGCGATCGGCCTGCTCGACCGGGTGCTGGCCGGCGAGGCGGCGGAACGGGCGCTGACCCGATGGGCGCGCGCCAGCCGCTTTGCCGGGTCGGGCGACCGCGCGGCGGTGCGCGACCTCGTGTTCGATGCGCTGCGCTGCCGGCGCTCGCATCTTGCCGCCTCGGGGCAGGGGGCGGAGACCGGCCGCGCGCTGATCCTTGGCGGGGTCGTCGCGGCCGGTGGGGATCCCGACGCTGTCTTCAGCGGCGCGGGCCATGCGCCGCCGCCGCTCGACGCGGCCGAACGCGCCGCGCTGGCCGCCGCGCCGGCGCCGGCCGACTGGCCCGCCGCCGTCCGGCTCGACATCCCCGACTGGCTGGAACCGGAGCTGCGCGCCAGCCTTGGCGACGCGGCCGAGGCGGTGCTGGCGACGATGCGGGCACGCGCGCCGGTCTTCGTGCGCGTCAACTCCGCCCGGATCGACCGCGACGGGGCGATCGCGGCGCTGGCCGCCGACGGGATCGAGGCGGTGCCGGAGCCCTTGGCCGAGACCGCGCTGCGACTGGGGCGCGGCGCGACGAAACTGCGCGCCGCGGCGGCCTATCGCGACGGTCTGGTGGAATTGCAGGACGCGGCCAGCCAGGCCGTCGTGGCCGACCTGCCGCTGGCCGGCTGCCGCCGGGTGCTGGATTACTGCGCCGGCGGTGGCGGCAAGACGCTGGCGATGGCCGCGCGCCACCCCGATGCCGCCTATGTCGCCCATGACGCCGATCCGCGGCGGATGGCCGACCTGCCGGACCGCACGCGCCGCGCCGGGATCGCGGTCGCGCTGCGTGACACGGCCGGGCTGGCCGGCGAAGCCGCGTTCGACCTCGTGCTGTGCGACGTGCCCTGTTCCGGCTCGGGCAGCTGGCGCCGCGCGCCCGAGGCGAAATGGCGGCTGACGCCGGACCGACTGGCGGACCTGCACGAGATCCAGGCCGCGATCCTCGCCGAAGCCGCCGGGCATGTCGCGCCGGGTGGCCGGTTGGCCTACATGACCTGTTCGCTGCTCGACGCGGAAAACGAGGCGCAGGCGGCGCGGTTCCTCGCCGCCCGTCCGGGCTGGCGAATCACCCGCGAACGCCGCCTGACGCCGGCCGATGGCGGCGACGGGTTCTATCTGGCGGTCTTCGCCGCACCGGGTGCAGACGGACGTTGACGGCCCGCACCGGGGACGCGTAGTCACGAATTGTTGCCGTTCCGTGCAGAATTAAGCCCCGATTAAGGTTTTGGTCACCGAAATGCCGACGTCGAGGACCAGTAAGGGGAACAGCAGGATGTCGAGCCCGGATGTGTCGCCGCCTCCGCTGACCCGAACCGCGCTGGCGCTCGCGCCGCGCTGGGGCTACCTCGCGCTCGTCGCGGCCGGTCTGGTCGCCGCGGCCCTGGCGGTGTCCGATCCGGTACTCGGCGCGGGGCTTGTCGTTTCGGCTGGCGCGATCGCCGTCGCCGCCTTCGCGGCCACCGTCCTGTCGCGCCGGCATGCCGGGCGCCGGTCGGCGCTGAACGACCAGCTTGCCGCGTTCGTCGCGCATGATGCCTCGCCCAGTTTCATCACCGATGCCGAGGGCGAGATCGGCTATCAGAACCGCGCCGCGCTGGATCGTTTCGGCAACCGCGAGGGCCAGACGCTGACCCGCGCGCTTGGCGAGGTGTTCGCCAATCCCGCCTCGGTCCTTCACCGGCTCCAGTCCCGCGCCGAGAGCGCGGGGGTGGCCCGCGAAGACCTCGTCACCCGGCGCGGCCATGTCCGGCTGTCGGTGCACCGCGTGGCCGGGGCGGCGTTCCTGTGGCGGCTTGAGGACATGGCCGAACGCGCCGTCGGCGGCCGCGGCGCCGAAACGATCAGCCTGCCGATGCTGACGGTGTCGAAATCCGGCACCGTGCTGTTCATGAACGAGGCGCTGCGCCGGCTGGTCGGCGAACGCGTGAAGACGCTTGACCGGATCTTCACCGATCTGCCGGTGCGGCCCGGCGAACTCAACGAGATCATCGGCCTTGGCGGCAAGGTCCTGGCGCTGGCCGTCGAGGTCGAGGGGCCGGGCGGGCGGCGCGAAATCTACCTTGTGCCGGTTGCCGAGCCCCCGTTGCCGGCCGCCGCCGCCGTCGGCGCGGGGTTCGAGGCGCTGCCGGTCGCGCTGGTGCGGCTGTCGGCGCAGGGCACCGTCACCGCCGCCAACCGCGCCGCCCGCGCGGTGCTGGGCGACGGCGTCGTCGACCGGCCGCTGGCCGACCTGCTGGAGGGCCTGGGCCGGCCGGTGGGCGACTGGCTGGCCGATGCGCTGGCCGGGCGCGCCGAGGGCCGGCCCGAGGTGCTGCGCGTCTCCGACCCCGATCGCGAGGTGTTCCTGCAGGTCACGCTGGCGCGGATGGTCGAGGACGGCCGCACCGGGCTGGTCGCCGTGCTGTCGGACGCCACCCAGCTCAAGACGCTGGAGGCGCAGTTCGTGCAAAGCCAGAAGATGCAGGCCATCGGCCAGCTTGCCGGCGGTGTCGCGCATGATTTCAACAACCTGCTGACCGCGATCTCGGGCCATTGCGACCTGCTGCTGCTGCGCCATGACGACAAGGACGATCCCGATTACAGCGACCTGACGCAGATCGCCCAGAACGCCAACCGCGCCGCCAGCCTCGTCGGCCAGTTGCTGGCGTTTTCGCGCAAGCAGACGCTGCAGCCCACGGTGATCGACCTGCGCGACAGCCTGGCGGAACTGACCCATCTGCTGAACCGGCTCGTCGGCGAGAAGGTGAAGCTGACGCTGGAACACGACCCGGAGCTGAAGCGGATCCGGGCCGACAAGCGCCAGCTTGAACAGGTGATCATGAACCTCGTCGTCAACGCCCGCGACGCGATGCCGAAGGGCGGCGAGATCCGGATCGAGACCGGGAACCTGAGGCTGGAGGGCGAGCTGCACCGCGGCCGCGCCAGCGTTCCGGCGGGCGACTGGGTGGTGGTGCGGGTGACCGACGAGGGCACCGGCATCCCGGCCGACAAGCTGCAGAAGGTGTTCGAGCCGTTCTACACCACCAAGCGGCAGGGCGAGGGCACCGGGCTTGGCCTGTCCACCGCCTACGGGATCATCAAGCAGACCGGCGGCTTCATCTTCGCCGACAGCGTCGTTGGCACCGGCACGACCTTCTCGCTCTACTTCCCGGCCTACGAGCCGGCGGGCGGCGAGGTGATCGACCTGCCGCTGGCCGCGCCGGCCGCGCCGGCGACGCCGGACCGGGCCGAGGGCGTGGTGCTGCTGGTCGAGGACGAGGCGCCGGTGCGCGCCTTCGCCGCCCGCGCCTTGCAGATGCGCGGCTACACGGTGATCGAGGCCGAGGATGCCGAACAGGCGCTGGAGCGCCTCGCCGACCCGGCGCTGGAGGTCGACCTGTTCGTCACCGACGTGATCATGCCGGGGATGGACGGGCCGACCTGGGTCCGCGAGGCGATCAAGGCGCGGCCCGACACCCGCGTGGTTTTCGTTTCGGGCTATGCCGAGGACAGTTTCTCCGACCAGAAGTCGCGGATCCCGAACTCGGTCTTCCTGCCCAAGCCGTTCTCGCTGTCGGACCTGACGAAGACGGTGGAAGAGCAGTTGCGGGCCCGCTCCGGCCCCGCGGGCGCCGGGCCCGACACCGAGGCGTAGCGGGCCGGCCGGCCCGCGACCGGGCCAGCCGCGGCCCACAAACGCCGGTTTCGCGCCGCCGTCGCCCGATTTCGCGACGGCACGGGGGCCGCGGTAACGAACCGTTAACCCTGCCGGCGAACCCTTTGCCCACAGTTTTCCCTTGCGATGTTCTCTTTTTGTGCGCATAAGGAGAGAAGAACAAGGGCAGAACATCGGCGTGGGGCAGGGCCGCAAGCGGCGCCCTTGCCGCGCCGGTCAGGGTATGGAACAAGGGGCGGACCCAATGGCAATCACGAACCTTTTCGAGATGAACGACAAGCGCAGCGCAGACCGGCAGAAGGCGCTCGACAGCGCGCTCTCCCAGATCGAACGGCAGTTCGGCAAGGGCTCCATCATGCGCCTGGGCGGCGAGCACCCGGTCGAGGCGATCGAGGCGACGTCCACCGGGTCGCTGGGGCTTGACATCGCGCTTGGCATCGGCGGTTTGCCGAAGGGCCGGGTGATCGAGATCTACGGGCCGGAAAGCTCTGGCAAGACGACGCTGACGCTGCACGCCGTGGCCGAGGAGCAGAAGAAGGGCGGGGTCTGCGCCTTCGTCGACGCCGAACACGCGCTCGACCCGCTTTACGCCCGCAAGCTCGGCGTCAATCTCGACGAATTGCTGATCAGCCAGCCCGACACCGGCGAACAGGCGCTGGAGATCACCGACACGC
>CAYUXM010000235.1:0-4453 GCA_964448765.1 uncultured Rhodobacterales bacterium
ACGATCACCGCGATCCAGCTCAGCGGCGGCGCGATCTGCACCGCCTGGTCGCCCAACCCGCGCTGGAACCCCTCGGTCAGCAGGTTGCGCAGCGCCTGGTAGGGCCATTCGATCGCCGCCGCGATCGCCCGTGTCAGATCCTTGAAGGTGAACAGGTAGAAATGCGCACTTTCCACCAGCCAGTCGAGAAAGTCGCTGATCCGTGCGTCCAGCGGCAGTTCGTATTGCGCGGGGAAGCGGATGATCCAGCGCGCGTCCAGCGCCTTGTACAGCTGGAACGACCAGGCCGACAGCGCCCAGGTCGCGGCGAACAGCCCGGCCCAGAACAGCGTACCCCTGTGCCAAAGCCGCGCCATCAGCGCCGCCCCACCAGCACGTCGATCACCGCGCGGCGATCGACCTGGCCGATCGCTTCGCCATCGCGCATGACCCGATGCGGCAGATCGGCGGCCTCGACCTGCGCGGCGAAGGCCTCGACCACCGCGTCATGGGCGACCTCGCCGGCGAAGCTGTCGCCCGTCAGCGGTTCGGCGAGCGAGGCGGCGCGGATCACCTTGGCGCGGCCGACATGGCGGGTGAATTCGGCCACGTACTCCGTCGCCGGGCGCAGCACCAGCTCCTCGGGCGTCGCCACCTGTTCGATCGCGCCGTCCTTCATCACCGCGATCCGGTCGGCCAGCCGGATCGCCTCGTCGAAATCGTGGGTGATGAAGACGATGGTCTTGTGCAGGATGTTCTGCAGCCGCAGGAACTCGTCCTGCATCTCGCGCCGGATCAGCGGGTCGAGGGCCGAGAACGGCTCGTCCAGGAACCACAGTTCCGGCTCAACGG
Organism: uncultured Rhodobacterales bacterium; assembly: GCA_964448765.1. Lineage (GTDB taxonomy): Bacteria > Pseudomonadota > Alphaproteobacteria > Rhodobacterales > Rhodobacteraceae > JANSXY01. The sequence continues at coordinate 832 of CAYUXM010000235.1, forward strand.
CCAGCGACCGGGCGATGCCGACGCGCTGCTGCTGGCCGCCGGACAGTTCGCGCGGGTAGTAGCCCTCGCGCCCGCCGAGGCCCACCAGCTCGATCACCTCGCGGGCGCGGGCCTCGCGCGCGGCGCGGCCAACGCCCTGCACCTCCAGCGGAAAGGCCGTGTTCTCCAGCACCGTGAGATGCGGCAACAGCGCGAACTGCTGGAACACCATGCCCATCTTCTTGCGCCGGATCTCGATCAGTTCGGATTCCGAGGCGGCCAGCAGATCCTTGCCCTCGAACCTGATCTGCCCCGCCGTCGGCTCCACCAGCCGCGACAGGCAGCGCACCAGCGTCGACTTGCCGGAACCCGACAGCCCCATGATCACGAAGATCTCGCCCTGGTGGATCTGCACGCTGGCGTCGCGCACCGCGCCGATCAGGCCGGCATCGCGCAGCGCTCCGGCATCCGGGTCCGGGCGCGCCCCGAGAAAACTGTCCGCATGGGGGCCGTAAAGCTTCCAGACATTGCGGCAGTCAAGGATCACGGGCTTGGTCATCCATCCCTCGGCGGCAGTCCGGTGCCCGGCCGGCGGACCGGGCGGGCGGCGGTGGTGGGAAACGGGTATCGCCGGGCGCGCGGCGCGACAGCCGCCCGCGCGCCCGGCCGGATGCCGGCTACCGGGCGATCCAGGACATCCAGGTGTCCGTGTTGGCCTCCATCCAGGCGGCCACGGTGTCCTCCACGGACTTGCCGTTCAGGTCGACCTCGGCGACCATCGCGCCCATGTCGTCGTTCGAGATCGTGAAGGCCTCGATCACCGGCACGGCGCCCGGCCAGTTTTCGGCAACGCCGCTCCACGCCACCTTCCAGATCGGGCCGCGCGGCTTGCCGCAGTCATAGGCGAGATCGGGGTTCACGCCGACCGAGGGATCGTTGTAGCACTCGGCCGAATAGGGCGGGAACTCGACGAACTCGCCCTCGAACTTCGACGGCGCCCAGTGCGGCGCGTAGACCCACAGCACGATCGGCGCCTGACGCTGATAGGCCGATTCAAGCTCCGCGAAGAGCGCCGCGTCGGTGCCCGCGTGCACCACCTCGAAATCGAGGCCCAGCGCCTCGACCCGTTCCTCGTCGAACCCGCCCCAGGTCACCGGCCCGCCGAGGTAGCGGCCGAGCGGCGCGGTTTCCGGCGTGGCGAATTCCTGCGCGCAGTCGTTCAGCGCCTGCCAGTCGGGCAGGCCGGGGCAGACATCCTTCATGTAGGCCGGGTACCACCATTCCTCGATCGCGTTCATCCCGGTGGAGCCGAGGTTCACGACAGTGCCGGTCGCGATCGCCTCGTCCATCGCCTCGCGGCCGGTGGTTTCCCAGATTTCCATCGCGACATGAAGATCGCCGGTCTTCAGGCCGGCGAACTGGGCGATGTAGTCGGCCTGCACGTATTCGACGTTGTAACCCGCCTCCTCCAGCACCTCGCCCATCAGGGTCGTGGTGATCAGCTGGCCGGACCAGTCGTGCAGCGTGAGCTTGATCGGTTCGCTGGAGTCCTGGGCGAGCGCCGGCCCCGCCGTGAGAAGCGCGGCGGCCGCAAGTGAAAGACGCTTCATTCTTTTTCTCCCTGTTCGGGCCGGCGCCCTGTCGTGATCCGGGCAGGCGCCCGGAAGCACCGGCGGTAATGGGAATATTCAACAAGGATTCCCCGCCATATCAACAAAAATCAACATCTTTGGTCTGGCGATGTGGTTTTCCTATTGTCCGGCGCCGGGATTGCTGGCATCCCGGCGCGGTTCCCTTCCGCGAAAGGCCGTTCATGCCCGCGCCCTCCGACAGGCTAGACACCGCGATCGAGATCACGCGGCTGGCCGCGCAGGTGTCCCTGGCGCATTTCCGCAAGCGGCTGGAGATCGACACCAAGGCCGATCAAAGCCCGGTGACCGTGGCCGACCGGGAAACCGAGGCGGCGATCCGCGCCGAACTGGAGCGGCGGTTTCCCGGCGAACCGGTGTTCGGCGAGGAATACGGCCGCTCCGGCAGCGGCGAGGATCTGTGGATCGTCGATCCGATCGACGGCACCCGGTCGTTCATCGTGGGGCTGCCGCTGTTCGGGATGCTCTTGGGCTACATCCGCGGCGGGCGGCCCTGGCTGGGCGTGATCCGGATGCCGGCGCTGGGCGAGGTCTATGCCGGCCTCGCCGGCCACGGCGCCACCTGCAACGGCGCGCCGATCCGCAGCCGCGACTGCCGGCGGCTGGACGAGGCGCGGCTGATGATCAACGAGGTCGACAGGATCGCCGCCGGGGCGCCCGCGGCGCTGGACCGCCTGTTGCGCGCCGGGGCGCTGCGCCGCACCGGCGCCGATTGCTATCCGCACGCCCTGGTCGCCGCCGGGCTGGCCGATGCCGTCGTCGATTACGGGCTGGAACCCTACGATTTCCTGCCCGTCGCCGCGGTGGTCGAGGCCGCCGGCGGCCTGATGACCGACTGGGCCGGCCAGCCGCTGACGATGGCATCGGACGGCCGCACCGTGACCGCCGCGACCCCGGAATTGCACGCCGAACTGATCGCGCTGCTCAACCGGCCCTGACCGCGGCGACGTGGCGATCGAAGGCCGGATCCTGCATCAGCGCCTTGCAGCGGGCGAAGCGGCCGGTCGAATAGGCCCAGAAATCCTCGGCCGGGTTGCCGTCGGCATGCTGGATCAGGCCCCACAGCGTCCACAGCAGGTCGCACATCGCCTTGTAGATCACCATCCGCCCGGTCTCGAAACCGGTGGGGGCGCGGCCGAAATAGGCCTGCATCATCTCGGCGTCCTGCGCCGCGTCCATCCCGGCCTCGACCGACAGGTCGCCCAGATCCCACATCGGATCGTTCATGCCGGAATATTCCCAGTCGACGATCCACATCTCCGCGCCGGTATCGAGGAAGTTCTCGCACAGCGGATCGCAGTGGCAGGGCGCCAGCGGCAGGTCGGCGGCGGCCAGCGCCTCTTTCACCGGGCCGGCGGCGGCGACGACGTCGTGATAGCCCTCGGGCAGGTCCACATCCTTGGTCGACAGCACCTTGAGATAATCGTCGATCATCGCGAAAAGCTCGAACCGGAACCGGAACGTCTCGCCGGAGCCGTGCAGCCTCGCCAGCGCCCGGCCCGCCCGCGCGGCGGCGCCGGCGCGGTCGCGGAAGCCTTCGGGCGTCATCGTCACGATCCCCGGCACCGTCCGGGTGATCATCACCCCGCTGGCCGGATCGGCGAACACCACCTCGGGCGACACGCCGGCCCGCGCCGCCGCCTCGGCGTTGTGGGCCTCGACCGCGCGGTCGATATAGGCCTCCGTCCCCTCGCCGGGGATCCGCACCACGACCGACCGGCCCGCCGCCTCGACCCGGTAGACGCGGTTGGTCAGCCCGCCCAGCCGTTCGAAATCGTCGAACCCGATCACCTCCGCGAAACCGGGCGCGCCGCGCAACGCCGCAAGGACGCCGTTCTCTTCCTCCGTCATTCCGCCTCCCTATCCTTTCAGCCGTTCGTTCCCCGGATCGTAAAGCGGCCCCTCGACCTGCCGGATCGCGTGCCGGTCGCCGAACACTTCCAGCGTGAACGCCTCGCGGTCCCAGTACTCGCGCGCGAGGTAGCCGCGCAGGA
>CAYUXM010000236.1:0-4447 GCA_964448765.1 uncultured Rhodobacterales bacterium
CAACCACTTCAACCAGGACCGAGGCCTCTCCCGCCGGGATCATTTCAAGACCAACCGCATCGCCGCTCTCGCCGAATGGCGCGGACTTCTTGCCGCCTGAGGCAGGATGGGTAGGGCAAACAGAGACTGGTTCGAATTAGTCTGACAGCACCCCAAGGAACACGCCGGCAACCAGCGCCACGGCAAGTCCGGCGATCATCAATATCCATTCCATGCTCCCGGCGCCTCAGCTCGACAGGCCAACGGCGCGGCCGATGTATTGGCGGTCGGACAGCTGACGGGTCAGGAACCGGGCCAACTCGCCGCGGGCGATCTTGAGATCGAGGCCCAGGGCCGTGTTCCGCACATCCTCGATAACGGGGCGCGCGGTGGCCTTGTCGGTGAAGGCACCGGGGCGGACGATCGTCCAGTCCAGACCGCTCGCCTCGACCAGCTGTTCCTGCAACTCGTGGTCGCGGAAAACAGGGGCGAGCAGGAGGCCGAACATCACGCGCTTCCACCAGAAGTTCAGCGTGGGCCAGCTGTCGCGAGCGCCCAAAGTGGACTGTACGATCAGACGGCGGACCCCGTGGGTCTGCATGGCCCTGATGACGTTCATCGTGCCTTGCGAGCGAATTTTGCTCTTGCGCGACATCCCGGCACCAAGGGTCACGACGACAGCCTCGTGCCCTGCAACGGCATCGGCCACGTCAGATGGCTTCATCGCATCGCCGGCGACGAGGTGCAGCCTGGGGTCGATCAGGTTCAGTTTCCGGGGCGAACGGGCGAAGGCGGTGACGGTGTGGCCAGCCTTCAGCAGGTTTGCGACAGCGAGACGTCCGACGGTCCCGGTGGCGCCAAATACGATGACTTTCATTGTGGTTCTCCTTTCGAGCTTGATACCGACCGCTTGCTTGACGCGGTGTAAAGTTGACACGGTATCAATAGCCGTTATCTTGACGCCATGTCAAGCGACTCATCCGATACCCGCACCCGAATCCTCGATTGCACCTGGAACCTGTTGGAATCAGGTGATAAAAAGGTCCGCATGTCCGATATCGCCAAAGCGGCGGGCATCAGCCGTCAGGCGCTCTACCTGCATTTTCCCACGCGGGCGGAGCTTCTTGTCGCCGCGACCCGGCACATTGATTCCGTCAAGAACGTGGATGCGCGGCTCGCCGCCAGCAGGGCTGCAACCTCTGGCCGGGAGCGGCTTGTGGCCTTCATCAGCGCATGGTGCGGCTACATTCCCGAAATCCACGGCGTGTCCGTCGCCCTGCGCGCCCTGCGCGCCAGCGATGCCGAGGCCGCCGCGGCCTGGGATAACCGGATGCAAGCCGTCAGGCATGGCTGTGCCGCCGCAGTTCGGGCCTTGGCAGCAGACAAGATGCTGAGACCCGACTTGAATGAGAAAGCCGCAACCGATCTGCTCTGGACGCTCCTGTCGGTTGAAAACTGGGAGCATCTGGTGCGCGATTGCGGCTGGTCACAGTCGGATTACGAGAGCCTGATCAAGAGACTTGCCGGGGCGGCCCTGCTGGTGACGCGGTGAGGCAGGCCTTGTCAGGGGAACCCAGCCTGTGGCGGGGCAGGGTGCCGGCTTGCGCCGCGCCATGCCCGGACCAAGCCCGTTCAAGGGGGTCAAGACGAGCCCCGAGATCATCCGCCTCGCGGTGATGCTCCGCGTCCGGTTTCCGCTGTCGCTGCGGAACGTGGCGGTCATGGGGCGCACAAACCGGGAAGGGTTCGAACCGGTCTGTCAGCACCCTTCCGCAAGCCGGAAGACACGGGTGACGGGGCCGTGCGGGCGCATGGCGCCGCCCGCATTACGGCCCGACATCGATGGGGTGGTGTGAAGGCGTGGCAGCCCGTAGGGGAATCGAACCCCTCTTTCCAGGTTGAAAACCTGGCGTCCTAACCGATAGACGAACGGGCCGCGCTTGGCGTGGGCGGTGTTTACGCAAGCCCGGCGTGACTCGCAAGAGGGAAATTACGCCCGCGGCGGGGTCGGTTCGGCGGCGTCTTCCAGCCGCAGTTGCACCGTCGTGCGGCCGCCCCAGCGGTTCAGTTCGACCCGCCCGGCGAGGTGCAGGCGGCGGCCGCGATGGGCCTCGACCAGCGGGCCGAGCGGGCCGTCGAAGGCGCCGAAGGCCACCGCGTCGAGCCGCGCGCCCAGCCCGTCGGACAGCGTGAACCGCAGGTGGCTTTCGCCCATGCGCCGCGCCGCGCCGATCTCGGCCGCGGCGAAGGCGAAGCGCGGGGCGGGCGCGCCCTGGCCGAACGGCCCGGCCCGGTCGAGATCCTCGACCAGCCCGACGCTGGCCGCGCCGGGCATCACCAGCCCGTCGATCCTGAGCGTCCGCGGCCCGGCCGCGCCGGCCCCTTGCCGGGCCAGAAGCTCGGCCAGCCGCGCCATCGCCGGGTCCAGCGCCTCGGCCGCGACCGTCAGCCCTGCCGCCATCCGGTGGCCGCCGCCCTTGATCAGGAGCCCCTCGGCCGCGACCCGCTGGATCGCCGCGCCAAGATCGACGCCCGCGACCGACCGGCCCGATCCCTTGCCGGTGCCGCCCTCGATCCCGATCACCACGGCGGGGCGGTTCGTGGCCTCTTTCAGCCGGGCGGCGACGATGCCGACGACGCCGGGATGCCAGCCTTCGCCCGCGGCCCAGACCAGCGGCGCGTCCAGCCCGCGCGCCTCGGCCTGCGCCATCGCCGCCTCGCGCACCCGCATCTCGATCTCGCGGCGCTCGGCGTTCAGCCGCTCCAGCCGTTCGGCAAGCGCCGCGGCCTCGGCCGGGTCGTCGGTGGCCAGCAGCCGCGCGCCCAGGTCGGCCGCGCCGATCCTTCCGCCGGCATTGACCCGCGGGCCCAGCACGAAGCCCAGGTGATAGGCCGCGGGCGCCTCGGCCAGCCGCGCCACGTCGGCCAGCGCGGTGAGCCCCGGCCGGTCGCGCCGCGCCATGATCTTCAGTCCCTGGCGCACCAGCGCCCGGTTGACGCCGGTCAGCGGTGCGACATCGGCCACCGTGGCCAGCGCCACGAGATCGAGCATCGCGATCAGGTCCGGCCCCTCGATCGCCTCGGCGCGCAGCTGCCGGTTCGCCTCGACCAGCATCAGGAACACGACCGAGGCGGCGCAGAGATGGCCCAGGCCGCCATCCTCGTCCTGCCGGTTCGGGTTCACCACCGCCAGCGCGGGCGGCAGCGTCTCGCCGCCCAGGTGATGATCCAGCACCACGACATCGGCGCCCGTCGCCGCCGCGATCGGCCCGTGACTCAGCGTGCCGCAATCGACGCAGAGGATCAGCCGGTGGTCGCGCGCCAGCGCCGCCATCGCCGCCTCGTTCGGGCCGTAGCCCTCGTCGATCCGGTCGGGGATGTAGAGCGTGGCGGGCCGGCCCATCGCCCTGAGCCAGGTGATCAGGAGCGCGGCCGAGGCGCCGCCATCGACATCGTAATCGGCGAAGACGGCGATCGGTTCGCGGCGTTTCACGGCGGCGAGGAACCGGGCGGCGGCGGCCTGCATGTCCTTGAGCCGGTGCGGATCGGGCAGCAGGTCGCGCAGTTGCGGTTCCAGGAACCCCTCGGCCTCCTGCGCGGCGACGCCGCGGGCGGCCAGCACCCGCGCCAGCGGCAGGGGCAGGCCGGTGGCCTGCGCGACCGCCTCGGCGCGGCGCTCGACCTCGGGCGCCGGGCCCTGCCAGCGCCGCCCGGTGGCGGAGGTCTCGACGTTCAGGAAGGCCGCGGTCATCGCCCCGATCTGCCCGGATTCGGCGCCGAAGGCCAGACCGCCCCGCGGCTCAGTCCTGGGTCCGGTTGACCGGGTTGCGGTAGGTCATCCGGCGCACCGATCCGGTCTTCGAGCGCATCAGGATCGTCTCGGTGGTGATGAAGCCCGGTTCGCGCTTCACGCCCTGAACGATCGAGCCGGTGGTCACCCCGGTCGCGGCAAAGATCACCTCGGCCGTCACCATCTCGTCGCGCGCGTAGATGCGGTTCAGGTCGGTGATCCCGGCCTTGGCGGCGCGGCCGCGCTCGTCCTCGTTGCGAAACAGCAGCCGGCCCCACATCTGCCCGCCCATGCATTTCAGCGCCGAGGCCGCCAGCACGCCCTCCGGCGCGCCGCCCGACCCCATGTACATGTCGATGCCGGTGATCTCGGACTCGGCGCAATGGATCACGCCGGCGACGTCGCCATCGGTGATCAGCCGGATCGAGGCGCCGGTGGAGCGGATCTCGGCGATCAGATCCTCGTGCCGGGGCCGTTCGAGGATGCACACCGTGATGTCGGCCGAGGCGCAGCCCTTGGCGGCGGCCAGCACATGCACCCGCTCGGCCGGCGGCATGTCGAGGCTGACAACATCGCGGTGAAAGCCCGGCCCGATCGCCAGCTTGTCCATGTAGACGTCGGGCGCGTGCAGCAGCGTGCCGCGCGGCGCCATCGCGATCACGGTCAGCGCGTTCGGCA
>CAYUXM010000237.1:0-4431 GCA_964448765.1 uncultured Rhodobacterales bacterium
TGGACTGGGACGGCGGCATCCGCGTCAACGGCGCGTCCTGCGGCCGGTTCCGGGCGATGGCCGCCGATCCCGCGCCCGCCCGGGTGCCGGACTGGCTGGTGGTGGGGTTCGCCATGCCGCTGGTGCCCGAGGGCGACGATCCCGGCGCGACGCCCGATCGCACGACGCTGTTCGCCGAGGGCTGCGCCGATGTCTCGCCCGCCGATCTGGTGGAGGCCTGGGCGCGGCACAGCCTGAACTGGATCACCCGCTGGGAGGAAGAGGGGCCACGGCCGCTGCACGCCGAATGGCGCGGCCTCGCGCACGGGATCGGCGAGCCGGTGCGCCGCGACGGCCGCTCCGGCACCTTCCTGGGGGTGGACGAGGAGTTCGGCATGCTGATCCGCGACGGGGAGGCCACGCACCTGATCCCGCTGACCGCGCTACTGGAGGGCACCGCATGAATCTCGCCCGGGCGATCCATTTCGACGAAAGCGATACCCGCGTCTTCGCCAGCCCGGCGCGCACCGGCGAATGGTGCATTCCCGGCGGGTTCGAGTTTTCCAACTGGACCGAGGCAGACCTGACCGGCAAGGCCCGGCAGGCCTTCGCGAACGGCTGGCTGGGGCTGGAGACCGGCGGGCGGGTGACCTTCGTTGCCGTCACCCGGATCGAGGAGGCCGAACTGGCCACCCTGACCGACCTGCTGGCGCAGCATTTCGTCACCTACTACGGCGCGCCCTCTGTCGAGGCGGCGCGCGGCGTCGCGGCCGAGGAGATCGCGCAGATGCTCGACCTGTGCGACGGCCACGCGCCGAACACGCTGCTGACCGTCGCGCGCGACCTGACCGAGGCCGGGGTGAAGGAAAGCTTCCGGGTGATCGAGGCGCAGGACGCCGGGCTGGAGCAATTCGCGATCCATTCGACGCCGGACGGGTAGGGGCGCCGGGTGCCGCCGGTTCAGCCCTCCGCCGGCCGGTCGGCCGATGCCGGCCGCAGCCAGGTCCGCGCGAATTCGTCGGCCGGTACCGGCCGGCCGAACAGGTAGCCCTGCGCCTGGTCGCAGCGCAATTCGCGCAACCGCGCGGCCTGCGCCTCGGTTTCCACCCCTTCGGCCAGCACCTTCAGCCCGAGGCTGCGCGCCATCGCGATGGTGGCCGCGATGATCGCCTGGGTGTTGGGGTCGTCCAGCAGGTCGCGCACGAAGGACATGTCGATCTTCAGCTTGTCGGTGGCGAACTGCTTGAGATAGGCGAGCGAGGAATAGCCGGTGCCGAAATCGTCGATCGAGATCCGCAACCCCAGGTCCTTGAGCCGGCGCAGTGTCTCGGCGGCGCGGGCGGGATCGGTCATCATGCTGCTTTCGGTGATCTCCACTTCCAGCGCCTCGGCCGGCGTGTCGTGCCGGCGCAGCGCCGCCTCGATCCGGTGCAGGATCGCGGCGCTTTCCATCTGCTCGGCGGCGACGTTGATCGCCAGCCGGTCCAGCCCGCACAGCCCGGCTTCGCGCCAGTCGCGCAACTGCCGGCAGGCGCGCTCGATCACCCAGTTGCCGATCTCGGCCAGCATCCGGCGTTCCGCCGCGATCGGGATGAACTCGTCGGGCCGCACGAAGCCCCAGTCCGGGTCGCGCCAGCGCAACAGCGCCTCGGCGCCTTCCAGCGCGCCGGTCTCCAGGTTGACGAAGGGCTGGAAGAACAGGTCCAGCCGATCCTCCGCCAGCGCCTGCGCCAGCCGCACCGCGATCTCGTGCCGCTTGGCCACGGCGCGGCCCATCTCGGGGTCGTAGAACCGGTAGCCGCCGCCCTGCGACTTGGCCTCGTACATCGCGATGTCGGCCAGCTGAAGAAGGCTTTCGGGCTGCGTGCTGTCCCTGGGGAAGTCGGCCACCCCGACGCTGACGGAGAGGTTGTGCGCCTTGCCTTCGACCACGATCGGCTCGGCCAGCGCGCCCTTCAGCCGGTGGATGATTCCGATCACGTTGGCGCGGGTGACGTTTTCCACGATCGCCACGAATTCGTCGCCGCCGATCCGCGCCAGTGTTTCCGAGCGGCGCATCACCGCGCGGAACCGGCGCGCTACCTCGGCCAGCGCCGCGTCGCCGACGCCGTGGCCGCGGGTGTCGTTGATTTCCTTGAACCGGTTGAGATCCATGAACAGCAGGCTGAGGGTCTGGCCGTAGCGTTCGGCCCGCGCCACCGCCTGGCGCAGCCGGTCGACCATCAGCGCGCGGTTGGCAAGCCCGGTCAGCGGATCGTAGAAGGCCAGTTGTTCGATCCGCGCGTCGTTCGACCGGCGCTGGCTGATGTCCTGCACGATCGCGACGAAGACCGGCGGCGATTCCTCGGCGGCGTGGTGCAGGCTGATCTCGACCGGATAGGTGGTGCCGTCCTTGCGGCGATGGACGGTCTCGAAGGTCTGCTTGTCGATCCGGCCGGCCAGCAGCGGCGCGATCAGTTCGGTGAAGCCATGCGCGCCAAGATCGGGCTTGAGGTCGATCGGGGTGAGGCGGGCGAGTTCCTCGCGGCTGTAGCCGAGGTTCTCGCGCGCGCCCCGGTTCACCAGGGTGAACTTCAGGCTGTCCGCGTCGAACACGTAGATCTCGTTGGCGGAATCGTCGAGGATGCGCCCCATCCGGGCGAGCTTTTCCTCCGCCTGCCGGCGTTCGGTGACGTCGCTGCGGACCGAGACGAAGCGTTCGACGTGGCCCTCGGCGTCGCACATCGGCATCACGATACTGTCGACCCAGTACAGCGACCCGTCCTTGCGGCGATTGCAGATCTCGCCGCGCCAGGCCTGGCCGCTGTTGATTTTCTGCCAGAAATCCGCCCAGAACTCGGGGGGATGGCGGCCGGAATTGTTGATTCTGTGCGGTGCGCCGACAAGCTCGTCGCGGCTGTAGCCGCTGATCTCGCAAAACGCGTCGTTGACGTCGGTGATCGTGCCGTCGGGCCTGGCCTGGCTGAAGATCGTGTGCTGGCGGATCGTGCGCATCAGGCTGTCGGTCTCGGCCAGCGCCTCGCCCAGCCGGGCCTGCGTCTCGGCCGCCGTGGCCTCGCGCCGTTTCGCCGCGATCAGCAGCGCGAGGATATCTGCGAAACCCGTCAGGAAATCGATCTCGCCCGCGTCACGGCGGTGACCTTCGGGCAGGCAGACGAGGAGCAGGCCGAGCCTCTCGTTGCGTGCCGTGATCGGGACGGAGTAGTGGCCGTTGGGCGCGAACCCGTCGAACGGCGTTTGGCACGACGCGTCGCTGCCGCCTGCATCGATCTGCCATGCCCCTGCGGCGGCCTGCCCGGGTGGGCCCTGCCCAAGGGGAATGCGCGCGCATTGGCGGGTGATCCCGGCGCCGAGGTCGCGTTCGGCCACCAGCGACAACGCCGCGCCCGTCGCGTCGGTCAGGAACACCCCGCCCCGGGGCAGAGGCGACAGCCAGCTGACGCCCAGAAGCTGTTCCAGCGCCTCGTCCAGCAGCGCCGCGAGCGGCCGGTCCTGCAGCGCGATCCGCAACAACCGGTGCAGCAGCGCCGAGTGCTCCAGCGTCCTTGAAATGGTCGCGGCATCGAGAACGGTGATCTGGTTCATGGCGCCGCCCCGGCCCGACGGGCCTGCCGCGTTTCGATCCGATCCGGTCTGGCGAGCATTCGGGCCCCTGACTCTCGACAAAATACGTTCTAAAGTATTGGCGCGCAAAACCTAACGGGTGATGAACCCGCGGCGGGGCTCGCGCGGTATCTTGGGCAGGCGCGGCGCGCGGCGGCCTGCTAGGGCTGCGGCAACGGGGACGGATCGGGCGCGGGCAGGGCGGCGATCAGCATGTCGGCCTGCGCCGGGCTGAGCGCGATCGGCGTGTCGTGCAGGATCGCCAGCCGGGTCAGCGCCTGAAGATCGACATCGCCGCCATGCGGCACCGTCGGATCGGCGAAGAACACCACCGCGTCGAGATCGCCGGTGGCGACCAGCGCGCCAAGCTGCTGATCGCCGCCGCGACCGCCGCGTTGCAGCCGCCGGATGTCAAGCTCCGGCGCGGCGGCGGCGATGGTGCGCCCGGTGCCGCCGGTGCAGGTCAGCCGGTGCCCGGCCAGCGCCCGGCGGTGGCGCAGCACCCAGGCCTTCAGATGCGCCTTGCGGGTGTCGTGCGCGACCAGCGCGAGCCGCCGCGGCGCGGTGGACCTGGCGCGCGCCCGCGCGGTGCAGGCCAGGATCGCGCGCACCTGGTCGACGAAGCCGCGGCTGTCGGCGGGAAAGGCGCCGTCCAGCGCCGCGGTGCCGACGGTGAAGCCCGCCGCCCCGGCCTCCGCCGCGGCGCGGATCCGCGCCTCGCTGTCGATGCTGCCGGCCATGATCACCGGCTTGGCGACCGCCCGGCAGACCGCGGCCATCAGCGCCGGCACGTCGCCGGCATGGCGATAGGCCAGCAGGTCGAGCCCGTGGACATGTTCGAGATCGGCG
>CAYUXM010000238.1:0-1925 GCA_964448765.1 uncultured Rhodobacterales bacterium
GCAAGGAACAGCGCCGCCCCCGGTTCGGTCATCGCGAGTTGCCCGGCGGCGGTCAACATACCGGCCTCGCCGACCCCGTCATCCTCGGTCACGCCGCCGGTCGTCCCGCCCGCGATCTCGGGGCCCGACAGGTCGATGACGACCTCCCCGGTCAGGGCCCGGCTGACGAGGTCGAGGCCATCGACGGTCCGCTCGGCGACGACGGTCAGGCCGACCGGCCCCTCGACAGCGAAGGCGCCCGGCGCGAAGCGCACCGTCCAGCTGCCGTCCCCGGCGACGGTGGCGGTTTCCGTCGCCCCGGCGATCGTCACGCTGACGCGGCTGCCGGCAAGGCCGTGGCCGGCGATCTCTAGCCCGGCGGCGTTGTCGGCGCGCGAGATCACCCCGTCGAACCCCGAGACCGACGGCGTGAACGGCCGGTTCGCATCCATGGTCCCGGCGAAGGTGTCGGGCAGATCGGCGCCCGAGCGCACCATGCCGGCCAGCGTGACAGCGACCGTTTCGAGGCTGTTCTCGATCATGGAAATATCGGCGTCGGGGGCTGGCGCGGCCTCGGCCAGCAGGCGGCCCAGTTGCGCGGTCAACGCCGAGGGCCCATCCAGCCCCGCATCGAGCGCCGCGGCGAGCGTGCCGGCATCGGCCAGCGGATCGGCGCCCGGCGCGGCCGAGGTCAGCGCCGCGGCCAGCGCCGCGGCCGCCGCGTCGGGATCGGCGCCCAGCGCCTCGGCCACGGCCAGCACGTTCGCGACCCGCGCGGCGGCCACGAAGGCCGCGGTTTCGCCCGCCTCGGCCTCGGCCATCGGATCGCGGCCGAGCAGGGCGGCATCGCCAAGGCCCAGCGCCGCGCGCAACTCCGCCTCCGCCGCGTCGGCGCTCAGCGGGCTGCCGCGCTCGGCAGCGGCCGCCATATGCTCCCAGACCAGCGTCGTCAGCGGCGTGAGCACGGTGGCGCCGTCGGGGGCCGCGAACCGCGCCGTGGTGGCCATCCCCGTGGTCAGGTCATAGCCGCCATCGGCATAGAGCGGGCCGCTGCCGGGCAGCAGCGCAAGGTCGAAGGCCCCGTTCGTGTCGGTGCGGGTCGACGGCTCCTGCCCCTCGTCCCAGATCCCGTCGAGGTCGAGATCACGGAACACGCGGGCATCGACGACGTAGCCATCGACGACATGGCCGGTGCCGGAGGGCGGCGATCCGCCCCCCGCATCGCCGCCATCGTCGCCGCTGCCGTCGCCGTCGTCGCCGTCGTCGCCGTCGCCACCTTCGCTTTCGCCGCCACCCGCATCGCCGCCACCCGCATCGCCGCCGCCGTCATCGTCGGCGCCGGCCGTCGCCCCGACGGCCAGCGCCCCGAAGCCGCCCACCGCGCCAAGGCCGGCGCCGGCGGCCAGCGGCAGCGCCGCGACCGCGCTGTCGAAGGCCGCGAGCGAGATCAGGATATCCCCCGCCGCGGTCACCTGCACATCCGCCGGTCCGACGGTCAGCGACCGCCCGCCCGCGAAATCCAGCCGCAGCGATCCGTCCTCGAGCAGTTCGAAGCCCGCGATGCCGTCGATCGTCGCCACCGGCACGAAATCCGTCGCCTGCGCCCGCCCGGCAAGCGGCAGCACAAGCAGCGCGGCCGTCAAGCCGGCCAGCGCGCGGGCCGACCACGCGGCCAGGCCGCTGCCGCCGTCCGACAGGTCGAACCGCCGCCGGCGCGCGCCGGGCAGCGCCGCCACGGTGGCCGCCGCGGCGGCATCGACGACCAGGACATTCTTCAGGGGCCGGCCATGCAGCACCGCGGCAACGGCCGCCGGGCGGCGGTCAAGGGGGCCTGAGGCATCGGGGGACCGCTTGCTGCGCAGCATTGACCGCAATCCAGAGTTGCTTGATCGCAGCCATATACACCAGCGTGCGGCGCCGAAACCAACCCGGCCGTCCGCATGCAG
>CAYUXM010000238.1:2025-4420 GCA_964448765.1 uncultured Rhodobacterales bacterium
ACGCGCGGTCAGAACATCGCATGGGCGCCAAGATCGCTGCGCGCCCGCCCGGCGATCAGATCGGCGTAATGGTCCCACAGCGTGTCGGTGCCGAATTCCGGCGTGGCGTCGGCGTCGTAGCGCCGCTTGCCGGCATCCCAGACCAGCATGGACTGCGTCGCGTAATAGCGGCCGGTGCGCGCGAACTCGGCCCGGTCGCGCAGCCGCGGGCTGACATGGCCCAGAACGCCGAGGCCGGCGGCCAGAACATCCATCATCGCAACCGGCACGTGACGGATGCGCGGCGCCCGCCCCAGCATCTCGAACAACCCGGTCGCCTGGTCGAGCGGGGTGATCGCCGGGCCCGGGCCGCCGATCGGCAGGATCCGGTTGCGCCGTTCCGGGTCCGACAGGCAGGTGACGATGAAGGCCGCCAGATCCCGGTCGCTGATCGGCTTGCAGGCGGTCTGCCGGCCATCCCCGAAGACGAGGAAGGGCTTTCCGGCCTGAACCCGCGCGACCTGTCCGGACAGCGACTTGAAGAACGCCGTCGGCCGCACGATGCTCCACTCCAGCCCGCTTTGCACGAGATCCCGCTCGAAGGCGAGCTTGGCATGCTGGAAGGCGAGCATCGGCCTTTGCACGCAGATCGCCGAAAGCAGCACGAAATGGCGCGCCCCGGCGCGGGCGGTTTCGGCCAGCAGCGTCCGTTGCGCGTGGTACTCGACGGCCCAGGCATCGGCGGGGGCGCCGCCGCGCGTCGCCATGCAGGAGATGACCGCGTCCACCGGACGCGCGTCCAGCGCCGCGGTCAGGCTGCCCGCTTCGGTCAGCCGGCACGGCAGCGGCGTCGTCCCCGGCCGGGGCGGCGCCGAGCCCGGCCGCAGCGGACACAGCACGTCGTCGCCGCGCGCGACCAGCGCCGCGGCCACGGCGCGCCCGATCGTGCCCGTCGATCCCGCCAGAAGGATTGTCTTGCGCATCGCCCCGCCCGCCCCCGGTTTCCGACGACCTCCCGCCAGTCTAGGTCGAAACCCGGGGGTCGGGTACCCCCGACCGGACCTCCGGCCACGGCCCGTGCGGAACCCGGCCCGCGCCGGGCCGGCCGCTGCCGGCCGCCAGGCGGAGGATGGCCGGCACCAAGACCCGGGATCCGGGGTGCGGCGCGTTCCTCGATCACCTGAATGGCAGGACGCCCCGGCCGGGCCGGACCTGAACCGCCGCCTGCCGCGACGGGCACGACCCGCTCCGGACGACGGATGCATCCGATCTGGCAGGTGGCGCAGCCGGCCGTGGCCGGGCGACCATTCAACCATGAGATGAGGGCCCGCCGGATTCGGTGCGGGTGCCGGACCTCGCGCAGAAGCGGCGGGAGTTCGAGACGATGATCGCCGGGATGGCAGTGATGCCGGGGGGCTGGACGGGACGGATGCCAAGAGGCCTGCGGAGTCTGTCGGGGGGGTGCCGAAGCCGATCGGCCGGGCACTCGACACTGGGCGACGATCCGATGCGGGACCCGTTTCTGATGCTGGACTGCGGCATCCGGGCCTTGTGTAACGATGGTCGGGGAAACGGCCTTCGCTACAGGAACAGCCAATTCTCGGGAACCGACCGCACCCCCCGTTTGCCGCACTTTCAACCGAGAAGCATCGCTCCGGCGGCAGACGCTGTCAGGGTTGTCCGGCAGCCCATTGCCATTTCGCCATGCGGATGGGCAATCCCGCGCCTCCTGTAGCAAACACCATGGGCAACTCAATCACGGATGGTGTCTTCGGGGATCGCCGGACAAAAGGCTGGAAACGTCTTGATCCATGGGTCTTGATGATAGCGTTATTTCTTTCGGTATTCATGATCTTCACAAGATCAATGCACAGCTTCAACCACAATGATTTCCTTTATGCCGCGGCCGCGACACGGCAGGGCACGCTATATCAAGACATTCACTATGTTCAGGCACCACTCGGTTTCTGGTTCTGGCGCCATGTCTATCTTCTCGCACCTAAAGGGCATGCCTACTTGACCATGCGCTTTGTCAGCGCGTTTATGACAACACTCGCCCTAGCCCCGCCATTGGCTTTACTGAAGGGCCGGCGTCGTGCACAAGTCGCCTTTCTCCTCGGGATCGCATCGACCCATTACGTCGCCGTCTCGGGCCTCGAGATCGGCAACTATTCTCTTTCCCTCCTGCTCTTCTCAATCGCTTTCTGTTTCATGTTTTCCGCGCATCGATCGCGATATCTCCTTGCAGGTGTCTTTTTCGGGCTCGCTGCCAGCGCAAAGCTGAGTTTCGCGATCTTTGCGCTGCCTGCCGCCCTTTCAGCCTGCCTGTTGTCCAGTTCCTCAAGGCAAATGGCCCATAGGGTTAGCGTCCGAGGAGATGGTGTAATTTCACCGCCGCCGGCGGTGTGATCCCGGG
>CAYUXM010000239.1:0-4385 GCA_964448765.1 uncultured Rhodobacterales bacterium
GGCCGCCCGCCTCCAGCACCACGTCGCCGCGTTCCAGCCCGATATCCATCGCCGCCGAGCCGGGTGCGACATTGTCGAACCGCGGCGGGAACAGCGCCGGCCCAGCGACCTCGATCTCGCGGCCGTCACGCTCGACGAGGTAGGACATCCGCGGCGCCGAGGGCAGCGTCTCGATCACCGCGCCCAACGCCGTGTAGTCCGGCGTCGGCCGGCCCTCGACCGCGAGGATCACGTCGCCCGGCTCCAGCCCGGCGACCTGCTGCGGCAGCGGCTTGAGCGCGCCGACCGTCGGCCTGTCGGTCGCGAAGCCCGACACCATGAAGATCCCCGCAAAGACCAGGATCGACAGCGCGAAGTTGAACGCCGGCCCCGCCGCCACCGTCGCCGCCCGCGCCCAGAGCGGCGCGCCGTGCATCGTGTGGCGTTTCTCGTCGCTCGACAGATGCGCCATCGCCTCGGGATCGGCGCTGGCCGAGGCGGCGTTGGCGTCGCCCAGGAACTTGACGTAGCCGCCCAGCGGGATCGCCGCGATCTGCCAGCGGGTGCCGTGCCGGTCCACCCGGCTGACCAGCCGCGGCCCGAAGCCGAGCGAGAACACCTCCGCCTTGATGCCCGACCAGCGGCCGACGATGTAATGGCCGAATTCATGCACCGCGACGATGATCGACAGCGCCACGACAAAGGCCACGATCGTGAAGGCCAGCCCCCCGAACGAAGGCAGAAAGCCGGTCGGATCCATACGTTATCCTTTCGCCGCGACGATCTCGGCGGTCCGGGCCCGCGCGGCCCGGTCCATCTCGAGAACGGTATCGAGGCAATCGGGGGCTTTTTGAAGGCCCCCCTGCCCTGACAGTTGCGTGAGCGCCTCTTCCACCACCCCGGCCATCGCGGTGAACCCGATCCGGCCGGCGATGAAGGCGTCGAGCGCGATTTCCTTGGCGGCGTTGAAGGCCGCGCCGGCCAGCCCGCCCGTGCGCATCACCATGCGCGCGATGTCGAGCGCGGGATAGCGCGCCGGTTCGGGCGCGCGGAAGGTCAGGCTGCCCACCTGCGCAAGGTCCAGCCGCGCCACCGGCAACGGCCGCCGCTCCGGCCAGTTCAGCGCGTAGCCGATCGCGTGGCGCATGTCGGGCGGGCCGACATGGGCCATCAGCGCGCCGTCGGAAAAGCCCACCAGCGCATGCACCAGCGATTCGGGATGCACCAGCACCTCGATCCGGTCGGGATCGATGCCGAAGAACTCCCGCGTCTCGATCAGTTCCAGCGCCTTGTTGAACATCGAGGCGCTGTCGATCGTGATGCGCTGGCCCATCGCCCAGTTCGGATGGGTCGAGGCCTCGGCCACGGTCGCCGCCGCGAGCCGGTCGAGCGGCCAGTCGCGGAACGCGCCGCCCGAGGCGGTGATGATCACCCGCTCCACCGCCGCCGGGTCTTCGCCCGCCAGCGCCTGGAAGACGGCGGAATGCTCGCTGTCGACGGGCAGGATGCGGGCGCCGTGGCGCGCCGCCTCGGCCATGATCAGGGGCCCGGCGGTGACAAGGCTTTCCTTGTTCGCCAGCGCCAGCGTGCCGCCATGCGCCAGCGCCCGGAACCCCGGCACCAGCCCGGCCGCGCCGACGATCGCCGACATCACCCAGTCCGCCGGGCGATCCGCCGCCTCGGCCACCGCCGCCGGGCCGGCCGCGACCGCGATGCCCGATCCGGCCAGCGCCCCGGCCAGCGCGTCGCGGCAATCCGGATGCGCGGTCACCGCGATCTCGGCGCGCAAGGCCCGCGCCATCCGCGCCAGTTCGGCCACGTTGCGCCCGCCGGTCAGCGCGACGGTGCGCACCGTCTCCGGCCCGCCCTGCGCCATCAGCAGCTCGGCGGTCTGCCGCCCGATCGAGCCCGTGGCCCCGAAGATCGACACGCTGCGCATAGCCTCAACCCCGCACCACCGGCACCACCACGACCTGCGCGACGAGCAGCATGAACAGCGCCGCGCCCAGCACCCCGTCGAACCGGTCCAGCAGCCCGCCGTGGCCGGGGATCAGGCCCGAGGAATCCTTCACCCCGGCATGGCGCTTGACCGCGCTTTCGGCCGCGTCGCCCATCTGGCTGGCGAAGGCCAGCGCCGCCGAGATCCACGGCAGGTCGGGACCGGCCGTGGTGAATTCGAGAAAGACGAAGCCCACGCCGGCCGCCGCCGCCCAGCCCGCGACGGTGCCCGACCAGGTCTTCTTGGGGCTCACGCGCGGCCAGAACTTCGGCCCGCCGATCAGCCGGCCGGCGAAATAGCCGGCGATGTCGGTCACCACCACGACGGCGATCAGCCAGCCCAGCCAGAGCATGCCGTGCTCGGCCCGGAACACCACCAGCCCGGCGGCCGCGACCAGCACCGCGGTGCCGTAAAGGACGAAGATCAGCTTGCCCCGGCGCGGCATCACCAGCGCCGCCACGGCCGGCGCCGCCAGCGGCAGGAACGCCGCCGCGCTGGCGCCGCCCAGCGAAGCGCCAAGCCCCAGCGCCGCAAGCCCGGCCAGCAGGGTCGCGTCGCGCGGCCGCGCCGGATCGAGCATGAGCGCCAGTTCCCAGATCATCAGGGTGCCGGCCACCAGCGCCAACGCGGCGAACCACCAGCCGCCCGCCCAGATCGCGCCAAGGCCGACCGCCGCGAGCACCACGCCCGAGACGATCCGGGGGCCGAGATCCCCCCATTTGCCCGCGCCGGTCATGCGGTGATCACGCCCCCGAACCGGCGCTCCCGCGCGGCATAGCGGTCGATGATCGCCCCCAGTTCCGCCGGGGTGAAATCGGGCCATAGCGTCGGCGTGAACTCGTATTCGGCATAGGCGGATTGCCAGGGCAGGAAATTCGAGGTCCGGGTTTCGCCGGAGGTGCGGATCACCAGGTCGGGATCGGGCAGATCGGCGGTGTCGAGCCGCGCGTCGAGCGCCGCCTCGCCAACCTCTTCCGGCGCGATCCGGCCCGCCGCCACGTCCCGCGCCAGCCGCCGCGCCGCGCGCGCGATCTCGTCGCGGCCGCCGTAGTTGATCGCCACGGTCAGGTGCAGCGCGTCGTTTTCCGCGGTGCGCGCCTCGATCCCGGCCATCAGCGCCTGCAACCGCTGGTCCAGCCGTTCGCGCCCGCCGATGAACCGCAGCCGCACCCCGTGCCGGGCCAGACGCTCCGCCTCGCTCTCGATGTAGCGCGCGAAGATCGACATCAGGCCGATGACTTCCTCGGTCGAGCGCTTCCAGTTCTCGGTCGAGAAGGCATAGACCGTCAGGTAGCGGATGCCCAGTTTCGGCGCCGCCTCGACGATCGCGCGCACCCGCTCGGCGCCGCGGCGGTGCCCGACGAGCCGCGGCCAGCCGCGATCGGTGGCCCAGCGGCCGTTGCCGTCCATGATGATCGCAACATGGGCGGGCGTCCTGCGAGTCATGTCCCTTGCGGCCATCCGCCCGCCTTTCCGTTGCCGTGCGGTCGGGCAGGTTCTAGACCTGCATGATTTCCGCCTGCTTAACTTCCAGCGCCTTGTCGACCGCGGCGATCGCCCGGTCGGTCAGCGCCTGCACCTCGTCGGACCAGAATTTCTGGTCGTCCTCGCTCATCCCGTCGGCCTTGGCCTTCTTGACCTGGTCCATCCCGTCGCGACGCACGTTGCGGATCGCCACGCGGGCATGTTCGGCATATTGCGCGGCCACCCGCGTCAGGTCGCGGCGGCGTTCCTCGTTGAGTTCGGGAATCGGCAGCATGATGATCGTGCCGTTGGTCTGCGGATTGATCCCCAGGCCGCTTTCGCGGATCGCCTTCTCGACCTTGCCGACGAGCGACTTGTCCCAGACGTTGATCGTGACCATCCGCGGTTCGGGCACGTTGACGGTGCCCACCTGGTTGATCGGCGTCGGCTGGCCATAGGCCTCGACCATCACCGGGTCCACGATCGCGGCCGAGGCGCGGCCGGTACGCAGGCTCGCGAATTCCGTCCGCAACGCCGCCATCGCGCCGTCCATCCGGCGTTCCAGGTCATCGATGTCGATTTCGATCTCGTCGGACATGGCTTGTCTTTCCGTTGGTCCTGGCCGTGTTCGCGGGCCGGCCGCGCCCTTTTACAGCGTCGCGCCGGCGAATGATATAGGTCAGCCATGCACCTTGGTGTAGGTTCCGTGGCCCGACAGGATACCCTGGAACCCGCCCGGTTCGTCCAGCGAAAAGACGATGATCGGCAGGTCGTTGTCGCGCGCCAGCGCGATCGCGGACGCATCCATCACGCCAAGGTGGCGTTGCAGCACCTCGTCGTAGGTGATCGTGTCGAAGCGCTGCGCATCGGCATGTTTGTTGGGATCCCTGTCATAGACGCCGTCGACCTTGGTGCCCTTGAAGATCGCCTGGCAGGCCATCTC
>CAYUXM010000240.1:0-4380 GCA_964448765.1 uncultured Rhodobacterales bacterium
CCCCGCACGAGAAGATCCGCGTCGGGCTGGCCTACATCCCGCAGCAGCCCGGCGTCTTCAAGGACATGACGGTGGAAGAGAACCTCGAGCTTGGCGCATGGACCTTCCGGCGCGACCGGGCGCAGATCCGCCGCAAGATCGAGGCGAACTACGAGCGTTTCCCGGCGCTGCGCGACAAGCGCCGGCAGGCCACCGGCGAATTGTCGGGCGGCCAGCAGCGGATGGTCGAGATCGGCCGCACGCTGATGGCGGAGCCGAAGATGCTTCTGGTCGACGAACCGACCGCCGGCCTGTCGAAGATGCTGGCCGAGGAAGTCTACGAGATGCTGACCGACCTGAAGAAGGACAACCTGACGATCCTTCTGGTCGACCAGGAAATCCGCCACGCGTTGCAGGTCGCCGATTACGTCTACGTGCTGGAGTTGGGCCGCAACAAGTTCGAAGGCCCGTCGGCCGAGTTCACCGATCTGGAAAAGGCCTTCTGGGTGGATTGATGAAACCGTCGCGACTGTTCTACGGAACCCGCCGCCGCAGGCCGCAACTGGCCCGGGCCGAGGGCGTCTACATCTGGGATACCGAGGGGCGGTGCTACCTTGACGGCTCGTCCGGCGCGATGGTGTGCAACATCGGCCATTCCAACCCGGCCGTGCTGGCCGCGATGCGCGCGCAGATGGAGGTGGCGACCTTCGGCTACCGGCTGCATTTCGAAACCGAACCCTCCGAACGGCTGGCCGAGCGGCTGGCCGGGATCGCGCCCGACGGGCTGGGGCGGGTGTTCTTCGTCTCCGGCGGGTCGGAGGCGGTGGAAAGCGCGATGAAGCTGGCGCGCAGCCATGCGCTGGCGAAAGGCGAGGCGCAGCGCTGGAAGGTGATCTCGCGGTTCCCGGCCTATCACGGCTGCACGCTCGGCGCGCTGTCGGTCACCGGCTACGCGCCGATGACGGCGCCGTTCGAGCCGCTGATGGCGCAGATGCCGAAGATCCCGGCGCCGCGCGCCTATCTCGACGGTCTGGACATCGACGATCCGGCCACCGGCCATCACTACGCCGACATGCTGGAAGAACGGATCCGCGCCGAAGGGCCGGAGACCGTGCTGGCCTTCATCGTCGAACCCATCGGCGGCGCCTCGACCGGGGCGCTGGTGCCGCCGGCGGGCTACATGCAACGGATCCGCGAGATCTGCGACCGCTACGGCGTGCTCCTGATCCATGACGAGGTGATCTCGGGCGGCGGCCGCACCGGCCGGTTCCTCGCCGCCGATCACTGGGGCGTGGTGCCCGACATGCTGACGATCTCGAAGGGTTTCGGCTCGGGCTACATGCCGCTCGGCGCGCTCATCGCGAAGGACGAGATCGTCGAGACGGTGCTGGACGCCGGCAACTACCTGCACGGCTTCACCTATGCCGGCAACCCGCTGGCCTGCGCCGCCGGCCTTGCCGTGATCGACGAGATCGAGCGGCAGGGGATGATGGAGAATTCCGTCGCCGTCGGCGGGCTGCTGGGCAAGCGGCTGGCGGCGCTGATGCAGCGCTACGAGATCATCGGCGACGTGCGCGGCATGGGGATGCTGCAGGCCTTCGAACTGGTCGCCGACCGCGCCACGATGGCGCCCCTGCCGAAGGCGCTGAACGCCTATGACCGGCTGGCGGAAATCGCCTATGACAACGGGCTGATCATCTACGCGCGCCGGTCGCGCGGCGGCCATGACGGCGATCATTTCCTTGTCGCGCCGCCGATGATCACCACCGGGGCGCAGGTCGACGAGATCATGGACAAGCTGACCCGGTCGCTCGACCGGTTCACCGAGGAGGCCGGGCTCTAGTGTCGAAGATCGTCATCACCTGTGCCGTCACCGGGTCGATCCACACGCCGACGATGTCCGACGCGCTGCCCTACCGGGCGGAGGACATCGCCGATCAGGCGGTTGGCGCGGCCGAGGCCGGCGCGGCGATCCTGCATCTGCACGCCCGCGATCCCGCGGATGGCCGCCCTTCGGCCAGCGCCGATCACTTCATGGCCTTCCTGCCCGCGATCAAGGCGCGCAGCGACGCGATCGTGAACCTGTCGACCGGCGGCAGCGCGATCATGACGCTCGACCAGCGGCTTGCCGGGCCGATGCGGGCGGAACCCGAGATGTGCTCGCTCAACATGGGCACGATGAACTTCGCGCTCTACCCGATGGCGGCGCGCTATTCGGACTGGACGTTCGACTGGGAAAGGCCGTTTCTGGAAAACACCGACGACCTCGTGTTCAAGAACACCCCGCGCGACATCGCGGCGGTGCTGACCCGGATGGGCCGCGACCGCGGCGCGCGGTTCGAATTCGAATGCTACGACACCGGGCACCTGACGATGCTGAAGCATTTCGTCGATCGCGGACTGGTCGAGACGCCGATCTTCCTGCAATTCGTCTTCGGCGTTCTGGGCGGCATGGCGCCGGAGCCCGAGACGCTGACCCACATGAAGCGGCTGGCCGACAAGTATTTCGGCGAGGACTACCAGTTTTCCGTCCTCGCGGCGGGGCGGGCGCAGATCCCGCTGGCCGTCATGTCGGCGGCGATGGGCGGGCATGTGCGGGTCGGACTGGAGGACAGCCTTTACATCTCTCGCGGGGTGCTGGCCAAATCGAACGCAGAGCAGGTGGAAAAGATCCGCGCGCTGGTCGAGGGGATGGGCCGCAGCGTCGCCACGCCCGACGAGGCGCGCGCGATGCTGGGCCTGAAGGGCGCCGAGCGAACGGCCTTCTGAGATGGACGCGCCCGCGATCAGACCGGCCGGACCGGAGGACATGCCGGCCCTGCACCGCGCGCTGTGCCGCCTGTCGGGCGATCTGGGCGACGCGCATCGCGCCGACGTGGCGGCATTGGACCGCGCCTGCACCGGCCCCGCGCCCGCCGCCCATGGTTTCCTCGCCGGGCCGGGGCCGGAGGCGGCGGCGCTGGTCTCGCCGCTGTTTTCGACGACCCGCGGCATGGCCGGTGTCTATGTCTCGGATCTCTGGGTATCCGACGACCGGCGCGGCACCGGGCTGGGCCGGCGGCTGTTGTCCCATGTCGCGCGGTTCGGGGCCGGGCGCTGGGGCGCCGGGTTTCTCAAGCTGTCGGTCTATGCCGAGAATGCCGATGCGCTGGCCTTCTACGACCGGCTCGGCTTCGACCGGGTCGACCGTGACCGAACGCTTCTTCTGGGCGGCGACGCCTTCGACACCCTGATGCGAGGCCCGTGATGCACGCCTTTCTCGATCCGCGCCAGGCCGCGCATGACCCGCGGCATTTCATGGCCAACGGCGCGCTGCTGCCGAACCCCGAGGTGCCGGCCCGCGTCGATATC
Source organism: uncultured Rhodobacterales bacterium (assembly GCA_964448765.1). Lineage (GTDB taxonomy): Bacteria > Pseudomonadota > Alphaproteobacteria > Rhodobacterales > Rhodobacteraceae > JANSXY01. The sequence goes on from CAYUXM010000240.1 coordinate 3,331, forward strand.
CTGCGGGCCGGGGCGGAGGCGGCGGGCCTGCGCTTCGCCGCGCCAGAGGATCGCGGCCTCGGCCCGGTCGCCGCGGTTCACACGGCGGAATACCTGACCTTCCTGCGCACGATCCACGCGCGCTGGCGCCGGATCGAGGGCGCGGGGGACGAGGTGATCCCCAACATCCACCCGGCCAACCGGACCGATGGCTATCCGCTTTCGGCCGTGGGGCAGGCGGGCTATCATCAGGCCGATACCGCCTGCCCGATCTCCGCCGAGACCTGGCAGGCCGCCTACTGGTCGGCGCAAACCGCGCTGGCCGCCGCCGGGGCCGTGGCGGCGGGGGATCGGGCGGCCTATGCGCTGTGCCGCCCGCCGGGCCATCACGCCTTCGCCGATCTCGCCGGGGGGTTCTGTTTCCTCAACAACGCCGCCATCGCCGCGCAGGCGCTGCTGGACGGGGGGCTGCGCCCCGCCGTGCTGGATATCGACGTGCATCACGGCAACGGCACGCAGGGCATCTTCTACGCGCGGGGCGACGTGCTGACCGTGTCGATCCATGCCGATCCGGCGCGGTTCTACCCGTTCTTCTGGGGCCATGCGCAGGAACGCGGCGAGGGGCCGGGGCTGGGCGCGAACCTCAACCTGCCCCTGCCGCGCGGCACCGGCGATGACACCTACCTCGCGACGCTCGACAGGGCGCTGACCCGGATCGGCGATTTCGGCGCCGAGGTGATCGTGGTGGCGCTGGGCCTCGATGCCCATGTCGACGACCCGTTCAGGGGCCTCGCCGTCACCACCCAAGGTTTCGCCCGGATCGCGGCGGCGATCGCGGCCACCGGCCTGCCGCTCGTCGTGGTGCAGGAAGGCGGCTATGTCTCGGACGCGCTGGGGGCGAACCTGACCAGTTTCCTGGGCGGCCTGACGGGGGCAAAGGCATGAAGATCGAGTTCCGCACTCTCTATCTGAAAAAGCGGTTCCCGCTGCGGATCAGCCGTGGCGAGATCACGGGCGGCGAGAACCTGTTCGTCTCCGTCACCGACGGCACCCATACCGGCTGGGGCGAGA
>CAYUXM010000241.1:0-4374 GCA_964448765.1 uncultured Rhodobacterales bacterium
CGCCGGTCGCGGCGTCGCGCACCGTCACGCTGCCGCTCAGATCCTCGGTTTTCAGGTAGACCACCCGCTCGGCCAGGATCGGCGAGGCATCGGGCGTGGCGGCGACCGGCAGGTCCATCACCCGCGCATAGGTCACGATCGCCAGCGCCGCGACGACCATCGCCGCCATCGCGCGCAACAGAACCTTCGGGATCATCTCGTCCTGGCCCGTGCGGGGCCGGCTGGTGGAGTGCATGACGCGTCCCATGTCGTCGGTCTCCCTTCCCTCTCGGTTTCGTTATTCCGCCGCCAGCGCCGTCGCCGGCGCGGCGGGTTTCGGCGCGACCTGCGGCACGCTCACCCGCGCCTCCGCCGCCTCGGCGAGCATCCGGGCCACGCGTTCGGCATCGGGGATGCAGCGCAGCGCCGGCCGCGTCGGCGCGCGCCACGGCCGGACATGCGGCCACAGCACCAGATAGCCGACCTGCACCTTGTCCTGCAGCGTCAGCGCGATCGTGCCGGTGCCGTCGCGGCGCAGGTCCAGATCGGCCGCGTCGATCCGCGTGTAGGGCAGGTTCAGCGTCACCGTCAGCGCCGCGCCGACGCGCATCGCCACCCGCTTGTCGGTCAGCGTGTAGACGGTGGCGCGGGCCTGCACGAAGGCGATCAGCCACAACAGCGCGCAGGCGACCGCGCCCAGCACGATGAACGGCATCGACAGCGCAACCGCCCGGCCCAGCGGCACGATGTCGATGATCGAGCCGAAGCGCCACAGCGCCAGCGCCACGAAATAGGCCGCGACCCAGGGCAGCAGCAGCGACGAGCGCGCCAGCGCCCAGACCGCCGGGCGGCCCTGCCACAGGATCCTTTCGTCCTCGGGCGGCCGCTCGGGCAGGCCGCGGACCGGTTCGACGGCGAAATCGTCGTGGCTCATGGCCCGGTTCCCCTTCTCAAAGCTGCGGTTCGAGCCGGTCGGCCGAGGCGTAAAGCTTGCCGCCGGCGTAATAGGCGCTGATCTTGTCCTCCTCGAGCAGCGTCACCTGCGTGTCGGAGGCGTTGCGCGGCACGTCGCGGAAGTGCTCGGCATAGATCGAGTGGATCCTCACGCCGTCCTTCTTGATCCGCGCCAGCGGCAGCGGCACCAGCCGCTTGCCCTCGCCCCAGTCCGCGTCGAGCTGGAATTCGAGGTAGCGGACCATCTGCTCGGGCTCGTCGATCCACATGTCGGTGATCGTGCCCACCGCCGTTCCGTCGCCGGCGATCACCGGCAGGCCGCGCGGGTCGCGCCCGGCGGAGACGTGGAAGCCTTCGGCCGCGCGCAGCGGCACGATCTTCGGATGGCCCTTGCCGTCCAGTTCCGGCAGGTCGCGCCGCGGCGCCCAGGAGGCCGGGCCGACACCATCGACCAGCGGGTTGCCGGTGGGCACCATCGGGAAGCCGTTGACCTTCGCGGTGCGCGCCAGCGCGATGTCGCTGCGCTCCGGCGTCTGGCCCGACGGCACGGTGACGGTGCCGCGGCCATGCGGCAGCTTGAACGTCTTGTCGTCGGGCACCGGGAACGGGCCCTGGTTCGCGGCCTCGTTGCCATCGTCGTCGACAAGCGGATAGCCCTCGCGCATGTTCTCGCGCTGCAGGTAGACGATCAGCAGCGCGAAGAAGATCCAGAACAGCCACAGCGTGAGGCTGGCAAGGTCGAACTGGCCGAAAAAGGTTTGGGTCATGGCGTGTTCCTTTTCCTTGGCCCGCGCGTCACGTCGGGAAATCGGCCAGGCCGATCCGCGCGGACTCCCCCGTGGGCCGGAGGGTGGTGCGCCCGACCCGGACCAGGGGACCGAGCGCGATGAGGGTGAAGAAGATCAGGGCGATCTCGAGGTGATAGACGAAGGAATATCCGGTCGCCGGATCGGCCAGCGCGACGCCCAGCTGGCCCGACATCGCGACCATGCCGACCGCGTCGCGCAGCACCCCGCCCAGCGCGATGGCCAGCCCCGCCGCGGTGGCCTGCGCCGCGCCCCAGGCGCCGATCGCCAGCCCGCGACCCGCCGCCCCGGCCACCGGCATCTGCATCGCCGCGGTCAGCGTGGCGACCGCGAAGATGCCGCCGCCCAGCCCGATCATCGCCGCGCCGGCGAAGAACAGCGCCGCCGAGCCGAAGGGCGCGGCGAAGATCACCAGCGAGAAGGCCCAAAGCCCGATCACCAGCCCCGCCCCGGCCAGCCGGTGGCAATCCGACCCGCGCGCCAGTCGCCGCGCCGCGAAGGCGAAGCCGGCGAAGGCGCCCAGCGCCCAGGCCGCCGTCAGCCGCGTCGTGGCCGCGACCGACAGGCCGAGGATCTCGCCGCCATAGGGTTCCAGCAGCACGTCCTGCATGTTGAAGGCCATGGTGCCCAGGAACACGACCAGCAACAGCCGGCCGGCCCGCCCGCCGGCGGCGAAATCCGCCCAGGCCTCGGCAAAGCGCGGCCCCGGCGCCTCGCGTTCGGCGCGCGACATCGGCCGCACGCTTTCCTGCCGCCACAGCGCCACGAGGTTCAAAAGCAGCCCGGCCACCGCCGCGCCCTGCACCACCCGCACCAGTCCGAGGTTCGAGAAATCCGACAGAAGCGCGCCGAAGATCAGCGCCGAGACACCCATGCCGATCAGGAACATCACGTAAAGCAGCGCGACGACGCGGGGCCGGGTTTCATCCGTCGCCCGGTCGGAGGCCAGCGCGAGGCCCGCGGTCTGGGTCATGTGCAGCCCCAGCCCGGTCATCAGGAAAGCCAGCGCCGCCAGCACCTCGCCCGCGAAGGGGATGTCATAGGCGGTGTCGCCGCCCAGCACCAGCAGCGCGAAAGGCATCAGCGCCAGCCCGCCGAACTGCCACAGCGAGCCGAACCACAAAAACGGCACCCGCTTCCAGCCGATCGCGCTGCGATAACTGTCGGACCGGAAGCCCAGCAGCGCCCGGAACGGCGCCGACAGCACCGGCAGCGCGATCATCACCGCGACGATCATCGCCGGCACCGAAAGCTCGACGATCATCACCCGGTTCAGCGTGCCCAGCAGCAGGACCGTGGCCATCGCGACGGTGACCTGGAACAGCGACAGCCGCAGAAGCTGGCCCAGCGGCAGCCCCTCGCTCGCCGCATCCGCGAAGGGCAGGATGCGCGTCGTGATCCGCGCAAGCGACTGGCCCCTTGCGCTCATGCCCGCACCTCCAGCGCATGGCTGATGTAAAAGCCCGAGCGCACCGCGCCGAGATCGCGCAGCGCCGCCGTCCCCGCCAGCCGCCGCGCCAGCGCGGCGGGCGCCTGCGGCACCATCACCGGCGACCGGTCGGAGCGCGGGAACAGCTTGCCGGCATACCACATCGCCATCAAAAGCCCGGTGCGCGGCGCGACGGTGAACAGCACCCGGCCGCGCACCCGCGCCGCCAGCCCCGACAGCGCGGCCTGAAGGTCGGCCGCGTCGTAGTAGATCAGGCTGTCCATCGCGATCGCGTCGTCGAAGGAACCAAGGTCGCCATCCAGCATGTCGCCGGCGACGAAGCGCACCCGCCGCGCCAGATCCGGCCCCAGCCGGGCGCGGGCGATGTCGATCAGGCTGGGCGAGATATCCACCGCCACCACCTCGGCGCCGCGCGCCGCCAGTTCGGCGGTCATCTGCCCTGTGCCGCAGCCGGCATCCAGCACCCGCGCGCCGCGCAGGTCTTCGGGCAACTGCGCCAGCAGCCGCGCGCGCATCTCGGCCCGGCCGCGGCGCACCGTCTCGCGGATCCGGCTGACCGGCGCGTCGCTGGTCAGCTGTTCCCAGGTGCGGGTCGCGGTGCGGTCGAAATAGGTTTCGACGCGGGCGCGGGTCGTCTCGTAGGCCATCAGTCGAATCCCAGCAACTCGAAGATCTCGCGGTCGGGCAGCGGATCGGGGGCCAGCGGCTCGGTCCCGTTCCACAGCTTCTGGGCCAGGCGGACATATTCGGCCCGCACCGCCTCGATCTCGGGGTCGCTGTCCATCTCGAACAGCGTCTTCTTCTTCAGCCGCGAGCGGCGGATCGCGTCGAGATCGGGCATGTGGGCGATCCGGTCGAAGCCGACGCGCGCGCAGTAGCGGTCGACCTCGTCGGTCTCGCGCGAGCGGTTGGCGACGCAGCCGGCCAGCCGGACCTTGTAGTTGCCCGATTTCGCCTGCACCGCCGCGATGATCCGGTTCATCGCGTAGATCGAGTCGAAATCGTTGGCGGTGACGATCACCGCGCGGTCGGCATGCTGAAGCGGCGCGGCGAAACCGCCGCAGACCACGTCGCCCAGCACGTCGAAGATCACCACGTCGGTGTCTTCGAGCATGTGATGCTGTTTCAACAGCTTGACGGTCTGGCCGACGACATAGCCGCCGCAGCCGGTGCCCGCCGGCGGGC
>CAYUXM010000242.1:0-1508 GCA_964448765.1 uncultured Rhodobacterales bacterium
GTGTCGCTGACCTCGTTGTCGGCCCAGGGGTAGGCGGTGTTGTCGAGGTCCTCGCCGATCGTCCCGCCTGCCAGGCTTGTGAGCGTGGCGTCGAGCGGCTGGTAGATCGCGGTCAGGTTGACCCCGCCGATGGTGATCGCGGCGGCCTCGACCGTGCCGGTGGCCGTAAGCGAGTTGAGGTTGGTGACGGAGTGGCCGCCGCCGTCGAGGTCGGTCTGGAGGACGGGGCTGCGCAGCGGCAGGGTGCCGTCCGCGCGGACGGTCTGCGCGGCGGCTGCAAGCAGCGTTGCAAGGAGCATGCAGGTGCGTTTCATGGCGTCTCCTTTAGACTGCGAACTTGTGGGCGCGGACGGTGCGGGTGTAGAAGTCGTTGTTGACGGTCCGCTTGTTCTGGCTGTCCTGCTTCCAGGGGCTGGGGACGGTGATGTCCGAGCCGCCGTCGACATACTCCTCCTGGCACTCGACGCGCAGGCCGGTGGAGGCGCCGACCAGGTGGTCGCCCTGGTTGTTCTGCTTGTCGATGTGCTCGCACTGCCAGGTGATCTCGCTGCTCTGGCAGTCGGCGAGGGTGCCGCCGAGCTGCACGGCCAGCACGCCGAAGCCGAGGCTGGGGGTGGTGACGGCCTGGGCGAGCGGGGCGGCGGCGTGGTCGTCGGCCGCGCCGTCGCCATGGACATGCGCGGTGACCTGAAGGGTGGCGTTGTCGTTGTTGACCTGGCGGGCGACCGCGCGGGTGATCACGACGCCGACGGTTCCGGCCCCGCCAAGCGTGAAGGCGGCGGTGGCGCCGTCGGGGTTCTTGGCCTTGAGGGTGAAGGTCTTCTCGGTGGTTTCGTTGTGCTGGTGCTCGCTGGCGGCGACGAAGGCGCCGTCGTTGTCCGGGGTTACGGCGCTCTCCTGCGTTTCGTCGGCGGCGCTCTCCTGCACCTCGAAGTCGGCGGCGGTCACGCCGCAGGCCGCGAGGATGTCTTCTGCTCCGAATGTGTATGCCATTTTTCTTCTCCTGTCTGCGGGCGGACACGAGGCCCGCCCTTACTTTAGTCCAGTGTTATTGCTACGGTCTCCTCCGCCGCCGTCATCACGGCGCGGAAGTGGAAATCTATTTCGTATGCCGCCAGCGGAAGGCCGTCCGGCAGGGTGACGGGGCCGAAGCCGTCGTAGTAGACCCTCCCTTTGTGGACGCTCGCCTCCGGCAGCCGCCAGCTCATGACGCGTTTGCGGACCAGCCCGACCAGGCGCAGCAGCGCGGGGCGGTTGGCGGTGGCCTGGCTGACGGCCAGGTCGGCGCGGCTGGACAGGCCCATGTTGGCCGAGACCTGAACCTTGAGGGTGTAGAGCGGCACCGGCGCGGGCATGTCGGGCTGCTGGTTGCGGTCGCCGTCGAGGTGCAGGATCACGCGGAAGCCGGAGGGCGTCTCGGCCAGGAGCGTGAGCACATCGAGCGGGTCCTTGGCGGTGAAGCACTTGCCGCCCTGGGCGCTCACCCAGGAGTCGAGGTCGGCGCGCAT
>CAYUXM010000242.1:1608-4318 GCA_964448765.1 uncultured Rhodobacterales bacterium
TTGCGGTTGTACTTTTTGCCGTTCATCGGCACGCTGCCGAGGCCGCCGCATTTTTTGCAGATCTCCACCCTGGGCCTGGGGCCGAGCGGTTCGGGCTTCGCTTTGCTTTTTCCTTTTTCTTCTGCCATTTACTATCTCCTATGATAAGGCGGACACAAGGCCCGCCCTTACTATCTATATGCCGTCCTGGTCGCTTCGTTCGAAATTGCGTGTCGGGGCCGGTATGTCCGGCACGGGCTGCGCCGAAGCCTGGAGCGGCTCCTCGCCGCGCCCGATCCGGTCGAGCTTCGTGCGCCACATTTCCGCCTGCGCGCTCCAGGGGTTCTTCTCGCCCATGCCGCGCCGCTGCCAGAGCTTTTCGAGCACGAAGACGCGGCAGGCCGCGCGGGCAACATACGGGACTTCGCCGTCCCCGGCGGCGGAGCTCTGCGCGGCGGTGGCGTACCAGTCGAGCGAGTATCCGCTGCCCGGCACCGCCCCCGATAGCGAGACGGAAAAGCCGTCGGCCGTTGCACTGTGGATCGTGCCGATGATGTTCGGCGATGCGGCGTCGGGCTTGCGGACGCTTGCGGAAATGCGGGGCGTGGCCGTGAAGCCGAAGGCCGAGAGGTCGACCACGGCCTCGGAGGCGCCGTCGGCGACGGCCTGGCTGCCGACCTGCGTGGCGGGCGCGGTCTCGAGCGTCGGATCGGGCAGGTCGGCCACCGGCGCGAGGCGGGCGGCGACCTCCAGCGAGGCGCTCTGGGCGACCGAGTTCCAGACATTCGCGTCGGCCACGCCGTCGCCGTCGTCGTCGAGCGCCTCCAGCAGGGAGGCGGTCGGGATCTCCGCCAGGATTTCGGTCTGTGTCACATACATCGTCTCTCTCCGGTTCGGCGGCCGCGAGGCCCGCCCTTACTGGTTCCAAGCCTTGGACAAAAGTTCAAAGCCCTTGTCCAAGGATTGGAACCCCCGCCGCAGCGGGAGTTCCGGTTTGGCGGCTACTCGGGATACGCCTCCAGAATGAACTGCACCGACATGTCGTTGGTGACGCTGCCGTCGATCAGGAGCATGTCGCCGTTGAACACATACGTGGTGTTCGTGTTGGCGAAAGTGCCCGCGCCGCTCGAGAGCGTGACGGTGCCGACCGTGTTGGTGACGGTGCCGGCCACATGCTTGACGTTCGGCGTGGCCGCAGCCGGCAGGCCGCCGTTGAACTGCACGACCTTGAGCTTGTAGACCTTGTAGTTCGCGTCGTTCGTCCAGCTTCCGCTGCCTCCAGACAGCGTGATCGTCTTGCGCACGGGCGTGAGCGCCAGGGCGCACACCGCCAGCGACAGGATCAGCACGATCATGGCCGCGAGCGTGAATTGGTTCCATTTCTTCATTGGTCTTTCTCCTTATATGGGTGCGGCCCCGTATGCCCGGGGCCGCCCCGGGTTGTTCAGTTGATGGCGAGCTTCTTGATCATCGCCGAGGCCGTGACCTTGATGTCCTGCGACCAGTCCAGCGCGTAGATGTCCGACCGGCAACTGTTGTCGCGGTATTCGGACACGCCGCCCACGCCGGTGGCGGTGGTGCTGAAGGTCTTGACCGCCGAGGCGTCGAACTGGGTCGGGTTGTCGTCGCCCCGGAAGACATAGACGCTGGCGCCGGTGATGAAGCCGGCATCCTTGGTCTTGCCGCGCTTGGCGGCGTCGGCCGCCATGGAGGCGACGCGGATATCCATGTCGTAGTCGAGCATGGAGATCAGCTTGTCGCGGGTGAGCGAGGCGACATCGGCGCCGGGCATGCGCGCGATCACCTTGGGGTGGTTGCGCAGGATCCGCCAGGCGGTCACTCCGAAAACGATGCGGTTGGGCATCTGGCCGTTGACGGCGATCTCCTCGATGGTCTCGGCGAGCTCCTCGATCGGGTCGGCGTCCGCGTCGGACCAGGTTCCGCGACCGCTGACGGCCGTAAGCGCGGAGACGACCCCGACCACCTCGATCTCGCGGGCGATGTTGGCGTTGCTGATCAGGGTCATGATCTTGGACTCGACCAGACTCTGCTGCGCGTTGCCGACATCGCCGGCCGCGTCGCGCTCGGCGTCGTCGACGCCGATCTCGAGCGCGTTGGGCAGGCAGTTGAAGGTCTTGTCGTCGCTGCTGAAGCCGATGCGCTTCGCCGGGCCGCCGAGGGCGCGCTTGGTGATGTACCTCTGCATCGCATCCTTCGAATCGATCTCCTTGTAGTAGCCGGTTCCAGCGGGCACGATCACGCGGGGAGCGATGAAGTCGGCCACTCCCGAAGACAGGTCCGGGGCGATGCCCTGGGCGTAGTTCGTGAGGGTCGGGTTGTAGCTTGCTGTTGCAATGTTGCTAGGCATGGTTTGTTCTCCTTTCGGTTAGCTGAGTGCGATCGGGCTGATGAGAACAGCCTCGATCAGTTCGGTTGCGGCGCCGTCCTCGAGGGCCTGGGCGACGATGACGCGGGCTCCGCTGCCGGAATCCTCGATGACATCGCCGTCGGCGGTGAGTTCGAGCCTGTCTCCGGCGCTGACGGCGCCTTCGAGCTTGACCAGGACGGTGCCGCCGAAGTTGCTGCACGCGACCGTGTCGAGGCCGTCGGTGGTCTGGCCCTCGACGATGACGCCGAGCGGCAGGGTTGTCGCTGCGGATACGACTGCGGCCTTGCCGTCGGAGTCGATCTCGCAGAAGTAGCCGGCCTTTTCGCTGTGGTCGGCGGCGGG
>CAYUXM010000243.1:0-4269 GCA_964448765.1 uncultured Rhodobacterales bacterium
CGGTATCACTATAGGTCTGCTGGCGGCCACGCCTGCCTGTCGGCGCGGCCTCCCAACTCATCTCGGGGTCGAACCAGATCGTCAGCGAGCCCCGGCGCTTGAGCGCTTCATTGTAGGCCGGCCAGTTCCTGGTCCTGTAGGTCGGGGATGTGGGTCTGCTCATGCACCCCAGCTACCGCACTGGATTCACGAGATGAATCCCTCACAGGATTTGTGCAGCAAAGCCCCTCCCAGGATTTCGCGCGGGCGCCGTCGCGCCGCTTACGGGCCCCGCCGCGGCGGTCTTCCGCTCAGAGAACGCGGGACAGGAAGGCGCGGGTGCGTTCGGCGCGCGGTTGCGAAAACAGCACCGCCGGCGGCGCCCGTTCGAGGATCCGGCCGCCGTCGAGAAAGCAGACGGTATCGGCCAGTTCCCGCGCGAACCCCATCTCGTGCGTGGCCAGCACCATCGTCATGCCTTCCGCCCGCAACTGCCGCAGCACGTCCAGCACCTCGCCCACCAGTTCGGGATCGAGCGCGCTGGTGATCTCGTCGAACAGCATGATCTCGGGCGACATCGCCAGCGCGCGGATGATCGCCACCCGCTGCTGCTGGCCGCCCGACAGCTGGTCGGGATAATGGCCCATCCGGTTCTTCAGGCCGAACCGGTCGAACAGCGCCTCGACCGGGCCGGCCATCTCGTCGGGCCGCCGGCCCAGCACCCGGCGCGGCGCCAGCATGACGTTCTGCGCCGCCGTCATGTGCGGAAACAGGTTGAACGACTGGAACACGATGCCGATCCGGGTGCGCACCGCTTGCGGGTCATATCCCGGTTCGCTGATGTCCACGCCGTCCAGATGGATCGTGCCGTCGTCGATCGGCTCCAGCAGGTTGATGCAGCGCAAGAGCGTCGACTTGCCCGACCCCGACGCGCCGATCAGGCAGACCATCTCGCCCTCGGACACGGTCAGCTCGATGCCGTCCAGCACAAGGTTCTGGCCGAACCGCTTGCGCACGTCCTGCAAGACAAGCTTCGCCATCAGCTTTGCCGCCGCCGCTGCCGGTGCAGAAGATAATCGGCATAGCGCGTCGCCGGGATCGTGATGGCGAGGAAGATCAGCGCCGCGCCGACGTAAGGGGTGAAATTCGCCAGAAGCGACTTGTAGACCCCGGCCTGCCGGAAGATTTCCACCGGGCCGATGAAGCTGAGCAGCGCGACATCCTTCTGCAGCGCGATGAACAGGTTCATGTTCGCCGGGGCGACGTTGCGGATCGCCTGCGGCAGCACGACGTAGCGCATCGTGTCGGCCTCCGACAGGCCCAGCGACGCCGCCGCCGAACGCTGGCTTGCGTGGATCGAATCGATGCCGGAGCGGATCACCTCGGCCACATAGGCGGCATAGACGAGGATCAGCGCCAGCGACCCCCAGATATAGGGCGAGTTCCACGGCCGCGGCAGGCCGAGGCCGGGAATGCCGAAGCCGATCAGGTAGACGACGAGAACGACGGGCAGGCCGCGGAACACGTCCGTGTAAAGCGCGCCGAACAGCCGCAGCGGGAACAGCGCGGGCGCGCGGACATCGCGGCACAGCGCGATGACAAGGCCCAGAAGGGCGATCGCCGGGGCGCACCACAGGAAGATCGCGACATCGACGAGAAACGCCTCCAGCAGCCCCGGAAAGGTCTTCCGGAACACCTCGGCGTTGAAGAAGCTGCGCCGCACCGCCTCCCAGCCCGGCGCCATCGGCACCAGCACGACGATCGCGGCGATCACGAAAAGGGTGGACCCGGCGGCGATCGCGCCGGAACGGCGGCGCAGCCGGGCCTCGTGAATCTCGCGCCGGGTGGGCGCCGCGGGCAGGGCCGCGGCGCCGCCTTGGTCCGGGTTCGGCATGCTACTCGATCACCGGAACCCCGGTCGCCTGCTGCAGCCACTCCGCCTCGATCTCGGCCAGCCGGCCGCTGTCGGTCAACGCGGTGATCGCGGCGTCCACGCAGTCGCGCAGCGGGTTGCCCTCTTCCATCAAGAGCCCGAACTGGTCGGGGTTTTCCGACCGGTCGGCCGGGAACTGGCCCAGCAGGGCGCCGCCATCGACCACGACCGCCGAGAGGTAGAGCGCGGTCGGCAGGTCGAACAGCGCCGCGTCGATCTGGCCAGCCTGCATCGCCGCCGTCACGTCGGCATTGTCGCCATAGAGCAGCGGGTCACGCTCGGGCTGCACGATCTCGGCCAGCATCGGCACGGCGGTGGTGTTCGCATCCGCGCCCCAGACGAGGCCGCGCAGGCTTTCGACCGTCGGTTCGGCGCCCGCGTCGATCACCGCCTGCGTGGTCAGCACCGCCATCGCCGAGGTGTAGTAGGGCAGCGAGAAATCGACCATCTGCTCGCGTTCCGGCGTGATCGAGTACTGTTGCAGGTTGAAATCGAAATTCTTGGCGCCGGGCTGGATCGCCTCGTCGAACGAGGTGCGCACCCAGCGCACCGCCTCGCCCTCGAACCCCATCTCGGCGGCAATCGCGTAGGCCACGGCGGCCTCGAAGCCCTCGCCGCTTTCGGGCGCGTCGTCCAGCACCCAGGGGTAATAGGCGGGGTTGCCCGTGGCCACGGTCAGCACCCCGTCCTCGAGGGTCTTGCCCGCGGCGCAGTCGCCATGCGCACCGGCAAGCGCGGCGGGGGCAGTCATCAGCAGCAGGCAGGCGGTGGCGGATAAGGTCTTGTTCATGGTGGCCTCTGTTCCCTGTTGGCGGCCGGATTGGCCCGGCCATTGGCCCGAAAGGCTAGTGTATTGCCCTGTGCCGTTCCATAGGGATGATGCGGCGGCCAAGGCTTTCGCCCCGCCGCCCATCGCTTCCGGATCGTCCGTGCCGCTTTCGCGGGCGTCAGCCGGCGGCAACGGCCTCCTGCCGCTGTTCGCCCAGCCCCTCGACCCGCACCGTCATCACGTCGCCGGGGCGCAGGAAGCGTTGCGGCTTCATCCCCATGCCGACGCCGGCGGGCGTGCCGGTCGCGATGATGTCGCCGGGAACCAGCTTCATGAACCGGCTCATGTAGCTGACGATCTCGCGCACCGAGAAGATCATGTCGGAGGTGTCGCTGTCCTGCACCGTCTCGCCGTTGAGGTCGAGCGACAGGCGCAGCGCCTGCGGATCGGGCACCTCGTCGGCGGTCACGAACCACGGGCCGACCGGGCCGAAGGTCGGCGCCGACTTGCCCTTGATCCACTGGCCGCCGCGTTCGATCTGGAACGCGCGCTCGGACATGTCGTTGATCGTGCAGTATCCGGCCACGTGATCCAGCGCGTCGGCCTCGGACACGTAGGAGGTCTCGCGCCCGATCACGACGCCCAGTTCCACCTCCCAGTCGGTCTTTTCCGACCCGCGCGGGATCACCACGGGATCGAACGGGCCCGACAGGGCCGAGGTGGCCTTGGAAAAGATGATCGGCTCCTTCGGCGGTTCGGCCCCGGTCTCGGCCGCGTGCTTGGCATAGTTCAGGCCGATGCAGAAGAAGTTCGGCACCGAGGCGAGGCAGGCGCCGATCCGGCCCGGGTCCGCGACCGCGGGCAGCGACGCGGGATCGATCGCGCGCAGCCGCTCCAGCGCCTCGATCGACACCGCCGCGCCGGCCAGCATCGGCACGTGGCCGCTCAGGTCGCGGACGGTGCCCCCGGCGTCCAGCATCCCGGTCTTTTCCGCCCCGGCGGGGCCGTATCGCAACAGTTTCATCCGGTGATCTCTTCCGTTCTGGGGTGGGTTCCGGCCGATACCTGACCGATCAGACCGCTTCGGGCAACAGGCCATCCTCCTCGAACCGGTGGCGCACGTTGATCGCCAGGTGTTCGAGATGGCTGCCCAGTTCGCGGGTCACCTGTTCGGGGTCGCGGGCCAGAAGCCCGTCGACGATCGCGCGATGCTGGCTCAGCACCCGATCGCGCGAGCGTTTGCGGATCGCCGACAGGTAGCGCGCGCGCCACAGCCGCGACAGGTAGGCCTGATGGGTTTCCGCCATCGAGGGATTGTGCGAGGCCCGCGCGATTGCAAGGTGAAAGCCCATGTCGATCTCGAACACGTCGATCGGGTCGATCGTGTCGTAGACCGCCTCCATGTGCTGCTGGATCGCCTGGATCTGCCGCAACTCCTCGTCGGTGGCCCGTTCGCAGGCCAGCTGCGCCGATTTCAGTTCGAGGCAGGCCAACACCTCGATGCTGTCGGTGATTTCCTGCAGGCTCGGGTTCGCGACGATCGGGCTGCGCGACGGGCGCAGGATCACCAGCCCCTCCTTGGCGAGAA
>CAYUXM010000244.1:0-4211 GCA_964448765.1 uncultured Rhodobacterales bacterium
CCTGTTTCTTCAGCGCCCGGATCGTCGAGGCCAGCCGCCGCGGCGCCTCGCCGGCCATTCGCCGGTCGAACTCGGCGCGCCGCGCGCCGGTCAGCGCGGCCAGCCGCGCCTCCCACGCGGCGCGGGCGGTGGCGCCCTGGCGGCCGATCTCTTCCCAGCGGGCCTTGATCTCGGCGGGAATCTCGAAGGGGCCGTGGGTCCAGCCGTAAACGGCGCGGGTGGCCGCGATCTCGTCGGGGCCCAGCGGCGAGCCATGCGCGCCGGCGGTGTCCTGCTTCTTCGGGCTGCCGAAGCCGATATGGGTCTTGCAATCGACCAGCACCGGGCCGTCGGCCGCCGTCGCGGCGCTCAGCGCGCGGTCGATATCCTCGGGATCGTGGCCGTCGCAGGACAGCACCGTCCAGCCCGAGGCGGCGAAGCGCGCGCGCTGGTCGGTGATGTCGGCAAGGCCGATCCGGCCGTCGATCGAGATGTCGTTGTTGTCCCACAGCACGATCAGGTTTTGCAGCTTCTGCATCCCGGCCAGGCCGATCGCCTCCTGGCTGATGCCCTCCATCAGGCAGCCGTCGCCGGCGATGACCCAGGTGCGGTGATCGACGATCTTCGCGCCGAACCGGGCGCGCATCGCCTCTTCGGCGATGGCGAAGCCGACGGCATTGGCCAGCCCCTGGCCCAGCGGGCCGGTCGTCGTCTCCACCCCCTTGGCATGGCCGTATTCCGGATGGCCGGCCGTGATCGAGCCCCACTGCCGGAACGCCTTGATCTGGTCGAGTGTCATGTCCTCGTAGCCGGTCAGGTGAAGCAGCGCGTAAAGCAGCATCGATCCGTGCCCGGCCGACAGGACGAAGCGGTCGCGATCGGGCCAGTCCGGCGCGGCGGCATCGAACTTCAGGTGGTTGCGGAACAGCACGGTCGCGACATCGGCCATGCCCATCGGCATCCCCGGATGGCCGGAATTGGCGGCCTGCACCGCATCCATGGCGAGGGCGCGGATGGCCGTGGCGAGCGCCCAGTGATCGGGATGGGCGGTGCGAAGCGTGGCGATGTCCAAGGCGGTGATCCTTCGGCTGGGTCGGGGCGGCGGCGGGCCCCGGAGGGTGGCGTTGCGGCTTGATAGCAGGCCACGGGCCGAGATCAAGCGCGGCCGGACCTGTCGCGGGCCGGGAAAAACCGGGCGTGTCACGCGAGCCTGTTGGTGTAAGATCGTGCCGTGTTTATGGAAAAACCGATTCGTGCGGGTGCGGGGCAGGGCCGGGCCCGTCCCCGGGGGAAACAGGGATAGGCCGGATGACAGAAATCGCCGAGCATGAGGCGCGGCTTGCCGCCGCCTTGGACAGGATCGAGGATGCCGTCAGCTGGGTCGAGGCGCGCGAAACGGGCGCGGCGGCGCCGGCGGCCGACGAGGTCGCCGGGCTGCGCGCGGCGCTGGAGGCGGAACGCGCGGCCAAGGCGCAGCTGATCGAGCGGGTCGGCGCGCTCAGGGACAAGCAGGAAACGGTCGTGGCCGGGCTTGAACGCCGGGTCGCGGAACTCGGCGAGGAGCTGGACCGTTCGGCTGCCGATCTCGCCCGCCAGACGGCGCTGGTGGAGCAACTGACCGAGGCCAACAGGACGCTGCGTGAGGCCGCGACCTCCGGCGAGGCCGCCGGTGCCGCGATCGATCGCGCGATGGCGGCCGATCTGGCCGCGCTGGAGGCGGTGCGGGCGATGGAACGGGCCGAGATCGACAGCGTTCTGGGCGAGGTGCGGCGACTGATCGGGGAGGCGGCGGATGCCTGACGTGCGGATCACCATCGGCGGGCGGAGTTTCGAGGTCGCCTGCCAGGAGGGCGAGGAACACTTCCTGCATGCCGCCGCGACGCTGCTGGACGCCGAGGCGCAGACGCTGGTGTCGCAGATCGGCCGGCTGCCGGAGGCGCGGATGCTGCTGATGTCGGCGCTGATGCTGGCCGACAAGACCGCGGCGCTGGAAGACCAGCTGCGCGCCGCGGAGGGCCGGATCAAGGCGCTGGAGGCGGACCGTCCGGCCGCGGCCGCGGAGCCGGCGGAACCGGCCGCGCCCGGCCCCGGCCGGATCGTCGAACTGGCCGCGCGGGCCGAGGTGCTGGCCGCCCGGCTGGAGGCGGCGGCCAGCTGAGCCCGGTCAGGCGTTCGCGGCGCGGATCTGTTCGGCGGCGTCCTTGTTGAAGGCGACGCCCTTGGCCTCGAGCAGCTGGTCGAGTTCTCCCGACAGCGTCATCTCGGTGATGATGTCGCAGCCGCCGACGAATTCGCCCTTGACGTAAAGCTGCGGGATCGTCGGCCAGTCGGAATAGTCCTTGATGCCCTGTCGCACCGCCTCGTCGGCGAGCACGTTCACGTCGACGAACTCGACACCCATGAAGTTCAGCACGCCGGCGACGCGCGAGGAAAAGCCGCATTGCGGCATCGTCTTGGTGCCTTTCATGTAGAGCACCACGTCATTGGCGGTCACCGTCTCTTCGATCAGCGTTTTCGTGTCACTCATCCTTGCGTTCCTTTCCGAGCCCCTGAGATGTCTGTTATGTCGAAGGTCGCGCTGCGCGGCGGCGGTGGCGTGCCGGGGTTTCGGCCGGTTCGTCCCCATCCGCCCGTCGCGGCCGGCGGCCGGGGCGGCGCCCCTGCCGGCCGCAGCGCGCGCCGCCCGCCTCAGTCCGGCGCCTTGGTGGTCAGCGCCAGCGCATGCAACTCGCCCGCCGGCCCGTCCATCTTGCCCTTCAGCGCGGCATAGACGGCGCGCTGCTGCTGCACCCGGTTGAGGCCGCGAAAGCTTTCGTCCTCGACCATGGCGGCGAAATGCTGGCCGTCGTCCCCCTGGACCACGATCTTCGCATCGGGAAAGCTTTCGCGGATCAGGTGTTCGATCTCTCCGGCGGTGATGGGCATCGGCGTCTCCGGTCCTGTTCCCGACAAGAGGTAGAACCGAAGCGCGGCTGCCGCAAGGGGCCGGGTCAGGCCACCGCGGCGGCGAAGGCGGCGCGGTAGACCGCCGAAAGCGCGCCCAGCGCGGCCTCGCTCGCGCCCAGTCGCACCCGGTCGCCGCCGAAGCGGCCGACCGCGGCCACCGGCACCCCGGCCGCCGCCGCCGCGGCGATCAGCGCCGCCGCCCCGGCCGCGTCGCAGGCGACGAGGTAGCGGGCCTGGTCCTCGCCGAAAAGCTGCCCGAGATCGCCGCTGTCGAGCGCCATGCCGATCCCCGCGGCCTCGGCCATCTCGAAGGCGGCGAGCGTGAGGCCGCCGTCGGACAGGTCCGTCGCCGCGCGCAGGTGCGCGCGGTTGTCCAGAAGGAACGTGCCGTTGCGGCGCTCGGCGGCAAGATCGACCGGCGGCGCGTCGCCCGCCTCGATCCCGAAGGCCTCGGCCAGAAGCGCGGACTGGCCAAGGTGGCCGGCGGTCGCGCCGATCACCAGCGCCGTGTCGCCCTCGGCCGGCAGCCCGCCGATCAGGTCGTCAAGGCTGTCCAGCAGGCCGACCGCGCCAATCGTCGGCGTCGGCAGGATCGCCTGGCCGTCGGTCTCGTTGTAGAGGCTGACGTTGCCCGAAACGATCGGCAGGTCGAGCGCGCGGCAGGCCTCGCCGATGCCCCGGATCGCGCCGACGAACTGGCCCATGATCTCGGGCTTTTCCGGGTTGCCGAAATTCAGGTTGTCGGTCGCCGCCAGCGGCCGCGCCCCGACCGCGACGAGGTTGCGCCAGGCCTCGGCCACCGCCTGCCTGCCGCCTTCGACCGGGTTGGCGCGCACGTAGCGCGGCGTCACGTCGGAGGTAAAGGCCAGCGCCTTGCCGGTGCCGTGCACCCGCACCACGCCGGCGCCAAGGCCGGGGGTGCGCACCGTGTCGCCCATCACCATCGTGTCGTATTGCTCCCAGACCCAGGCCTTGTGGGCGTAGGAGGGCGCGGCGATCAGCGCGCGCAGGCCGTCGACCGGGTCGATATCCACCGGCTCGACCAGCGGCGCCGGGCGGGGCGGTTCCACCCAGGGCCGATCGTATTCCGGGGCCTGGCTGGACAGTTGCGACAGCGGCAGATCGGCCTTCACCTCGTTGCCATGAAGGATCAGGAACCGGTCTTCGGGGATGGTTTCGCCGACGATGGCGAAATCCAGATCCCACTTGTCGAAGATCGCGCGGGCCGCCGCCTCCATCTCGGGCTTGAGCACCATGAGCATCCGCTCCTGGCTTTCCGACAGCAT
>CAYUXM010000245.1:0-4205 GCA_964448765.1 uncultured Rhodobacterales bacterium
GGCCTTCGGCTACGGGGTGGCGCATGCCGCGGGGCCGGGGCATGGCAAGCTGGTGATCGGCGCCTACGGCATCGCCGGGCGGGTGCGGCCGGTGCGGCTGGCCGGTGTGGCGCTGGCGGCGAGTCTTGCGCAGGCGACCGTCGCGGTGGTGCTGGTCTATGCCGGGGTGCTGGTCTTCGACCTGACGCGCGCGCAGCTTGGCGCGATGGCCGACCGCTGGATGATGCAGGCCTCGGCCGTGGCGATCGGCGCGATCGGGCTGTGGCTGGCGCTGCGCGGGCTCAGGCGGCTTTGGCGCCTCCGGTCGGCGGCCGGCCACGATCACGGCCATGTTCACGGGCCGGGCTGCGGCCATGCCCACGGGCCGGACCCCGCGGCGGTGGCCCGCGCCGCCTCGCCGCGCGAACTGGCGGCGGTGGTGGCCGCCGTGGCGATCCGGCCCTGCACCGGGTCGCTGTTCCTTCTGGTGCTGACCTGGCGGATGGGGATCGACGCGGCGGGAATCGCCGGGGCCTATGCGATGGGGCTGGGCACGGCTGTCGTCACCGTCGCCGCCGCGCTGGCCGCGGCGACGCTGCGCGAAGGCGCGCTGGTCGCGCTCGACCGTGGCGAGGGCGCGCTGGCGCGGATCCTGCCGCTTGCGGAACTGGCCGCGGGGCTGGCCGTGGCGGCGCTGGCGCTGGCCATGCTCGGCCCGATCTGACGCCGCTGGACCCGTGACGCCGCCCGCGCTAGAGGGGGCCATGAGCGACAGGATGACATATGCAGGGCATGCCCGCGCCCTCATGGTGCTTGGCCTGCCGCTGATCGGCAGCCATCTGGCGCAGATGGCGCTGCATGTCACCGACACGGTGATGCTGGGCTGGTACTCGGTCGATGCGCTGGCGGCGGTGGTGCTGGGCGCCTCGTCCTTCTTCATCCTGTTCATCCTCGGGTCCGGCTTCGCGATCGCGGTGATGCCGATGGTCGCCGCCGCGCTGGGCCGGGGCGACGAGGCGCAGGTGCGGCGCGACACCCGGATGGGGATGTGGCTGTCGATCCTTTACGGCCTTGGCGTCTACCCGGTGTTCTGGTGGTCCGGCCCGATCCTGCTGGCGCTGGGGCAGGATCCGCTGATCGCCGGAATGGCCGAGGATTACATGCGGATCGCCGGGATCGGGATGATCCCCGCGCTTCTCGTCATGGTGCTGAAAAGCTACCTCTCGGCACTGGAACGTGCCGGCGTGGTGCTGTGGGCGACGCTGGCGGGCGTGGCGGTGAACATCGCGGTGAACTGGGCGCTGATCTTCGGCAACTGGGGCGCGCCGGAACTGGGGCTGCGGGGCGCGGCCATCGCCTCGGTGGTGACGCAGCTTCTGACGCTGGCGGTGCTGGTGGGTTATGCCGGCCTGTTGCCGGCGCTCAGGCGCTTCACGCTCTTCGCGCGGTTCTGGCGGCCCGACTGGCCGGCCTTCGTGCAGGTCTGGCGGCTGGGCTGGCCGATCGGCCTGACCGGGCTGGCGGAAGGCGGGCTGTTCCAGGCCTCGGCGCTGATGATGGGCTGGATCGGGACCGTGGAACTGGCTGCCCATGGCATCGCGATCGAGGTCGCGGGGCTGGCCTTCATGGTTCATCTCGGCCTGTCGAACGCGGCGACCGTGCGGATCGGCCGGGCCGAGGGCGAGGGCGACGCGTTCGGCCTGCGCGACGGGGCGGTGGTGGCGATCGCGATGTCGCTGGTCTTCGGCCTTGCCGTCGTGGCGCTGTTCCTGACCCTTCCCGAACAGATCATCTCGCTGTTTCTCGACACCGAAAAGCCGCGCGCGGCGGAGATCATCGCCTATGGCACGCTGCTGCTGGCGCTGGGCGCGCTGTTTCAGATCTTCGACGCGATGCAGTGCATGGCGCTGGGCCTGTTGCGCGGGGTGCGCGACACCGCCGTGCCGATGTGGCTGGCGGCCTTCAGCTACTGGATCGTCGGCATCCCGACGAGCTACCTGCTGGCGTTCCCGCTGGGGATGGGCGGGGCGGGGCTGTGGCTGGGCCTCGTCGTCGGGCTCGCGGTGGCCTCGGTCCTTCTGATGGTGCGGTTCTGGCGCGGGCGGATGGCGCCGCCCGCCCTGCCGCCGGCCGCGCCCGGCGCGGCGCTCAGCTGAGCGCTTCGCAGAAGGAAACGATCCGCCGGCAGGCCTCTTCCAGCACCGCGTCGGCGGTGGCGTAGCTGACGCGGAAATAGGGCGACAGGCCGAAGGCCGCGCCGAAGACCACGGCCACCCCGGCCTCTTCCAGCAGCGCGGTTGCGAAGGCCTCGTCATCCGTGATCGTCACGCCGCCGGCGCTGGTCTTGCCGATCAGGCCCGAGATTTCCGGGTAGACGTAGAACGCGCCGTCCGGCACCGGGCAGGTGATGCCCGGCGCGGTGTTGAGCATCGTTACCACGAGGTCGCGGCGCCGCTCGAAAACCTTGCGGTTTTCCGCGAGGAAGTCCTGCGGCCCGCTCAACGCCTCCAGCGCGGCGTATTGCGAGACCGAACAGGGGTTCGAGGTGGATTGCGACTGGATCGTGCCCATCGCGCGGATCAGCTCGGCCGGCCCGGCGCCGTAGCCGATCCGCCAGCCCGTCATCGCGTAGGCCTTGGATACGCCGTTGCAGGTGAGCGTGCGGTCGTAAAGGCCCGGCTCGACCTCGGCCGGGGTGCAGAAGGTGAAATCGCCGAAGACGAGATGCTCGTACATGTCGTCCGACATCACCCAGACATTGGGATGGCGCATCAGCACGTCGGTCAGCGCCCTGAGTTCCGCCCGGTCGTAGCCCGCGCCGGTGGGGTTCGAGGGCGAGTTGAAGATGAACCATTTCGTGCGCGGCGTGATCGCCGCCTCAAGCGCCGCCGCCGTCAGCTTGAACCCGGTCCCGATCCCCGCCGCCACCGGCACCGGCGTGCCGCCGGCCAGTTGCACCATGTCGGGATAGCTGACCCAGTAGGGCGCGGGGATGATCACCTCGTCGCCGGGGTTCAGCGTCGCCACCAGCGCGTTGTAGAGGATCTGCTTGCCGCCGGTGCCGACCGTGACCTGTTCGGGCCGGTAGGTCAGGCCGTTCTCGCGGCGGAACTTCTCGCAGATCGCGGCCTTCAGTTCGGGGATGCCGTCGACCGCGGTGTATTTCGTCCGGCCTTCGTCGATCGCCCGCTTCGCCGCCTCCTTGATGTTCCGCGGCGTGTCGAAATCGGGCTCGCCCGCGCCCAGCCCGATGACGTCGCGGCCGGCGGCCTTCAACTCCCGCGCCTTGTTGGTGACCGCGATCGTGGGCGAGGGTTTCACGCGCGCCAGCGTGTCGGAGAGGAAGGCCATCTCGGGGCTCCGGTTTGCAGTTTCCGGCCCCATCCCTTAGGGTCCGGCCCAGTTCCGTTCAAGCAGGAAAGCGAAAGGACAGGCTATGGACGCCACGAGCGATTCCGACTGGTTCAGTTCCGATGCCGCGACCTTCGGCGACCGGGTGACGGGCGCGCGGGAAGCGCGCGGCATGACCCGCAAGCAACTGGCCGAACGGCTGGGCGTGCGCGTCAGGACGCTGGAATCCTGGGAAGAGGACCGCGCCGATCCGCGCGCCAACAAGCTGCAGATGCTGGCCGGGGTGCTGGGCGTGTCGCTGATGTGGCTCCTGACCGGCGAGGGCGAGGGCGTCGAGGGGCCGCTCGACCCCGAGGATCCGGGCGCCGCCGCGGCGCGTTCGGTTCTCGACGAGACGCGGCAGATCCGCGCCGAGATCGGCGCCCTGGCCGAACGCATGGGCCGGCTGGAAAAGCGGTTGCGGGTGCTGATCTCCGAGGCGCGCGGCTGATGACGGCGGAACCGCGCGAGGCCCGGCTGAAGCGCATGGCGATGCGGTCGTGGCGGCGCGGCACGAAGGAGATGGACCTGATCCTTGGCCCCTATGCCGATGCCCGGCTGGCGGGCATGTCGGCGGCCGATCTGGACCTTTTCGACGCGCTTCTGGCCGAGGCCGATCAGGATCTCTACCCCTGGATCACCGGCGCGCAGCCGGCACCCGTGCGCTTCGCCGGCCTGCTGGCGGAGATCGTCGGCTTCGCGCGGCAGCGCCACTCCGCGCGCATTTGATCGGTATTTGAGGCGATTAACCGGATTTTCGGCTTTTCTGCCCAGTCTGTCGGCCGGGGAAAGAAGACGGAGATTTCCGGATGACAGTTCATTCGAACCTGCAGGAT
>CAYUXM010000246.1:0-4163 GCA_964448765.1 uncultured Rhodobacterales bacterium
CCGCCTACCAGGTCGGCAAGGGCATGCTGGCGCGGCTGGAAGACCTGGCCGAGGCGCCCGATGCCGCAGCGGCGGAGGCGCCCGACGCGGCCACCGCCACAGACCCCGTGCCCGAAGCCGCAGCGGAGGCGGAACCGGAACCGGAGCCCGGTGACGGGGCCGAGACCGTGCTGGCCGCGGCCCCCGCCGAACCGGCCGTCGCGCCACCTGCCGATCCGCCCGCCGCACCGGCCGTCGCGCCGCGCCGGATGCGGTTCCGCTTCGACCAGACGACATGACGGAAAGGACGAGATGACCGCCGCAGACGCCCACGAGATCGCCGAGGAAGACCGCCTGAGGGCCGATCTCTACAACTATCTCGGGCTGATCCTCGCCGGCCCGCCGGACCGGATGCTGCTGGACCAGACCGCCGGCCTCGCCGGGGATGACAGCGCGCTCGGCCAGGCGATCACGGCGCTCGCGCGGGTCGCGAAGCTGACCAAGCCGCAGGCCGCGGAAAGCGAGTTCAACCGGCTGTTCATCGGCCTCGGCCGCGGCGAGCTTCTGCCCTATGCCAGCTACTATCTGACCGGCTTTCTCAACGAAAAGCCGCTGGCGCTGCTGCGCCAGGACATGAGCCGCCGCGGCCTCGCCCGCGCCGAGACCGTGTTCGAACCCGAGGACAACATCGCCAGCCTGATGGAGATGATGGGCGCGATGATCGCCGGGCGGTTCGCCGCGCCGGTCGGGCTGGCGGGGCAGAAGGAATTCTTCAACCGCCACATCGGCCCCTGGGCCGGGCATTTCTTCTCCGATCTGGAGGGCGCCAGGAACTCGGTCTTCTACGCGCCGGTCGGCACCGTCGGCCGCGCGTTCATGGAGATCGAGGTCGAGGCGTTCCGGATGAGCGGAGAGTGACGCAGCGATCCGCGGGCCGTGCGGCCCGCGAAACCGGCGGGCAACCGCCATCACCCGGGGATCACGGCACCGAGCGGCCGGACCCCAAGACCGAGAGGAGGGCTCTCATGAAGACGGAAGACGGCGCCACGCGGCGCGACTTCCTCAGGCTGGCGGGAACCACCGCCCCGGCCGCGGCCGTCGCACTTGCGGCGGGCGGCACCGAGGCGGAGGCCAGCGCCCCCGACCTGACATCGGAGAAGATGCAGGACACGGCGCATACCCGCGCCTATTTCGCGTCCGCCCGGTTCTGAACCGGCCCGAACGCCACACCACGGCAAGGCCCGGCGCGCCCGGACCCTGTGAACCGGCCAAAGGCGACTGGTTGCGTGACGCCCGACTGCCCGAGGTCATGAGCCACACCAAGCAAGCGATGCCCGCGCGGCGAAGCGAGCAAGGGAGAGAGAAACATGCTTAGGAAAAAGACCAACGGGGTTGCGCGACGCCCCCAGCGGGCAAGTATCCTGTCCGAGGCCGCGAACGCCTCGGTCGACCGCCGCGCCTTCCTGCGCGGCTCCGGCCTGGCCATCGGTGGCCTTGCCGCGATCGCCGCCACCGGCGGCACCGTCACCCAGGCGAAGGCCGCAACCGCCGTCATGGGCCAGATCGAGCTGAAGAAGTCGGTCTGCACCCATTGCTCGGTCGGCTGCACCGTGGTCGCCGAAGTGTCGGACGGCGTCTGGGTCGGGCAGGAACCCGGCTGGGACAGCCCGTTCAACCTCGGCGCGCATTGCGCCAAGGGCGCGGCCGTGCGCGAACACGCCCATGGCGAGCGCCGGCTCAAGTACCCGATGAAGAAAGAGGGCGGCGAGTGGAAGCGGATCAGCTGGGAGCAGGCGATCGCCGAGATCGGCGACGGCATGCTGAAGATCCGCGAGGAAAGCGGGCCTGACAGCGTCTACTGGCTCGGCTCGGCCAAGCACAACAACGAACAGGCCTACCTGTTCCGCAAGTTCGCCGCCTACTGGGGCACGAACAACGTGGATCACCAGGCCCGGATCTGTCACTCCACCACGGTCGCAGGTGTCGCCAACACCTGGGGCTACGGCGCGATGACGAATTCCTACAACGACATCCACAATTCCCGCGCGATCTTCATCATCGGCGGCAACCCCGCCGAGGCGCATCCGGTCTCGCTCTTGCACGTGCTGCGCGCCAAGGAGCAGAACAACGCACCGCTGATCGTCTGCGACCCGCGCTTCACCCGCACCGCGGCCCATGCCGACGAATACGTCCGGTTCCGGCCCGGCACCGACGTGGCGCTGGTCTGGGGCATCCTGTGGCATATCTTCGAGAACGGCTGGGAGGACAAGGAGTTCATCCGCACCCGCGTCTGGGGGATGGACCAGATCAAGGAAGAGGTCGCCCGCTGGACCCCCGAAGAGGTCGAGCGCGTGACCGGCACGCCGGGCTCGCAGCTGCGCCGGGTGGCCCGGACGATGGCCAACAACCGCCCCGGCACGGTGATCTGGTGCATGGGCGGCACCCAGCACACCAACGGCAACAACAACACCCGCGCCTACTGCATCCTGCAGCTCGCGCTGGGCAACATGGGCACCACCGGCGGCGGCACCAACATCTTCCGCGGCCATGACAACGTGCAGGGCGCCACCGATCTGGGCGTGCTGAGCCACACGCTGCCGGGCTACTACGGCCTCGCCAAGGGATCCTGGCAGCACTGGGCACGGGTCTGGGAAGAGGATTTCGACTGGCTCGACGGCCAGTTCGCCAAGATGCCCGGGGCCGACGGCAAGGAAAAGAACCTGATGTTCGAGACCGGGATCCCGGTGTCGCGCTGGATCGACGGCATTCTCGAGGATGCCGGGAACATCGACCAGCCCAACAACGTCCGGGCGATGGTTCTTTGGGGGCATGCGCCGAATTCGCAGACCCGCATGGTCGAGATGAAGAAGGCGATGGAGATGCTGGACATGCTGGTCGTGATCGACCCGTATCCCACCGTCTCGGCCGTGCTGCACGACCGCACCGACGGCGTCTACCTGCTGCCGGCGGCCACGCAGTTCGAGACCCACGGCTCGGTCACCGCCTCCAACCGCTCGATCCAGTGGCGCGAGAAGGTTGTCGATCCGCTGTTCGAATCGAAGCCCGACCACGAGATCATCGGGCTGCTCGCGCAGAAGTTCGGCTTCCACGACCGGATCTTCCGCAACATCGCGATCGAGGACGACGGCGTGACCCCGAACATCGAGGACACGACGCGCGAGTTCAATCGCGGCATGTGGACGGTGGGCTACACCGGCCAGTCGCCGGAGCGGATCAAGCTGCACATGGCCAACCAGCACACGTTCGACCGCACGACGCTGCAGGCGATCGGCGGGCCGGCCGACGGCGACTACTACGGCATGCCGTGGCCGTGCTGGGGCACCGCGGAGATGGGCCATCCGGGCACGCCGAACCTTTACGACATGTCCAAGCCGGTGGCCGAGGGCGGGCTGACCTTCCGCGCCCGGTTCGGGGTGGAACGCAACGGCGACAACCTGCTGGCCGACGGCGTCTACAGCGTGGGTTCGGAAATCCAGGACGGATATCCGGAATTCACCATGCAGATGCTGATGGACCTTGGCTGGGACGGTGACCTGACCGAGGCGGAACGCGCCGCGATCGACGCCGTGGCCGGGCCCAAGACCAACTGGAAGACCGACCTGTCGGGCGGGATCCAGCGGGTCGCCATCAAGCATGGCTGCGCGCCCTTCGGCAACGCCAAGGCGCGGGCGGTGGTCTGGACCTTCCCGGACCCGGTGCCGGTGCACCGCGAGCCGCTCTACACCAACCGGCGCGATCTCGTGGCCGACTACCCGACCTACGAGGACCGGAAGTTCTATCGTCTGCCGACGATGTATGCCTCGATCCAGAAGCAGGATTTCAGCAAGGACTACCCGATCATCCTCACCTCCGGCCGGCTGGTCGAATACGAGGGCGGCGGCGACGAGACCCGCTCCAACCCCTGGCTGGCCGAGCTTCAGCAGGACATGTTCGTCGAGATCCACCCGCGCGACGCCAACAACCTCGGCGTGCGGGACGGCGCACAGGTCTGGGTCGAGGGCCCGGAGGGCGGCAAGGTCAAGGTCATGGCGATGGTGACCGAACGGGTCGGCGAGGGCGTGGCCTTCATGCCGTTCCACTTCGGCGGCCATTTCCAGGGCGAGGACCAGCGGTCCAAGTATCCCGACGGCGCCGACCCCTACGTTCTGGGGGAAAGCACCAAC
>CAYUXM010000247.1:0-4156 GCA_964448765.1 uncultured Rhodobacterales bacterium
GGGCGATATCCAGATGAAACATGCGCCCGGCGGCCCTTGCCGCCGGGCGCGCCTTCCGGGTTTAGTGCAACAGGTGGCGCATGGCCCGGAGATGGTCTTCGACACGGGCGGTGGCATGGCGGATCGCGGTATCGAGGACTTTCACAAGCATGTGGTCGCTCTCGTGCATGAGGCCTGTCACCTCGGGATCGACCGGAAGAGCGGCCAGGATGCCGTGTAGCGCCTCGAGATGTCCGATCGCCGCGCGGATCGTCGGGCTGTCGTCGCCCGCCGGATCCCGGTGCAGCGCCTCGAGCCCCGCGAGATGGTGTCCGATTTCGGGCCGGCCGCAGAGCCGCGCGATCGTGGCCAGCGTTCGGCCCTCGTCCTGGGCGAAGGCTCCGAGACGCGCGAAGACGACATCCGCACGCTCGGCCGAGGTCTGTGCGACATGCGTCGCGATGATGAAGGTGGAAGCGTTCATGTGATCGCCTTTCGTGGCCGGGCCAGGTTCGGGAAGAAGGTGGCCCGGAAGGAAGGGGGCGCGGGAGGGGGCGCGCCGATGTCGTATCCCGTTGGACGCCCGCATGGGCGCCACGACAGTCAAGATCGCAGCCCATTCAGGCTACGGGCCGAAACAGTCCCTGTTCAGGCATCTTTTCATCTTCTCCTCGCCGGCGAACCGTCCTCGGCGCGCCCTCGATCCGGGGCGTGCCGAGGATGTCGCGCCGGCGGTCACGCCTGTCCCGCGCCCGCGCGGCCCGTCTTCCCCCCTGCAAGCGTCTGCCGGATCTTCTGCCATTCGAGCGCGGCGGCCTCTCCGCCAGAGATCGCCCGGTAGGCCTCCCCTGCCCGTGCGCTACGATGGCCAAGCAGGCCAGCGACGAGAAACCGCGCGGCCGCGGGATCCCGGTCGCGCAAGAGGTCGGCCGCGACGGTCCGCAGATCGTGCAGCGGCACGCCGATCGCCGCCCGCACGCGGTCTGACGGCAGCCGGTGGCCAGGTGGCTCGACCTCATGCGTCAGCCAGTTGCGCCCGGCCAGCATCTCGTAGCGAAGATGGACGAGACGGTCGGGATGCCCGGCAAGGATCAGGTCGTCGAGGATCAGCCCGACCTCGGGCCACAACGGCCCGGCATCGGCCCGTGCCAGCGTCTTCTGTTGCCGCCAGTCGAGCCTCCAGCAGCCCGATGGCAGGCGAACCAGATCGCGGCCAAGCACCCAGCCCGCCATGTCGCCCGTCCGCGGCGGCATGTTGATCGCGACGGCGAGGAGAGCCGCCGTCTGTCGGCGCTTCTCTGCCTCCGCCGAATGCGAAGGTGCCGCCCCGGCGGCGACAAAGGCCGCGATCAGCCGTTCGAGGATGTGCGCGGGGCCACCGCGCGCATGGAGATCCTCGATCCGCGCCTCTTTCTTCTTCGGCAGCAGATCGGCCCGGTCCCGGGCGAGCATCTGCACCATGCGGATGCCCGAAAGCCCGGCCTCGTCCGCGCCGCCCTCGCGTCCGAGCGCGACGAGCGCACCGAGATAGTTCGCGATGGTGATCTCGGCGACGCCCTCGGCCCGAAGCGCCTTCGACAGGCACCAGGCCAGGTGGAAATTCAGGTCGGGCGTGGCGCGCAAGCCGGGCAGAAGCCTTGCGAGCCTGTCGAGAGACGCGACATGGCGACGGATTGTCGAGGGCCGCACCGGCGCCGCCAGCAACGCCGGGTAATGCGCCCGCCATTCCGGCGGCCAATGCGCGGGGGCACGCGCAGCGGGGGCGGCGTGGCCACGCCGGCGGTCCCCGGACCTGCCCGGTCTGCGGGCATACCATTGCGCCCGCAACTCCCGGGCGGCGGCCGTGCCCACTTCGGGCACGTAGCGCTCCAGCACCCGCAAAAGCGTGGCAAAGGTGGATTCCGATCTCGCGACCGTCTCGAACGTGGCGCGGGACGGCGCATCGAGCCTTTCGCCCCGATCGGCGAGCGTGGCGAAAAACCGGCCCAGCACCGCGGCAGCGCCGGGTTCGAGGGCCACTTCATCTCCAAGCAGACGATCGCGCAGACGCGCGGGAAGCGGGGCAAGATGCTCGGCACGTGTTCGGTGTGGCATCAGGCCTTTCCCCTTGTGAGTTGCCGGAAGAGGTCGGGGTAGGTGCCAAGCAGATGCGCGCGGATCGATTGCGCCGCGGCTTCGCCGCTGTCCTGTCCGTAGTGTTTGCGCACCGTGTCCTCGGCATCCGCAAGGATTGCCGCGGCCAGGCCGAAGTTCCCCGGATGCACGGCAAGCGTGAGCGTCGCGACGGCGTGGCGGCACATGTGCGGCGTCAGGCGCAGGCCGAGATGCGCCATGCCGTCGTTCCAGATCTCCGCGAAGCTGGAGACCGAGAGACATCCGGCCGGCAGATCGAGATGCTCCGGCAGCATCCGCGGCCGGGCTTCGCCAGGGAAGAGATAGGCACTGTCGCCGATCCCGCGCAGTTTCAGGTAGCGCGGGCGCAGCCCGGATTGCCAGCGCCGGAGGATTTCGGCATCGCGCCCGGACACCGGCACGCCAACCAGCCTGTGGTTCTTCACCTCGCCCTTCGCGAACTGGACACGCAATCGGTTACCCTCGGGCAGCCATTTCATGTTGCCACGGGCATGTTCGGTCGCGCGCAGGCGCAGCCGGATCAGGTTTTCCGGGCGCACCGGCCGCGACATCTGCAGCGCGAGGAGGGCAGCGGCGATGTAGATCCTGAGCGCCGACAACGCCGCCCCCCGGTTCGTCGCGGCGGCAAGCCGCGCCTCAGCCAGATCCGCCAGTTGCCAGGGGCCGCGCACAAGCCGCGCGGCGATGTCGGGATGGTCTTTCAGCTCCTGACAGAATGCGCCAATCCGCTCCGGCATCTCGGCCTCGGCGGGTTTCACGATCGCCGCCGCGTGCTTTTTCTCGATGATCGCGAGTGTCGCGACGAGATCGCTGCGATGCAGCCCGTGCTTGCAGATCGTCCGCAACGCGGTCAGCCGGGCATTGAGCGTCTGGGTCTTGGCAGATGTGCCGCAGCCCGGGCGGTTCCCTTGCCGCCCCGCCTCCGCTTCCACCGCGGCGACAATGACGGAAAAGCGGAGCAGATCCTCGATGCGGGTCAGATCCTGCCGCCGCTGGCCCTGCCCTTCGGCGGCCCGCAGAAGCCAGGTGACCGCGCCGCGATAGCTGGCCAGTGCAGCCCTCGTGTTTCGGGGCGGGCGCCGCCGCTTCGGGGCCTCGGCGTTGAGTTCGGCATAGACATGTTCTGGGTCCGCGCCGGCCTCGATCCGGGCATAGGCCTCGGCGGCCCAGTCCTCGGGACCGGCCAGAACCCGGGCAAGGGCAGCCTCTACCGAGGCCCGGAACGGGGCGGGCAGAGTCTTCCACAGGATCCGCCGCCCCCGCGCCACGGGTGTCGGCATTGGCAGCGGCGCCACCGGCAGCAGCGCGGCAATCTCCGGATGACGTTCCGCCGCGGCGATCAGGTCGTTGAGGAACCTCAGGGCCTTTCGCAGCGACTTGCGCTTGTCTGCCGAACATCCGGCCGCCATCCGGTCGATCGCCTCCTGGTCCAGCGCATCGGGGGCAGAGGTCGCGCGGGCGCGCAGCATGGCGAGAGATTTGCTCCTCCCCTCGGTGAAACGGGCGCCCCGATCGACGAAGCCCTCGTGCTTCTTGACGTAGTCGATAAGCTGGCCCCATGCCGCCCCGCCCCCGGTCTTCCAAGGCGCCCCGGCACGGGCGGCATGGAAGCGCCCAAGCAGTGCCCTCAGACGGCTGTTCGCCCGCTGCCGCGCCCCCCGTTGATCCCTGGCCTTCGAGACCAGGGCATAGGCCGTCGGCGCGACGGAGGCCTCGAAGAAATCGCGATCGGCCGGGATCAGCGGCAGATCCTCGTCGACGAGCCCGAGGCGGGCGGGCACCCGCCGAAGCTCGCGGATGGCATCGGGGTTTTCCCCGCCCGCCTCGGCCCAGGAAAGAACGTCCGACAGGGTCGCGGTCGTGGTCAGACCGGTTGGATCGTGTCGTGTCATTGGAAAATTCTCCTCTCGATGAACCGGGCCGTGCCGTCACCCGGCGCGGCAGGGACCGGTCCTGAGAGGGAGCGGAAATCCTTGCCCGGAACCGGCCCCGTGCCGGCAAAGAGGAGATTGTTCCCGCAGGGGCGGATCGCACATCCTGTCGC
>CAYUXM010000248.1:0-4108 GCA_964448765.1 uncultured Rhodobacterales bacterium
GGGAGATTGAGATGCTCAACAATATCGGCCTTCCGGGGCTTCTGCTGATCGCCGTGGTGGTGCTCGTCCTCTTCGGTCGTGGCAAGATATCGTCGCTGATGGGCGAGGTCGGCAAGGGGATCACCGCCTTCAAGAAGGGCGTGAAGGACGGCACCGAGGAGATCGAGAAGGCGCAGGCCGACACCGCGCGCGACGTGACCCCCGAGACCGACAAGCAGGACAAGGCCTGATCCGGCACCTGGCCGCGGGATAGGGCGAGGAACCGGGCATGTTGGACATCGGCTGGACCGAACTGCTGCTGATCGGCATCGTGGCGCTGATCGTGGTCGGCCCGAAGGATCTGCCCGGCATGTTCCGCACGCTGGGGCGGTTCACCGCGCGGGCGCGCCAGATGGGCCGCGAATTCACCCGCGCGATGGACGAGGCCGCCAAGGACAGCGGCGTCAAGGACATGGCCGACGATCTGAAAACGGCGACCTCGAAGAAGAACCTCGGCCTCGACACGCTCGAACAGGCCGCCGACAAGTTCGAGAAATGGAAGCCCGGCCAGACCAAGCCGGCGGCCAAAGGCCCGGCGACGCAGGCGCTGGCCGATGAACAGGCGGCCGCGGCCGCCAGGCGCAAGGATCTGGCCGACAAGGTGCGCGCCGGCCGCACCGGCCCCGCGCCGGCATCCGGCCCGGCCGCGGACCCGGTGCGCGAGCCGGCCCCGGACCCGTCGCCGGAGCCGTCGCCGGAGCCCGCGCCCGCGGCCGAGCCCCCGAAGGACACCGCATGAGCCGCGCGGGCGAAGAGATCGACGACAGCGCCGCGCCGCTGATCGAGCATCTGGCCGAACTGCGCAACCGGCTGATCCGCTCGCTCGCGGCCTTCGTCGTGGCGATGGTGATCTGCTTCACCGTCTGGAACCCGATCTTCAACTTCCTCACCCAGCCGATCTGTTCGGCGCTGGGCGACCGCGGGCAGGATTGCGGGCTGATCCTGATCAAGCTGCAGGAAGGTTTCTTCGTCGCGATCAACATCTCGCTGCTGGGCGGCTTCGTGCTGGCCTTCCCGGTGATCGCCTTCCAGATGTGGCGGTTCGTGGCGCCCGGCCTCTACCGGTCCGAGAAAAGCGCCTTCCTGCCGTTTCTCGTGTCCTCGCCGATCATGTTCTTCCTCGGCGCGGCCTTCGCCTTCTACATCGTCATCCCGCTGGCCTTCGACTTCTTCCTGGGCTTCCAGCAGGGCCCGATCATGGCCGAGGGCGACGCCGCCGAGGCCGCGGGCGCGGCCGCCGGCATCACCTTCCAGGGCTCGGTGCAGGAATACCTGCGGCTGACGACGAAGTTCATCATCGCCTTCGGCCTGTGCTTCCAGCTGCCGGTCCTGCTGTCGCTGATGGGCAAGGCCGGGCTGGTCTCGTCCGAGGGGCTGGGCGCGGTGCGCAAATATGCCGTCGTCGGCATCCTCGTCCTTGCCGCGCTGGTCACCCCGCCCGACGTGATCACCCAGGTGATCCTGTTCGTCGTGGTCTACGGCCTCTACGAGGTCTCGATCTTCCTCGTCCGGCGGATCGAGCGGGCGCGCGAGGCCAAGCTCAGGGAAGAGGGCCTGTGGTTCGAGGATGACGATGTCGAGGAGGCGGCGGCCGAGGGCGCCGACGCGGCCGATCCCGAACCCGATCCCGATCCCGGGCCCGGGCCCGAGGGCGACGGGCCGCCGGCCCGGCCGGGGCAGGACGGCGCGCCGTGACCGGGCCGGACGGCGCGGCGGCGCTGGCGCGGATCGCCGAGGCGCTGGAACGGCTCGCGCCGCCGCCGCAGCGCGCGCCGGATTTCGACGCCGCCGACGCCTTCGTGTGGCATGTCGCGCCCGACCGGCTGGCGCCGGTGGGCGCGGTCAACCGCGTCGACGTCGCGCTGCTTGTCGGCATCGACCGGGCGCGCGACATCCTGCTGGCCAATACCCGGCAGTTCGCGCAGGGCCTGCCGGCCAACAACGCGCTGTTGTGGGGCGCGCGCGGGATGGGCAAGTCGAGCCTCGTCAAGGCCGTGCATGCCGCCGTGCGGGCCGAGGGGCCGGCGCTGAAACTCGTCGAGGTCCAGCGCGAGGATCTGCCCTCGATCGGCCGGCTGCTCACGCTCCTGCGCGCCGCGCGGCACCACCGGTTCGTGCTGTTCTGCGACGACCTGTCGTTCAGCCATGACGACCAGCATTACAAGAGCCTCAAGGCCGTGCTCGACGGCGGGGTGGAGGGCCGGCCCGACAACGTTGTGTTCTACGCCACCTCGAACCGCCGCCACCTGATGCCGCGCGACATGATCGAGAACGAGCGCGGCTCGGCGATCGCGCCCTCGGAGGCGACCGAGGAGAAGGTGTCGCTGTCCGACAGGTTCGGGCTCTGGCTGGGGTTCCACGCCTGCGACCAGGACGGCTATCTCGCGATGATCCGCGGCTATTGCGATGCCTTCGGGATCGCGATCGACGACGCGACGCTCAGGGCCGAGGCGATCGAATGGCAGATGACACGCGGCGCGCGTTCGGGCCGGGTGGCGTGGCAATACGTCACCGACCTCGCGGGGCGGCGCGGCATCCGGCTGTAATCCGGGCCCTGCGGTCCGGGTCCGGCGGCACGGATTTTGGTCTTGAAATATCCCGCGGGGGAGGCCGGGCGCAGCCCGGCCCGGGGGCGCGAAGCCCCCGCCCGATCGGCGCGGACCCGCGCGGCTACTGCAGGTAGGGCATCGGGTCGACGCTGTCGAACCCCTGCCGCACCTCGAAATGCAGGAACGGCGTGCCGCCGGCGCGCACCGCGGCGATCGCCTGGCCGCGGCTGACGCTGTCGCCCTTTTCCACCGTGATCCCGTCGATATTGGCATAGACCGTCAAGAGGTTGTCGGCATGGCGCAGCACCAGGATCGGCACCTGTTCGGTGTCGCGGGTGATCGCGGCCACGGTGCCGGCCTCGGCGGCCCGGACCGGCGTGCCGGCGGGGGCGGCGATGTCGATCCCCTCGTTGCGGCTTTTCTGGTAGGGCCGGATGATCCGCCCCTCGACCGGCATCGCCAGTTGCGAGGACCGGGTCGCCTGTGCGCCGAGGTCGGGGCTTTCCGGCGCCGGCGGCGCCGCCTCGGGTTCCGGCGGCAGCGGCGTGGCGGCCGAGGGCGGCACCGGCGTCGGGCTGCCCTGGCCGGGCTGGCTGGTGATCGGCGCGGCGACGGCGACCGCGGTGCCGGCGGTCACCGGGATCAGCAGGTACTGCCCCTCGCGCACCACCAGGTCGGCGCCCAGCCCGTTCCAGTCGGCCAGCGCGTTGACGCTGACGCCGTAGAGCCGGGCGATCGAATAGGCGGTCTCGCCGCGGGCGACGCGGTGACGGATCGGTTCGGGGCCGGAGATCGGCGCCGGCGCCCCGGCCGCGCCGGGGGCCCCCGCCTCGGCCCGGTCGATCGCGCCGGAGGCCAGTTCGGTGACGTCGATCGGGCCGGTGCCGGCCGCGCCCGGCGCGGCGCCGACGCCACGGGGCAGGGCCAGCACCTCGCCGGGCCGGAGCGCGGTTCCCGGCTGGACCGCGTTGAACCGCGCCAGGTCCTCGGCCGGAAGCCCGACGCGGGCCGCGATGTCGGCGACGGTATCGCCGCGCTGCGCCACCGCGACCTGGTAGTTGGGATAGGTCAGGACGCCGCGGGCATCGGGGCTGGGCCGGTCCGCCGTGGCCTCGCGCACCGCGGCGGAGGTGTCGAACCCGCCGGTGCCGAAGCGCCGCAGGTCAAGGTCGAAACCCTGCGGCCCGCAGGCGGCGAGGAACGGCAGGAGCGCCAGCGGCGCCCAGCGGTGGAACCGGGGCGCGGCGCATGGCGGGGCGGGGCGGTTGGGCATGGCTCGATCCTCTTGACCTTGGCCCGTTGCCTCGGGCCTTCTCGTTGCCGGCGCGGCCGGCCTTCAATCCTGCCCCAGCCCCTCGAGAAGCGGCACGAAGCGGACCGGGCGCAGTTCCTCGTAATCGTAGCCGTCCTCCGTGCGGGTCACCTTGATCAGGCTCTGCACGGCGTCCGACTGTCCGACCGGCAGCACCATGATACCGCCGATCCGCAACTGCGCCAAGAGCGGGCCGGGCGGATCCTCG
>CAYUXM010000249.1:0-4082 GCA_964448765.1 uncultured Rhodobacterales bacterium
ATGGATATCTTCCGGCTGGACGGCAAGCGCGCGCTGGTGACCGGCGCCTCCGGCGGGCTGGGCCTGCATTTCGCCTGGGTGCTGGCCCGGCAGGGGGCGGAGGTGCGGCTGGCGGCGCGGCGGATGGCCGAGCTTGAACAGGCGGTCGACGCGATCCGCGGCGCGGGGCTGAAGGCCGAGGCCGTGGCGCTGGACGTGACCGACCCGGCCTCTGTCGAGGCGGCCTTTGCCGGGTGGGCACCCGAGATCGTCGTCAACAACGCCGGCATCGCCCGGTCCGGCGCGGCTCTGACGCTGGACGACGCCGACTGGCAGGCGGTGGTCGACACCAACCTCACCGGGGTGTTCCGGATCGCGCAGGCGGCGGCGCGGGCGATGAAGGGCGCAGGCCACGGCGGCGCGATCGTCAACATCGCCTCGATCCTCGGCCATCGCGTCGCGGGCGGGGTGGCCGCCTATGCCGCCGCCAAGGCCGGCGTGGTGCAGCTGACCGCCGCGCTGGCGCTGGAATGGGCGCGGCACGGCATCCGCGTCAACGCGCTCAGCCCCGGCTACATCGAGACCGACATCAACCGCGATTTCTTCGCCACCGAGGCGGGCGAGGCGCTGATCCGCCGGATCCCGCAGCGCCGGCTGGGTCATCCGCAGGATCTGGACGGCGCGCTTCTGCTGCTGGCTTCGGATGCCGGGCGCTACATCACCGGGGTCAGCCTGCCGGTCGACGGCGGGCACCTGATCTCAAGCCTTTAGAGGATCGCGATGGATTTCACCGTCTCCCCCCGGATCGAGGACTTCCGCCGCCGGATCGCCGACTTCGTCGACGCACATATCCTGCCGCTGGAATCCGATCCGGCCAGCTACGACGCGCATCAGAACATCCGGCTGGACCTTGCAAGGCAGGTGCAGGCACGGGCGCGGGCCGAGGGGCTGTGGAACCTGCAACTGCCGCCCGAACACGGCGGGCAGGGCCTGGGCCGCGTCGGCATGGCGGTGTGCTACGAGGCGATGAACCGGTCGATCTTCGGCCCGGTCTGCTTCAACTCCGCCGCGCCGGACGATGGCAACATGATGGTGCTGGCCGCCGCCGGCACGCCCGAGCAGCAGGCGCGCTGGCTTGTCCCCATCGCCTCGGGCGCGGTGCGGTCGGCCTTCGCGATGACCGAACCCGCGCCGGGCGGCGGGTCCGACCCCGGCATGATCGGCACGCGGGCCGAGAAGCGCGGCGACCGCTACGTGATCCACGGCCGGAAATGGTTCATCACCGGGGCGGGCGAGGCCGCGCATTTCATCCTGATCGCCCGCACCTCGGACGATCCGCGCCACGGGCTGACGGCCTTCCTGCATCACCGCGACGATCCCGGCTGGAAGATCGAGCGCCGGATCCCGATCATGGGGCCCGAGGAACATGGCGGGCATTGCGAGATCACCTATGACGGGCTGGAGGTGCCCGCCGAGAACGTGCTGATGGGCGAGGGGCGCGGGCTGAAGATCACCCAGATGCGGCTTGGCCCGGCGCGGCTGACGCATTGCATGCGCTGGCTGGGGCTGGCCAAACGCTGTGTCGAGATCGCGCGCGACTATGCCGAGCGGCGCGAGGGGTTCGGCGTGCGGCTGGCCGACCGGGAAAGCATCCAGCTGATGCTGGGCAACCTGGCGATGCAGATCGAGATCGGGCGGATGCTGACGATGAAGGCGGCCTGGGAACTGGACCGCGGCGGATACGCGAAAAAAGAGGTGTCGATGGCCAAGGTGCAGGTGGCCAACGTGCTGCACCTTGCGGCCGACACGGCAATCCAGATCAACGGCGCGCGCGGCTATTCCGGCGACACGGTGCTGGAATGGATCTACCGCTACGCCCGGCAGGCGCGGCTGGTCGACGGCGCCGACGAGGTGCACAAGATGGTGCTGAACCGGCACCTCGCCGCCGAGGGCGGGGATTTCTGGCAATGGCCGGTGGCGGAGTGAGCGGGCTGGACGAGGCGCGGCTGGAGGCCTGGCTGCGCGCCGCCCTGCCCGGCCATGCGCCGGGCTTCACGCTCGCCCCGGTCGCGGGCGGGCAATCGAACCCGACCTATTTCCTGACGCTGGGGGGCGAGCGGCTGGTTCTGCGCAAGCAGCCGGAGGGGGCGCTTCTGCCCTCTGCCCACGCCATCGACCGGGAATACCGCGTGATCTCGGCCCTGGCCGGGACCGACGTGCCGGTGCCATGCCCGGTGCTTTATTGCGAGGATCGCGGCGTCATCGGCACGCCGTTCTACCTGATGCGCCGGGTCGATGGCCGGGTCTTCGCCACGGCCGACCTGCCCGGCGTCGCGCCCGAAGACCGGCGCGCGATGTACCGGGCGCTGGCCGAGGCGCTGGGGCGGTTGCACCGCGTCGATCCCGAGGCGGTGGGCCTGGGCGACTACGGCCGGCAGGGCGGCTATTTCGCCCGCCAGATCGCCCGCTGGACCCGGCAGTGGGAGGCGACGAAACAGGCCGAGAACCCCGATATCGACTGGCTGATCGCCACCCTGCCCGGCGCGATCGGCGAGGATGCCGCGACCGCGATCTCGCATGGCGACTACCGGGTGGGCAACGTGATGTTCGCACCCGAGGGGCCGGAGGTGGCGGCAGTGCTGGACTGGGAACTCTCGACGCTGGGGCATCCCCTGGCCGATCTGGCGCATCTGTGCATGGCCTGGCATTCCGCGCCCGAGGAATATGGCGGCATCGCCGGGCTCGACCGTGCCGCGCTTGGCCTGCCCGAGCAGGCGGAGGTGGAGGCATGGTACGGCGCCGCGGCCGGGCACGGGCTGCGGCTGGAACCGGTGCACATGGCCTTCGCGCTGTTTCGTTTCGCGGTGGTGTTCGAGGGTATCGCCGCCCGCGCCAAGGCGGGCAACGCCGCAGGCGCGAATGCCGCCGAGGTGGCGCATCTGTCCGCCGTCTTCGCGCGGCATGCGCGGCGGGCGATGGACTGACGTGGCCGCCTCAGCGCGGGCCGGGTTCCGGAGTTGCGTTGTCCATTCCCTTGGCCCCGATGTAGACCGCGAGGATGCGCACCGGCTCGGTTCCCTCGTTTCGGCCATTGTGCGGCCAGTCCACCGCCTCGATCAGCGCATCGCCCTGCCGGTAGACACGGGTGCCACGGGTGCCGTAGTCGACCGTCAGCACACCGGCGATCATGTGCCCGACAAGCGGCACCTCATGGCTGTGCCAGCCGGTTTCCGCACCCGGCGGCAGCGTGACGACGGCAACGGTCACATCGGGTGCACCGGTCGGATAGGCCAGTGGCCGGCCAAGAATATCGGTGCCGCCCCGCGTCAGCAGTTCCGCGCTCGCCCCGGCGTCTTCGGACATGGCGGCGAGGGGCAGCAGGCCGCACAGGACGGCCAGGCAAAGCGCTTTCATCCGCAAGACTCCCATTCCTTGCCGCCGGGCCAGACTCTGCCCCGGCGGCGTGGCTGTCCATGGTGCGAAAGTGCAGGCGGCCGTGCGAATGGGGGCTGGCCTCGTGTTGCAGCTACCCTCTTTCCCGGTCCGATGCGATTCGGCATCGGCCATTCAGGCGCATCGGCGGGATCCCGGACAGCGCGGCCCAACCGGGCCTGCGGCGGCGTCCCGCCGAACCGGCAAGACTCGGGCGGCGGCATGTTGCCGGTTCCCGGCAAAGCGGGCGACTGCACGGTCCCTGCCAGCCGACAGCCGCATTCCCGCCAGATTTCCCGTGCTAACCTCGCCCCATTCCAGAGACGCGCTTGAAGAAGGGGATTGATCATGTCCATTGCAACGGATGTCGAACGCCAGATGCTCGACCTGATCAATGCGGCGCGGGCCAATGCCGGGCTGCCGCCCCTGCAACTCGCGCTCGACCTCAACGAGGCGGCCGAGGACCACAGCACCTGGATGCTGGAGACCGACCGCTTCTCGCACACCGGCATCGGCGGCTCCTCCGCCGGGGACCGGATGGCGGATGCCGGGTTCGACTTCGCGGGCAGCTGGAGCTGGGGCGAGAACATCGCCTGGCAAAGCGAACGCGGCGCGCCGGGCATTTCCGACGATGTGGCGGACCTGTTCGAGGCGCTGATGAACAGCCCCGG
>CAYUXM010000250.1:0-4075 GCA_964448765.1 uncultured Rhodobacterales bacterium
CAACCCCTTGGACTTCGCCCCCCGAATGCGTAGATCACCCGAAACCCG
Source organism: uncultured Rhodobacterales bacterium (assembly GCA_964448765.1). Taxonomy (GTDB): domain Bacteria; phylum Pseudomonadota; class Alphaproteobacteria; order Rhodobacterales; family Rhodobacteraceae; genus JANSXY01. The sequence goes on from CAYUXM010000250.1 coordinate 49, forward strand.
GAGGACGCGATGACCGACCTGACCCCGCGCGAGATCGTCTCGGAGCTTGACCGCTTCATCATCGGCCAGGCCGAGGCCAAGCGCGCCGTCGCCGTGGCGCTCAGGAACCGCTGGCGGCGCAAGCGGCTCGATGCCGACCTGCGCGACGAGGTCTATCCCAAGAACATCCTGATGATCGGCCCCACCGGCGTCGGCAAGACCGAGATCAGCCGCAGGCTGGCGAAACTCGCCCGCGCGCCGTTCCTCAAGGTCGAGGCGACGAAATTCACCGAGGTCGGCTATGTCGGTCGCGATGTCGAACAGATCATCCGCGACCTCGTCGATGCCGCCATCGTCGACACCCGCGAGCGGATGCGTGACGAGGTCAAGGCGCGGGCCGAGGCCGCGGCCGAGGACCGGGTGATCGAGGCCATCGCGGGGGGCGACGCGCGCCCCCAGACCCGCGAGATGTTCCGCCAGAAGCTGCGCCGGGGCGAGCTTGACGACACCGAGATCGAAATCGAGGTGGCCGAACCGATGCCTGCGATGCCGATGCTCGACATTCCCGGCCAGGCGGGCGGCGGCGCGGGCATGATGAACCTGGGCGACATCTTCGGAAAGGCCTTCGGCGGGCGGCGGACGCGCAAGAGGATGACGGTCGGCGAAAGCCACGGCGTGCTGGTCAGCGAAGAGGCCGACAAGCTTCTGGACGACGAGGCGGTGAAGGCCGCGGCACTGGACTCGGTGCAGGAAAACGGCATCGTCTTCATCGACGAGATCGACAAGGTCTGCGCCCGCGCGGAAACCCGCGGCGCCGACGTCAGCCGCGAGGGCGTGCAGCGCGACCTGCTGCCGCTGATCGAGGGCACCACGGTTTCCACCAAACATGGCGCGGTCAAGACCGACCACATCCTGTTCATCGCCTCGGGCGCCTTCCACATCGCCAAACCCTCGGACCTGCTGCCCGAACTGCAGGGCCGGCTGCCGATCCGGGTGGAGCTGAAGCCGCTGACCGAGGCCGATTTCGTCCGCATCCTGACCGAGACGGACAACGCCCTGACCCGGCAGTACACCGCGCTGATGGGCACCGAGGAGGTGACGGTGGCCTTCACCGAGGATGGCATCGCCGCGCTCGCCCGGATCGCCGCGGATGTGAACCGCTCGGTCGAGAACATCGGCGCGCGGCGGCTCTACACGGTGATGGAACGGGTGTTCGAGGAACTGTCCTTCGCCGCGCCGGACCGCGCCGGCGAGGCGGTGACGGTCGATGCCGGTTTCGTCGAAACCAATATCGGCGATCTCGCGCGCTCGGCCGATCTCAGCCGCTACGTACTCTGACACCCGGCGCGGCCCCGTGTCCGATTTTGGCCGGGAAATATCCTCGGGGGGAGCCGCCGCAGGCGGCCGGGGGGCAGACAGCCCCCCGCGCTACGCCACATCCAGCAGTCCGCGCCCCTTCAACAGCGGTTCCACCCCCGGCATCCGGCCCCGGAAGGCGGTATAGAGTTCCTCGGCCTCGCGCGATCCGCCGGCCGACAGGATGAAGCGTTCCAGCTTCTCCGCGATCTCGGGATGGAACGGATCCTCCGCCTCTTCGAAGGCGGCGAAGGCGTCGGCATCCATCACCTCCGACCACATGTAGCTGTAATAGCCCGCGGAATAGCCGTCGCCGGCGAAGACATGGGCGAAATGCGGCGTCGCGTGGCGCATCCCGATGGCATGCGGCATGCCGATCCCTTCCAGCACCTCGGCCTGTCGCGCCATCGGATCGGCCGGCGCCGCGCCGTCGTGGAACGCCAGGTCCACCAGCGCCGAGGCGACGTATTCCACCGTGGCGAAGCCCTGATCCCAGGTCGCGGCGGCCAGCAGCCGGTCGCGCAGGTCGGCGGGCATCGGCGCGCCGGTCTGCCAGTGCCTTGCGTGGCGCTCCAGCACCTCGGGCACCTCCAGCCAGTGTTCGTAAAGCTGGCTGGGCAGTTCCACGAAATCCCGCGCGACCGATGTGCCGGAGATGAACGGGAAGGTCACGTCCGACAGGATCTGGTGCAGCGCGTGGCCGAATTCGTGAAACAGCGTGCGGGCATCGTCCCATGACAGAAGCGCCGGGTCGCCCTTGGCGAAGTTGCACACGTTCACCACCACCGGCCGCACCTCGCCGCCCAGCTTGCGCTGGCTGCGGAAAGCCGAACACCACGCGCCCGACCGCTTCGACCCGCGCGCGAACCAGTCGCCGATGAAGACGGCCATGTGCCGGCCGTTGCGCGTGACCTCCCAGGCCCGCGCGTCGGCATGGTAAAGCGCCACGTCCAGCGGGCGGAACTCCAGCCCGAACAGGCGGTTGGCAACGTCGAAGGCCGCCGCGATCATCCCGTCAAGCGGCAGGAACGGCTTCAGCGCGGCCTCGTCGAGATCGTGCAGCGCGCGGCGCCGCCTTTCGGAATAGTAGCGCCAGTCCCAGGGTTCCAGCGGGCCGTTGATGCCGTCGTCGCGCAGCATTTCCTCCATCGCGGCGGCATCGGCGAGGGCCTTGGCCCGCGCCGGCTGCCAGACCCGCATCAGCAGCTCGCGCACCGCTTCCGGCGTCTTCGCCATCTCGGGTTCCAGCTTGTAGGCCGCGAAACTCTCGTAGCCCAGCAGCCGCGCGCGCTCTTCCCGTAGCGAAAGGATTTCCGCCGCGATGTCGCGGTTGTCGGTCTCGCCGCCGTTCGCGCCGCGCGCCGACCAGGCGCGCCAGGCCTCTTCGCGCAACTCGCGGCGCGGCGAGAATTGCAGGAACGGCACGACGAGCGAACGCGACAGCGTCAGCACATGGCCCGGCTCGCCCCGCTCCTCCGCCGCGGATTTCGCGGCGGCGACGACGAAATCGGGCAGGCCCTCCAACTCGTCCGGCGTCAGCGGCCGCGCCCAGCCGCGTTCATCGGCCAGCAGGTTCTGGGTGAACCGCGTCGCGAGGACGGCGAGGCGCGATTTCACGTCCTTGAGCCGCTCCGCCCCGGCGCCCTCCAGCTGCGCCCCGGCGCGCACGAACATGCGGCGGTAAAGCTCCAGCACCCGGGCCTCCTCCCCGGTCAGGCCAAGGCTGTCGCGGGCCTGCCAAAGCGTCTCTATCCTGGCGAAAAGCGCCCGGTTCATCGTGACTTCGGAGGAAAAGGCGGACAGCTTCGGCGCAAGCTCGCGCTGCAATGCCTCGCGCGCCGGGGTCGAGTCCGCCCCCGCGAGGTTGAAGAACACGCCCGCCACCCTCTCGAGGGTCTGTTCGGCCAGTTCCAGCGCCGCGACGGTATTGGCGAAATCCGGCGGATCGGGGTTGTCGGCGATGGCCGCGATCGCGGCGCGCGCCTCGGCCAGCGCCGTGTCGAAGGCCGGGCCGAAATCCGCGTCCCGGATATCGGCGAAGGGCGGCAGGCCGAAGGGGCCTGTCCAGTCGGACAGAAGCGGGTTGGTCATGGGCATCTCCTTTGCCCGGCAAGCTAGTGCGCGCGGCGGGCACAGGGAAGGGCGCGCCGCCGCCCGGTGCCGCGGGATCAGTCGATCCGCATTTCCTCGACCAGCACCGCCCAGCCCGCGCCATGCATGTCGCGGTCGGCCGCGGTGCCCTGCACGGTGGGCCGGGGCAGGGAGTATTTCACCACCGCGAGGTCGGGCAGGTCGAACCGCTTCAGCATCGCGGGATCGGCACCGAAGGCGCGCGCCACCGCGGCATCGTCCAGCCCCGCCGTGATCCGGGTGTAGGCCTCCGCGCCGCCGCAGAAGATATCGACGGTCAGCCAGAACGGCCCGGCGTTCTTGGATCGCACCTTCTGCGCGATCTCGCCGATCTCAGGCATCGCCCACCTCCGTCACCTCGATCCGGAAGGCCGCCATCGGATCGTCCAGCGGCAGGACGTGATGCAGGCAGAATTCATAGGCCGGCCCGCGCGGCATCTCGGCGGGCGAGAACGGGAAGGCGAAGGTCGGCATCGGTTCGTCCTCGGTCAGCGCGTGGTGCAGCAACCAGGGGTTCAGCATCTTGCCGATCTCGGCCGCCTGCGCCTCGGTCGGCGCGGTG
>CAYUXM010000251.1:0-4061 GCA_964448765.1 uncultured Rhodobacterales bacterium
ACGGCGTGGCGTTCCGCAACCGCGACGACCTGAAGGCCTACCTGACCTTCCTCGAGGAGGCCGAGAAGCGCGATCATCGCCGGCTGGGTCGCGAGATGGAGCTGTTCCACCTGCAGGAAGAGGCGCCGGGGCAGATCTTCTGGCACCCGAACGGCTGGACGATCTACACCACCTTGCAGGACTACATGCGCCGCAAGCAGCGCGCCGGCGGCTATGTCGAGGTCAACACCCCGCAGGTCGTCGACCGGCGGCTGTGGGAGGCCTCGGGCCACTGGGACAAGTACCAGGAGCACATGTTCATCGTCGAGGTCGACGAGGAACACGCCCGCGAAAAGGCGATCAACGCGCTCAAGCCGATGAACTGCCCCTGCCACGTGCAGATCTTCAACCGCGGCATCAAGTCCTATCGCGACCTGCCGTTGCGGATGGCCGAGTTCGGCTCCTGCGCGCGCTACGAACCCTCGGGCGCGCTGCACGGGATCATGCGGGTGCGCGGCTTCACCCAGGACGACGGCCACATCTTCTGCCGCGAGGACCAGATCGAAAGCGAAACGGCGGTCTATATCGACTACCTGACCGGGGTCTACCGCGACCTCGGGTTCGAGAACTTCCGCGTGAAATTCTCCGACCGGCCGGAAAAGCGCGCCGGGGCCGACGACGTCTGGGATAGGGCAGAGGCCGCGCTGCTGGCCGCGACCCGCGCGGCGGGGATCGAACCCGAGCTGAACCCCGGCGAAGGCGCGTTCTACGGGCCGAAGCTGGAATTCGTGCTGACCGACGCGATCGGGCGCGATTGGCAATGCGGCACCCACCAGGTCGATTTCGTGCTGCCCGAACGGCTGGACGCGACCTATATCGGCGCCGACGGGGCAAAGCACCGGCCGGTGATGCTGCACCGCGCCTGCCTGGGCTCGTTCGAGCGGTTCATCGGCATCCTGATCGAGGAACATGCCGGCAAGCTTCCGTTCTGGCTGGCGCCGCGCCAGGTCGTCGTCGCCTCGATCGTCTCGGACGCCGATGCCTACGTCGCCGAAGCGACCGCCGCGCTGACCGCCGCGGGCGTCCGGGCCGAGGCCGACACCCGCAACGAGAAGATCAACTACAAGGTTCGCGAACACAGCCTTGGTAAGGTTCCCGTGATCCTCGCCATCGGGCAGCGCGAGGTGGAGGAGCGGACTGTTACAATCCGCCGCCTCGGGGAGACCCGGACGGCGGTGGGGGCCCTCGACCAGGTGGTGGCCGACCTCGCCGCCGAGGCGGTGCCACCGGACCTGCGCTAACCGCCTGACACCATGGAAAAACGGCGCGTCTTCGGGCGCGCCGTTCTGCATTTGCCCCGCGCGTTCCGCGCCCGTCACACGGCCGTCGCATCGTTTCAATCCGTCACGCACACGTGCAGCACGGGCCCGTGACTGGCCCGTGACGAAGTGCCGCGCCTAGGGTTTTCTCACCGCCTCGACGCGGAATGAATGAACCAGATTTGAGGAAAGTCCCGATGTCCAACACCCCCAAGTCCCTCGCCGTCGCCGGCGCGCTCGCCGCCGCCTTCGCCAGCCATGCCGTCGCCCCGGCGCAGGCCCAGGAGGCCAAGGAAAAGTGCTACGGCGTCTCGCTCGCCGGCCAGAACGACTGCGCCGCCGGCCCCGGCACCACCTGCGCCGGCACCTCGACCGTCGACTACCAGGGCAACGCCTGGACGCTGGTGCCCGCCGGCACCTGCGCGGACATGGAACTGCCCGAGGGCCGCATGGGCTCGCTCGAACCGCTGGAGCGTGACCTGCCGGCGTGATCCCCTGCCCGGCCCCCGGCCAAGGCCGGGGGCCACCCTGACCCGAAGGTGCCGCGATGTTCGATGTTCCCGCCCGTTCCCAGCTGCCCGCCGGCCCCGGTGTCGGCTACAAGCCGCAGCACTTTTCGAACATTATCGACCGGTCGGACCCGGTTGAGTGGCTGGAGATCCATGCAGAAAACTACATGGGCGACGGCGGGCGGCCGATCGCGCAGCTGCGCGCGCTGGCCGCGCGGTTCCCGCTGTCGGTGCATGGCGTCGGCCTGTCGATCGGCGGCGAGGCGGCGCTGGATCGCGACCACCTGGCGCGGTTGAAGCGTCTTGTCGGCTGGCTGGAGCCGGCCGCCTTCTCCGAACACCTCGCCTGGTCCGGCCATGACGGGGCGTTCCTGAACGACCTGCTGCCGCTGCCCTATACCCGCGCCACGCTCGCCCGCGTCTGCGACCATGTCGACCAGGTGCAGGAGGCCCTGGGCCGCCCGATGCTGCTGGAGAACCCGGCCACCTACCTCGACTTCGCCGAGACCGAGATGGACGAGATCGCCTTTCTCGCCGCCATCGCCGAGCGCACCGGCTGCGGGCTGCTGCTGGACGTGAACAACGTCTTCGTCGCCTGCACCAACCGCCGCGAAGACCCGGTGGCCTATATCGACCGGTTTCCCCTGCATCTTGTCGGCGAGATCCACCTTGGCGGCCATGACGACGACCGCGACGATGCCGGCCTGCCGCTGCTGATCGACAGCCACGGCCGCGCGGTCGCCGATCCGGTCTGGGCGCTTTACGCCCGCACGATCGGCCGCGGCGGGCCGAAACCCACGCTGATCGAATGGGACAACGACGTGCCGGACTGGCCGGTGCTGGCCGCCGAGGCCGGCCGCGCCGCCGCCGTGCTGGCCGGGGTGCCGGCATGAACGCCGCCTTCGCCGCCGCCCTGCTCGACCCGGCCAGCGCGCATCCCGCCGGCCTGACCGGCCCCGAAGGCGCGCCGGCCGGGCGCCGCTTCGACGTCTATCGCAACAATGTCGCGGTCTCGCTGACCGAGGCGCTGGAACAGGGTTTCCCGGTGCTGGCGCGCCTGCTGGGGCCGGAGTTCTTCAGGGCGATGGCCGGGGTGTTCCTGCGCGCGCATCCGCCGCGCTCGCCGGTGATGACGGGCTACGGGGCCGCGTTGCCGGCGTTTCTCGAGGGCTTCCCGCCGGTGGCGCATCTGCCCTACCTGCCGGATGTCGCGCGGCTGGAACTGGCGCTGCGGCGGGCCTACCACGCCGCCGATGCCGCGCCGCTGGACGGCGCGGCGCTGGCCGCGCTGCCGCCCGGGCGGCTGCTGGCGCTGCGGTTCCGGTTCGCGCCGGCGGTGCAGCTTCTGCGCTCCGACTGGCCGGTGCACGGGATCTGGCGCGCCAATACCGAACCCGGCGCGCCGCCGCCGCCGAAATCCGCGCAGGATGTCGTGATCCTGCGGCCGGACTACGACCCGGCGCCGCATCCGCTGCCGCCGGGCGGCGCCGCCGCGCTGGCCGCGCTGATCGCCGGCCGCACGCTGGCCGCGGCCGCCGAGGCCGCGCCGGGCTGCGACCTGCCCGCCCTGATCGCGCTGCTGCTGGCCGGCGGCGCCCTGACCGATGCCGAGGAGGCCCGATGATCCTGTCCGCCCATGCCCGCGCCGCGCGCCACGTCAGCGCCGCCGCGCCCGCGATCCTGCCGCTGGCCGCCCGCGCCGTCTTTGCCGGGGTGCTGCTGCTGTTCTTCTGGCGTTCCGGCCTGACCAAGCTGGGCGACGGGATCCTCGGCCTCGTCCGGCCCTCCGACGGGGCCTATATCCAGATCTTTCCCAAGGCGGTGGAGGCCGCGGGCTACGATTTCAGCCAGCTCGGCACCTTCCACACCCTCGTCGTGCTGGCCGGCACCTGGGCGGAGTTCCTCCTGCCCGCCCTGATCGTGCTGGGCCTTGCCACAAGGCTGGCGGCGCTGGGGATGATCGGCTTCGTGGTGGTGATGAGCCTGACCGATGTCTACGGCCACGGCGTGGCGGGCGCGGACCTGGGCGCCTGGTTCGACGGGGCGCCCGGCGCGCTGATCCTCGATCAGCGGGCGCTGTGGATCGTGTTGCTGATGGTGCCGCTGATGCTGGGCCCCGGCGCGCTGTCGCTGGACCGGCTGCTGGGGCTGGAACGGCGTGGCGCTTGATTTTTCGCACGATTCTGGCAGACTTTTGGTCGCGTGTCCGCAGACTTTCCTACCGCCTCCCTCCTGTGGGGCAGCCGATAGACCT
>CAYUXM010000252.1:0-4052 GCA_964448765.1 uncultured Rhodobacterales bacterium
TTCATCACCCATGCGCACGAGGATCACGTCGGCGCGCTGGGGCATCTGTGGCCGCGGCTGCGCGCCCCGGTCTATGCCCGCAGTTTCACCGGCGCGCATGCGATGATGAAGCTCGAGGATGCCGGCCAGTCCGGCGATGCCGTCACCATCGTCCGGTCGCGGCCCGAAACCGTCGACGCCGGCCCGTTCAAGGTGCAGTTCGTCCCCGTCAGCCATTCGATCCCGGAAAGCGCCGCGCTGGTGATCGACACGCCGGGCGGACGGATCCTGCATACCGGCGATTTCAAGCTCGACGGCAGCCCGGTGGTGGGCGAACGCTTCGACGCCGAGGACTGGCACCGCATCGCCCAGGAGGGCGACGGCATCCACGTGCTGGTCTGCGATTCCACCAACGTGTTCCAGCCCCATCCCGGCCGGTCCGAGGCGACGCTGGCGGAACCGCTGCGCGACCTCGTCGCGGCGCAGGAGGGGATGGTGGTCGCCACCACCTTCGCCTCGAACGTGGCGCGGCTGAAGACGCTGGCCGAGGCCGGCGTGGCGGCGGGCCGGTCGGTCTGCCTCCTGGGCCGGGCGATGCGCAAGATGGTCGCCACGGCCGTCGAAACCGGCGTGCTGACCGATTTCCCCGCGCTGGTCTCGCCCGAGGAAGCCGCCGACATCCCGCGCCAGAGCCTGATGCTGATCGTCACCGGCAGCCAGGGCGAACGGCGCGCCGCCTCGGCCCAGCTTGCCCGCGGCAAGTACCTTGGCCTTGCGATGAAGGAGGGCGACAGTTTCCTCTTTTCCTCCAAGACGATCCCGGGCAACGAGGCCGGTGTGATCCGGGTGATGAACGCCTATTCGGAAATGGGCGTCGACGTGATCGACGACCGCGACGGGCTTTACCATGTCTCGGGCCATGCCAACCGCCCCGATCTGGAAGCGGTGCACGAGTTGATGAAGCCGAAGATGATCCTGCCGATGCATGGCGAACACCGGCATCTGCGCGAACACGCGCGGCTGGCGCAGGCGCGCGGCATCGCCTCGGAGGTCGCGACCAACGGCACGATGGTGCGGCTGTCCGGAAAGAAACCGGAGATCGTGGAATACATCGATACCGGCCGCACCTACCTTGACGGCAGCGTGCTGATCGGCGCGATGGACGGGGTGGTGCGCGACCGGATCCGCATGGCGCTCAACGGCCATGTCCTGGTCACCCTGATCGTCGACGAGGCGGACGAACCGCTGGGCGAGGCCTGGGTCGAGGTGATGGGCCTGCCGCCGCGCGGCAAGAACGGCGCGGCGCTGGACGAGACGATCGAGGGCGAGCTGGCCGAGTTCCTCGAAACCGCGCCCGCCAAGGTCGTGGCCGATGACGACAAGCTCGACGAGGCGCTGCGCCGGATCGTGCGCCAGGTCACGATGGAGGAAATCGGCAAACGGCCGGAGGTGACGGTCGTGGTCAGCCGGCTGTTGCCGGACTAGCGCCGGGGCGGCCGCCCGGCGGGCCGGGTCAGCCGGTTTCCTCGGGCTGGTCGGTCGTCGCGCTGCCGCGGGACTTCGGCGGCACGAAGCTGCGCGTCAGGAAATCGGGCACATGGTCGCCCATGCCGACCACCGGCGCCTCGTCGCGCCGGCGCGATCCGCGCCGGTCGCGGTCGCGCCCGCGCCGCTCCTCCGGCCGCTCGCCCTGGCGTTCGTCGCGCCGCTCTTCGACGGGTGCCGGTTCCGCCGCCGCGTCGGGCGCGGCGGGCTGGTCCGTCACCGGAGCCGGGGCCGGGGCCGGCGCCGCGGCGGGTTCGAACGGGACGGTCGCGGCGATCTGGTCATGTTCGGGCCTCGGGCGCTCGCGCTCGCGCCCGCGGGGGCGCGCGCCGCGCCCCGGCTTCTTGCGATCCTCGCCGCGGTCCTTCGGCGGCTCGGTCGCGGCGCGCGAGAAGCTGAAGCCTTCGGGCAGGTCGGCGCGCGGGATCTGGGTCTTGATCAGCCCCTCGATCGCGGCGAGGTACTTGCCGTCCGCCGGGGTGGCGATGGTGATCGCGCAGCCCTTGCGGCCGGCGCGGCCGGTGCGGCCGATGCGGTGCACGTAATCCTCGGCATGGCTCGGGACGTCGTAGTTGAAGACATGGCTGACCGCCGGGATGTCGAGCCCGCGCGCCGCCACGTCGGAGGCGACGAGCAGGTGCAGCGTACCGTCGCGGAACCCGTCGAGGGTGCGCATGCGTTCGCTCTGCGCCAGGTCGCCATGGATCGGCGCGGCGTTGAAGCCGTGCGTTTTCAGCGATTTCGCGACGATGTCGACATCGGTCTTGCGGTTGCAGAAGATGATCGCGTTGGTGCAGGCCGCGCCCTCGGCCTCGATCAGTCCGCGCAGCACCTCGCGTTTCTGCTTGGCCGACTGGTCGCGCCGCGAGGGGGCGAACTCCACCAGCCGCTGCTCGATCGTCTCCGAGGTGGTGGCCTGCCGCGCCACCTCGATCCGCGCCGGCGCGGTCAGGAAGGTATTGGTGATCCGTTCGATCTCGGGCGCCATGGTGGCCGAGAAGAACAGGGTCTGCCGGGTGAACGGGGTCAGCTGGAAGATCCGCTCGATATCGGGGATGAACCCCATGTCGAGCATCCGGTCGGCCTCGTCCACCACCATGATCTGCACGCCGGTGAGCAGAAGCTTGCCGCGTTCGAAATGGTCCAGAAGCCGGCCCGGCGTGGCGATCAGAACGTCGACGCCGCGATCGATCAGCTTGTCCTGCTCGGCGAAGCTGACGCCGCCGATCAGCAGCGCCTTGGTCAGCCGCGTGTGTTTCGAGTAGATGTCGAAATTCTCGGCCACCTGCGCGGCGAGTTCGCGGGTCGGGCACAGCACCAGGCTGCGCGGCATCCGCGCCCGCGCCCGGCCGCGGCCCAGCAGCGTGATCATCGGCAGCACGAAGCCCGCGGTCTTGCCGGTGCCGGTCTGGGCGATGCCCAGAACGTCCTTGCCTTCGAGCGCCGGCGGGATCGCGCCGGCCTGGATCGGGGTGGGGGTTTCGTAGCCGGCTTCGGAGACGGCCTGCAGAACCCGGGGGTCCAGCGCGAGGTCGGAGAATCTGGTCATAAGCGTCCTGTCGTCGCGGGATCGGCCCGCACGGGTGATGGGACGCAAGGGTCGGGCGCCCCGGGCTCGTCGGTCCCGCCCTGTGCGGGAACGTGGGTGCTGCTACTGCAAATCGCTGGCAAGGTCAATCTTCACCCGGCCTGCGCGGCCCCGATCACCCGGATGAGCACCAGGCCCGCCGGCAGGTAGAGCGCCAGCCCGATTGCCACCGCCAGACCGTCGCGCGCCGTCAGCCCCAGCCCGATCAGCAGCAGCGGCCAGGCCAGCGCGAAGGGCAGGCCGGGGATGAACCCCAGAACGAAGACCACCGCCGCCGTCGCCAGCAGCGCCACGGCCAGCAGCAGCGCGGCCAGTCGGGTGGCGGCGAGGCGCCGCCACCGCGGCCGCAGCACCCGGCCCGACCAGCGCGCCAGCGGGCCGAGCCGTCGGACCACCGCGCGCAGGTGGCGCGCGGCGATCCGGGCCTCGCGCAGCCGCCGTGGCGGCCGCAGCCGCCGGCCGCCAAGGCCAAGCTGCACGGCGATCGCGGCCAGCGTGAGCGCGACGGCCCCGGGCATGCCCGGCACCATCCCCATCGGCAGGATCAGGATCAGCGCCAGCACGACGATCGGCGGCCCGAAGCCGCGTGTCCCGATCGTCGCCAGCACCTCGTCCAGGCTGACCCGGTCGCGGCCCTCGGCCAGCGCCGCGAGATCGGCGAGAAGGCCGGTGAGGCCGCGGTCGCCGGCCCCGTCTTCGCCTTGCGCGTTGCCTGCCGTCATTCTGCCGCCATCGTCGCGAAGCTCCCGCCCGTCATCGCCCGGGTCGGACCCTGCCGCCCCGATGTGCAGCTTTCACGACGCGGCGGGGCAGGGCCAGCCCCGATCCTTGCCTGCCCGCGCCCGGCGCAGCACCGGCCGCGTGAGCGGGCCGAAGCCCGGCACCGGGCCGGGGCCGGGGCGGCCCTTGGGCTTCACGGTGGCGGCGGGGGCGAGGCCGG
>CAYUXM010000253.1:0-1943 GCA_964448765.1 uncultured Rhodobacterales bacterium
ACCGCGAAGGCCGTGGAGATTCTGACGGCCGAAGACCTTTTTGCCGATTGAGGATGCCGATGCCCTACGCCTACGACGACCAGAACATCTTCGCGAAGATCCTGCGCGGCGAGATTCCGAACAAGACGGTGATGGAAACCGATCACACGCTCGCTTTCGAGGATATCCGCCCGCAGGCGCCCGATCACGTGCTGGTCATCCCCAAGGGGCGCTACGTCTGTTTCGACGATTTCGCGGCCAATGCCAGCGATGCCGAGATCGTCGATTTCCACCGCACCGCCGCGGCGATCTGCGCCGGGCTGGGGATCGCGCCGGGTGACGGCGGGGCGGGCTACCGCACGATTTCCAACGCCGGCGAAGCCGGGGTGCAGGAGGTGCCGCACTACCATCTGCACATCCTCGGCGGCCGGCCGCTGGGCCGGATGCTGGCCCGCGCCGACTGACGCCGCACCTGCCCCCTTGCCGCGCCGCGGCGCCCGGTTATGATGCCGGGCGCGATCCGAGCAACATCGACCGAACGGACAAGACGCATGCCCATCGACGCCCCGGAAACCGAGATCGTGAGCCAATGGAAGGTCGCCTGCGACGGCGGCGAGGGCGCGCTGGGCCATCCCCGCGTCTGGCTGGTGATCCCGCATGACACCGGCTTTGTCGAATGCGGCTATTGCGACAAGCGCTTCGTCCACGAAAGCTTCGCCGACGGGTCCGCGGGCGCCTAGCTGATCGGGATCGGCGCCTCGCCGCAGGGAAGGCTGGCGCCCGTGCCGCTCTCGTCGTCACCGAGATAGTCGAGCACGTGCAGGCCGGACCAGCTGCGCACCATACGGCCATCGCTGCCCAGCCCTCGACCCAGCGCGGTGCCGGTATAGGGTTCCTGATAGTAAAACAGCACGGTGACGGCGAAACCGTCGTCGCAGGCGACCTCGGCCTGTCCGAAACCCAGCGCGGTGCTGCTGGTCCAGCGACCGGTGCACAGCGCGCCATCGCTGGTGTGGCCCGCCAGCGTGCCGTATCCGCGGCCGAAGGACCGACCGTCGAACCAGACACCCTCGTTGCCGATACAGGCAAGCATGCGCGTACAGCTTGTCCGGTCCTCGGTCACCGGGCAGTCGGCCGTTTGCGCATTCGTCGGCATGGCCAGCGCAAGCCAGGCGGAAAGGGCAAGGGCGGGGCGAACCATGACGCGGCTCCACTCGTTAACGACCGGTTTCGATATTGGTCGCGCGCAGGGTCTTGGCAAGGCCACTTTGGCCGTCGGGGCTGGCACGCCGGGACGGATGGTGCGATTGTCGCGCCGTTCGCAAGAAACGGGGGCGCGCGATGACATTCGGCAAGGGCTGCCATCTGCACCTGATCGACGGCTCGGCCTATATCTTCCGCGCCTATCACGCGCTGCCGCCGCTCACCCGCAAGTCCGACGGGCTGCCGATCGGCGCGGTGGCCGGGTTCTGCAACCTCTTGTGGGGCGAGTTGAACCGCAAGAACGGCGGCGAGGCGCCCACGCATATCGCCGTCGTCTTCGACTATTCCGCCACCACCTTCCGCAATGAAATCTACGACCTCTACAAGGCCAACCGCCCGGAACCGCCCGAGGATCTGCGCCCGCAGTTTCCCCTGACGCGCGAGGCGACGCGGGCCTTCGGCGTGCCCTGCCTCGAGGTCGAGGGGTTCGAGGCCGACGACATCATGGCCACGCTGGCGCGGCAGGCGGTGGCGGCGGGCGGGCGCTGCACGATCATCTCCTCCGACAAGGATCTGATGCAGCTGGTCGGCCCCGGCATCGGGATGCGCGACCCGATGAAGGACAAGGCGATCGGCCCCGACGAGGTGGTCGAGAAATTCGGCGTGCCGCCCGACAAGGTCGTGGACGTGCAGGCGCTGGCCGGCGACAGCGTCGACAACATTCCCGGCGCGCCGGGGATCGGGGTGAAGACCGCCGCGCT
>CAYUXM010000253.1:2043-3971 GCA_964448765.1 uncultured Rhodobacterales bacterium
CTGGGGGTGGAGCCGCCCGCGATCCTCGACACCACGCCCGAGGGCGCCGAGCCCGCGCCGCAGACCGCCGCGGAGGTGGAACAGGCGCCGTTCGACCCGGCCGCCTATACCTGCATCCGCGATGTCGAAACGCTGAAGGCCTGGCTGGCCGAGATCGCCGACCGCGGCGTGGTCGCCGTGGATACCGAAACCACCAGCCTTGACGAGATGCGCGCCGATCTGGTCGGCGTGTCGCTGGGCCTCGCGCCGGGCCGGGCGGCCTATGTCCCGCTGGCCCATCGCACCGGCGGCGGAGACCTGTTTTCCGCCGAGGCCCCGGTGGAGGGCCAGATCCCGATGGACGAGGCCCTGGCGCTGCTGAAGCCGATGCTGGAGGATCCCGCGATCCTGAAGATCGGCCAGAACATGAAATACGACTGGAAGATCTTCGCCCGCCACGGCATCCGGGTCGCGCCGTTCGACGACACCATGCTGATGAGCTACGCGATGAACGCGGGCCTGCACGGCCATGCGATGGACCTGCTGTCGGAACGCTACCTCGGCCATATCCCGATCCCGATCAAGTCGCTGCTGGGCAGCGGCAAGTCGGCGATCACCTTCGACAGGGTGCCGGTGGACGAGGCAGTGAAATACGCCGCCGAGGATGCCGACGTGACCTTCCGGCTGTGGCGCGCGTTCCGGCCGCAACTGCATGCCGCGCGCGTCGCCACCGTCTACGAGACGATGGAACGCCCGCTGGTGCCGGTTCTGGCCGAGATGGAGATGGCCGGGATCAAGGTGGATCGCGAGGTGCTGTCACGGATGTCGGCGGCCTTCGCGCAGAAGATGGCCGCCTTCGAGGCCGAGATCCACGCGCTGGCCGGCGCGCCCTTCAACGTCGCCTCGCCCAAGCAACTGGGCGAGATCCTGTTCGACAGGATGGGCCTGCCCGGCGGCTCCAAGGGCAAGACCGGGGCCTATGGCACCGGCGCCGACGTGCTGGAGGATCTGGCCGCCGAGGGCCACGACCTGCCCGCGCGGGTGCTGGACTGGCGGCAGCTGTCGAAGCTGAAATCGACCTATACCGACGCGTTGCAGGACCATATCAACCCCGAAACCGGCCGCGTCCACACCTCCTACGCGATCGCGGGGGCGAACACCGGGCGGCTGGCCTCGACCGATCCGAACCTGCAGAACATCCCGGTGCGGACCGAGGAAGGCCGCCGCATCCGCGAGGCCTTCGTCGCCGACGAGGGCAACGTGCTCGTCAGCCTCGACTACAGCCAGATCGAGTTGCGCATCCTCGCCGAGGTGGCCGACATCCCGGCGCTGAAACAGGCGTTTCGCGACGGCGTGGATATTCACGCGATGACCGCCAGCCAGATGTTCGGCGTTCCGATCGAGGGGATGGACCCGATGGTCCGCCGGCAGGCCAAGGCGATCAACTTCGGCGTGATCTACGGGATTTCCGGCTTCGGCCTGGCGCGCAACCTGCGGATCCCGCGGGCCGAGGCGCAGGCCTTCATCGACACCTATTTCGAACGCTTCCCCGAGATCCGCGCCTACATGGACGGCACGGTCGCCTTCGCCAAGGAACACGGCTACGTCCAGACGCTGTTCGGCCGCAAGATCCACACGCCCGAGATCAACGCCAAGGGCCCCGGTGCGGGATTCGCCAAGCGCGCCGCGATCAACGCGCCGATCCAGGGCGCGGCGGCCGACGTGATCCGCCGCGCGATGGTGCGGATGCCCGCGGCGATCGCGGGGCTGCCGGCGCGGATGCTGTTGCAGGTCCATGACGAGTTGCTGTTCGAGGTCGCCGCGGACGCGGTGGACGGCGTGATCGACCGGGTCCGTGAGGTGATGGAGGGCGCGGCGGCCCCGGCCGTCACGCTCGACATCCCGCTGGTCGTCGATGCCGGGCAGGGGCCGAACTGGGCCGCGGCGCA
>CAYUXM010000254.1:0-3928 GCA_964448765.1 uncultured Rhodobacterales bacterium
GACATGGGTGAAGGGCATCATGTTGGCGGTGGGCACCAGCACCGCCTGCGCCCCGGCCGCGGCGAGCGCGGCGACATGGGCATCGAATTCCACGTCGTAGCAGATCAGCATCCCGGCGCGCAGCGGGCCGAGATCGAACAGCCCGTAGGCCGCGCCGGGCGCGTAAAGCGATTTCTCGCGCGGGCCGAACAGCTGGATCTTGCGGTAATGCCCCGCCTCGGCCCCGTCCGGGCCGAAGGCGACGGCAGAGTTGTAGATGCGGTCGCCGTCCCGCTCGGCATAGCCCAGCACGAGGCCCGCGCCGGCCTCGCGGCACAGCGCGGCGACGGCCCGGTGCCAGCCGCCGCCGCGCGGCTGGGCCTGGGCGGCGATGGTGCCGGCGTTGTAGCCCGGCAGCCAGACCTCGGGCACCACCAGCGCCGCCGCGCCCAGCGCCCCGGCCGCACGCAGCGGCGCGGCCAGCGCCGCCAGCCCCGCCGCGGCGTCGCCGGCGGGCGAGGGCGCCTGCCACAGCGCCAGACGTGTCGTTCCTGTCATCGCGCCGCCCTCCGGTTCGGCGGGGGCACCCCAGGGCGCCCCCGGCCCCGCGTCACTTCTTCAGGTTGGTCCAGATCGCGTCGTAGAGCTTCTGGGTCTCGGCATCGCAGACCTCGATGAAGCTGCCCGCGGGCGCGTCGGCCGGCGGGTTGTTTTCCGGGCTTTCCGCGATCGCGGCGTCGAGGAACGGCGCGACCCCGGTCACCCCGGCGGTATAGGCGGCATAGTTCGTGACCGCCGCGGCGTTCTCCGGCTCCAGCAGGAAATTCATGAAGGTCAGCGCGTTGTCACGGTTCGGCGCGTCCTTCAACAGCACGACATTGTCCATCCAGACGACGAAGCCTTCCTTCGGATAGGCGTATTCCACGTTCGCCCCCTCGGCCCGCGCCTTGGCGGAAAAGCCGTTGTAGATCATCCCCGCCGCGGCATCGCCCGATACCAGCACGTCCTTGGCCGTATCGGACCCGAACGAGGCCCAGTGCGCCTTGGCCGCCACCAGCATGTCCGACAGCGCCTTGAGCTGCTCGCGGTCGGTGTTGCACTGGGGGATGCCCATGTAGAGCGAGCCGAGCGCCAGAACCTCGCCCTGGCTGTCGAGCACGTTGATCTTGCCCCGCAACTCCTCCGGCGGGTCGAAGATCATCGCCAGCGTCCCGATGTCGCCCTCGAAGACGTCGCGGTTCACCGAGAACGAGGTGGAGCCCCACTGGTAGGGGATCGAGGATTGCCGGCCGGGATCGAAGGGCACGTCCAGCCATTGCGGGGCGATGTTGCCGAAATTCGGCACCTCGTCAGGGCTGAACGTGTCCAGCAGGCCCTCGCCGGCCATGATCTGCACCATGTAGTCGCCCGGCACGGCGACGTCGTACTGGCCGATCCGGCCGGCCTTGAGGCTGGCGAGCATCGCCTCGTTGCTGTCGTAGGTGTCGATTGTCACCGCGATGCCGGTTTCGGCGGTGAACTTGTCGACCAGTTCCTGCGGGATGTATTCGAACCAGTGATAGACCTTCAGCTCGCCCTCGGCGAAGGCCGGTCCGGCCAGGGCGAGGGCGGCGGCGGTTGTCAGCAGTCTTTTCATTTTCATACTCCTTGCTGGGGTTCAGGGGCTCTGTCGGCCCCGGCGGTTTACAAGATACGACAGGGTGACGAAGAGCGCCGAGACGGCCAGCATCAGCGTCGAGATCGCCATGATGTTGGGCTTGATGCCCTGCTTGACCGATCCGAAGATCGCCGTGGGCAGGGTTTCCATCCCCGCGCCCTTGACGAAATTGGTGATGATGAAGTCGTCGAGGCTGATGATGAAGGCCAGCAGGTAGCCCGAGATCACGCCCGGCAGCATCAGCGGCAGAAGCACCAGGAAGAAGGCCTGGCCCCGGCCCGCGTAGAGGTCGCGCGCGGCCTGTTCGTAGCCCTCGTCGATGCCCTGCAGCCGCGCCGCGATCGGCAGGTAGGCGAAGGGGATGCAGAAGGTGATATGGGCGATCAGGATCGTCATGTAGCCGGTGGTGATGCCGACCATCGTGAAGAAGATCAGCGTCGCCACGGCGATCACGATTTCCGGCACCATCAGCGGCAGGTTGATCAGCGCGAAGGTCAGCGACCGGCCGCGAAAGCCCCCGGCGCGGTGCATCGCCACCGCCGCCGCCGTGGCGATCGCGGTCGCCACCGTCGCCGCGATCAGCGCGATGGTGAGCGAGTTCCACGCCGCGGCCTTGAACCGCGGCGCCTCGGGCCCGGTGAAGACATCGACATACCAGCGCAGGGAAAACCCGCCCCAGGTGGTGATCGAGGTCGAGCCGTTGAAGGAATAGGCCATCACCACGATCAAGGGCGCGTAGAGGATGAACAGGCACAGAACCGTCATCCAGCCGAAGCCCGGGTAATGGCGCACGCCCTTCCTCATCGCGCCGCCCCCGGCCCCGCGCCCTGCGCCGCCGAGCGCGCGTAGACCAGAAGCGCCGCCAGAACCAGCGTCATCAGGATCATCGAGGCCGCCGCCCCGAACGGCCAGTTGCCCAGCGAGCCCTTGAACTGCTCCTCGATCAGGCTGCCGATCATGAAGGTCTTGGCCCCGCCCAGAAGATCGGGCGCGAGGAAGGCGCCCAGCGAGGGCACGAAGACGAGGATGCAGCCCGCCACGATCCCCGGCCTGACCACCGGGATCACGATTTCGCGCAGCGTCACCCAGCGCGAGGCGTAAAGGTCCGCCGCGGCCTCGGACAGGGCGAAGTTGTAGCGCTCCACCGCCGAGTAGATCGGCAGCACCATGAACGGCAGGTAGCTGTAGAACAGCCCAAGCTGAACCGCGAGATTGGTGTTGATCAGCGTCACCGGCGCGTCAAGCACGCCCAGCGCCATCAGCCCCTCGTTCAGGGGGCCGTTGTCGCGGATCAGGAACTTCAGGCTGACGGTGCGGATGAGCAGGTTCACCCAGTAGGGAATGGTGATCAGGAACAGCCAGACGCCGCGCTGGCTGGCCGGCCGGGTGGCGATGAACCAGGCCGTCGGGAAGCCCACCAGAAGGCAGAACAGCGTGGCCAGCCCGGCCTGCCAGATCGACCGCCAGAAGATCGCGATATAGGTCCATTCGATCGTCGGCGGCTCGTCTCCGAACAGGCCGCGGTTGACGAAGAACTGGTCGTAGGCGGCCAGCGTGAACTCCCAGATCACGCCGCCGCGGAATTCCTTGGTGAGGAAGGAATAGACGGCCATCAGCGCCACCGGCAGCACCAGGAAGATGCCGATCGTCAGCCAGGTGGGCAGCAGTAGCGGCACCAGCATCGGCCGCCATCCGCCGCCGCCGCCACCGCCCGATGCCCCCGGCCCCGCCATCAGTCGGCCAAGAGGCGCGCCGCGCCCTCCTCGACCTTCAGCCCGATCCGCGCGCCGGGTTCGGGAACCGCGGTGCGGGCGGAGTTCTGCAGCCGGACGTGAAACTCCGCGCCGCCCTCCAGCCGCGCCATCAGTTGCAGATCGGTGCCGAGATAGACGACGCGATCGACCACCGCCTCCAGGTCCGCGCCCTCCGCCACCACCGACAGCCGTTCCGGCCGGATCGACAGCGCGTGCCGCCCGCCGGTGCTGGAGGCCGAGGGGCAGGTCAGCCGGTGGCCACCGGGCAGCACGACCTCGGCCATCCCGTCGGCCACCCGCGTCACATCGACCTCGATCAGGTTGGTCTCGCCGATGAAATCGGCGACGAACCGGTTCACCGGCGCCTCGTAGATCTCGCGCGCGGTGCCGATCTGCTGCACCTGCCCGGCCGACATCACCGCGATCCGGTCCGACATCGTCAGCGCCTCTTCCTGGTCGTGGGTGACGAAGATGAAGGTGATCCCGGTTTCTTCCTGCAACTGCTTGAGTTCCACCCGCATCGCCTGCCGCAGCTTCA
>CAYUXM010000255.1:0-3922 GCA_964448765.1 uncultured Rhodobacterales bacterium
AACATCATCTTCACCACCTCGTTCGGCTACATGGATGCGACGAACGCCGTCGCCGGCAAGTTCCCCGACATCAAGTTCGAACATGCCACCGGCTACAAGCGCGAGCATCCGAACGTGTCGACCTACAACGCGCGCTTTTACGAGGGCCGCGCCGTGGTCGGCCACATCGCCGGCAAGATGACCAAGACCAACAAGATCGGCTATCTCGCCTCGTTCCCGATCCCCGAGGTGATCATGGGGATCAACGCCTATTTCCATCACGCCAGGCTGGCCAACCCGGATGTCGAACTGGTCGTGACCTGGGCCTATACATGGTACGATCCGGCGAAAGAGGCCGACGCGGCGCGCGCCATGCTCGACCAGGGCGTCGACGTGATCACCGCGCATACCGATTCGACCGCGCCGCTGGCCGAGATCGCCAAGGAGGGCGGCAGCGCCTGGGGCTTCGGCCAGGCCTCGGACATGGCGTCCTTCATGACCAATGACGACGGATCGCCGGGCCCGCGCGTCGCCTCGATCATCGACGAATGGGCGCCCTACTACGTCAAGCGCGTCGGCGCGCTGATGGACGGCAGCTACGAACAGATCGACAGCTGGGCCGGCATGCCCGAGGGCGAGGTCGTGATCGGCGCGATGAACGACGCGATCCCCGATGACGTGAAGGCCGAGGCGCAGGCGATGATCGACGCGATCACCGACGGCAGCTATCACCCGTTCACCGGCCCGATCAACCGGCAGGACGGCACGCCCTGGCTGGCCGAGGGCGAGGTCGCCGACGATGGCACGCTTCTGGGCATGACCTTCTATGTCGAGGGGATCGAGGGCGACATCCCGCAGTGATCCCGGCCCGCGCCGGACCCGGAAGGCCCCGCCCCGGCGGGGCCTTTTCCTTTGCGCGGGCCTGTGCCAGCCTCGCACCATGACGGCGGATTTCCTGATCATCGGCGGCGGCATCGCGGGCGTGTCGGCCGCCGCGCGGCTGTCGCATCTGGGCCGCGTCGTGCTGCTGGAGGCCGAGGCGCAGCTGGCGCATCACGCCTCCGGCCGCTCCGCCGCGCTGTTCGAACCGCGCTACGGCCCGGCGCCGGTGGTGGAGCTTTCGCTGATCTCCGATTCGCATCTGCGGCATGCGCAGGGCGGGGTGCTGTCGCCGCGCGGGCTGATGGTGCTGGCCGGGCCGGGGCAGCGCGCGGCCTTCGAGGCCGACCGCGACGGCATGGACCTGGCCGGGATCACGGTGGCCGAGGCCTGCGCGGCGGTGCCGATCCTGAACCCCGCCGCCATCGCCCATGCCGCCCGCGCCGGGCATGGCTGGGATGTCGATACCGACCTGCTGATCGGCAATTTCGCGCGCGAGGCCCGCGCCAACGGCGGTGAGATCGTGACCGGCGCGCCGGTGCGGGCGCTGCGCCGCGACGGCGCGCTGTGGCGGGCCGAGACGCCGGCGGGGGCCTTCGCCGCGGGCCATGTCGTGAACGCCGCCGGGGCCTGGGCCGACCGGGTGGCGGCGATGGCCGGGGTCCGGCCGTTGGGTCTGGTGCCCTATCGCCGTTCCGTCGCGCGGATCGCCGCGCCGGGCGGGCATGACGTGACGCATTGGCCGATGCTCTTCGGCGCCGGCGAAAGCTGGTACGCCAAGCCCGATGCCGGCGCGCTGATCGTCAGCCCGGCCGAGGAGGACCGGACCGAGCCGCAGGACGCCTGGGCCGACGACATGGTGCTGGCCGAGGGGCTGGCGCGCTACGAGGCGATGGTGACGGTGCCGGTGACCCGCCCGATCGCGACCTGGGCCGGGCTGCGCACCTTCGCGCCCGACCGGGTGCCGGTGATCGGCCCGGACCCGGCGGTGCCGGGCTTCCTGTGGCTCGCGGGCCAGGGCGGCTACGGGTTTCAAAGCGCGCCGGCGGCCAGCCAGCTTCTGGCCGATCTGGCGGCCGGGCGCGACCCGGTGCTGGCCGCCGACATCGTCGCCGCCCTGTCGCCGGCGCGGCTGTCATGATCCGGCGGCTCACGCTGCCCGACAGCGCGGCGCTGGAGGGCGCGGCGGATGCGCGCCTCTCTGCCCCCTCGGCGGAACGCAACGCCGCACCGATCCTCGCCGCGCTGCGCCGGATCGCGCCGGCGCGGGGCCGGGTGCTGGAACTGGCCAGCGGCACCGGCCAGCATGCCGCGGCCTTCGCCGCCGCCCTGCCCGGCCTTGCCTGGCAGCCCTCCGACGG
Source organism: uncultured Rhodobacterales bacterium (assembly GCA_964448765.1). Taxonomy (GTDB): domain Bacteria; phylum Pseudomonadota; class Alphaproteobacteria; order Rhodobacterales; family Rhodobacteraceae; genus JANSXY01. The sequence continues at coordinate 2,220 of CAYUXM010000255.1, forward strand.
CAACCCCGAGGCGCTGGCCTCGATCCGCGCCTGGGTCGCGGCGGCGGGCCTGCCGAACCTGCATCCGCCGGTGGTGATCGACGCGGGCCGCCCCGGCTGGGCGGCGGAGCACGCGGGGCAGGACATGGTCTTCGTCTCGAACCTTCTGCACCTGATCTCGGCCGCCGAGGCGGGCGCGGTGGTGACCGGGATGCTGGCCGCGCTCGCGCCCGGCGGGCAGGCCGCGATCTACGGCCCGTTCCGCCGCGACGGCGCGCTGACCAGCCCGGGCGATGCGGCTTTCGACGCGAGGCTGCGGGCACAGGATCCGGCGATCGGCTACAAGGACGTGGCCGATGTCGCCGGCTGGGCGGCCGAGGCGGGGGGCAGCGTGGCCGAAACGGTCGGGATGCCGGCCAACAACCTCCTGATCGTGCTGCATCGCGGCGCGGATTGACACGGATCAAGGCCGCCTCCCGCCCCCCGGTGCCAGTACTGCGCGCAACCCAAGGGACAGGAGCCGATGATGAGTTATTCCGGGAAGATCGACGACATGCGCACCGAGTTGCGGGCGCTCTACAAGGCGGTGCCGGAGGCGACGAAGGCCTTCGCCGCGCTGTCGAACGCGGTCAAGCAGAACTGCCCGCTGAGCATCAAGGAAAAGGAATACGTCGCGATCGGCATCGCCGTGGCGGTGCGCTGCGAGGCCTGCATCAATTTCCATGTCGACGCGCTGATGAAGGCGGGCGCCTCGCGCGAGGAAATGGGCGACGTGCTGGCGATGGCGATCCAGATGGGCGGCGGCCCGGCGGTGATGTATTCCGCCCATGCGCTGGCCTGCTGGGACGAGTTGGAGGCCGCGAAGGCCGCGGCCGAATGACCGGGTGAGGCGGCGAAGGCCGGCGCGGACGCGCCGGCCTTGCATCGGCCGTTCGGGCGGGCTCAGCCGTCCTGGCGCAGCCGCTGGTTCTTCGGGTCGTAGGGGCTGTCTTCGGTCACCACGGCGTCGTGAAGCTCGCGGAACATCCGCACCTTCAGCCTGGTGCCCGGCTCGGCCAGGTCGGGGCGGACATAGCCCATGCCGATCTGCTTGCCGAAGGCCGCCGACCAGCCGCCCGAGGTCAGCCGCCCGACCTTCTCGCCATCGACGAACAGTGCCTCGCGACCCCAGGGATCGGCATCGTCGGGCCCGTCGATCAGCACGGTGACGCATTTCGACCGGATGCCGGTATCCAGCATCGCCTGCTTGCCGTGAAACTCCTTGTCGAGATCCACGAACCGGTCGAGCCCGGCCTCCAGCGGCGTCGCGTCGCGGCCAAGTTCGTTGCCGAAGGCGCGGTAGCTTTTTTCCTGCCTGAGCCAGTTCTGCGCCCGCGCGCCGAACAGCTTCATCCCGTGCGCCTCGCCGGCGGCGATCAACTGGTCCCACAGGTAGCGGCTCATCTCGATCGGGTGGTGCAGTTCCCAGCCCAGTTCGCCGGTATAGGCGACGCGGATCGCGCGCACCGGGCACATGCCAAGCTCGATCTGCCGCATCGAAAGCCAGGGGAAGCGCTTGTTGCCCAGCGCCGTCGCCGGGTCGGCATCCCGGACGATCCCGCGCAGCACGTCGCGCGATTTCGGCCCGGCGATGGCGAAGACGCCCCACTGGTTGGTGACGTCGTGGATATCGATCCAGCCGCCGCCGGCGCCGATGAAATCCTCCGCCGCCTTGCGCAGGAAGT
>CAYUXM010000256.1:0-3909 GCA_964448765.1 uncultured Rhodobacterales bacterium
CCTGGCCTGGCAGGCGCATCTGGGCGGCGCGCTGGCCGGGGCGGCGCTGGCCCGGATCATCGGGCCGGCGCGCTAAGCGCCGCATGCGCCGTCTGGTCCTGCTGGCGGGACGCCGGCCACGGGGCAGTGTCACCGACCAAGAGTTCACCGGATGTTGAGCCCGGCGTGGGATTCGTGTTCTTGATACCCCGTTCACTGGATTATGCAGATTACGATGATAAAATTTGAGACGGGCATTTCCCGGCCAGCTACCGGTTTTCGCATGGCGGATGTCGAGGTCGTTGCGGTTCCGGCGGAAAACAGCATCGGGTTTCTTGACACCGTATTCGAATGCACTGCGGGCGGGCAGGTCTTCGCCATCGACCGCGGGCAATGCGCGCTCGAAGCCCACGTCAGCGCGCTGCGGCAAGCGCGGTTGCCCGAACCGGCCCGGCGCGGCTGGATACGGCTGCGCTACACCCCCGTGGCCTCCGACGCACTCGCCCAGATCACCTTCAGCTCCGGCACTGAGGGTCGCCCGAAAGCGATCCTGCTCAGCCAGCGCAACATCGCAGATGTCGTCACCCGCCTGAACACGGCAATGCAGCTCTCCGACGAGATTCTCGAATATGTCGGAGTTCCGGTCACCTATTCCTTCGGCTTGGGCCGAGTGCGCGCCGTTTCGGCGGCCGGGGGCGCCGTCTATCTGCCCGAGCGTTTCGATCCAACCGAGATCCGCCAGATGCTGGATGCCGGCGATATCAACGCAATCTCAGCCGTTCCCAGTCTCTGGCGCACGCTCTTGGCTGCACCGGAGGTCATTGGACAGGCGGGACGGGCCGTTCGCTGGATCGAGATCGGCAGCCAGTACATGTCAGCCGAGGAAAAGGTGGCGATGACGCGGCTGTTCCCCAATGCCCGGATCGTGCAGCACTACGGCCTCACCGAGGCGTCGCGCAGCACGCTTCTGGACATCTCGAACGCCGATCCGGCACAACTCGACTCGGTCGGCCAAGCCGTCGGTTCGGTAGAGATCGGCATGGCGCCGTCGGGCGCCATCCGGATCCGGGGCGATCATGTGGCACGCGGCATCCTCGACCAGGACACAGGCGAGATCAGGCCCCTGACCGATGCGGAGGGCTGGTTCGAAACCCGTGACAAGGGCCGCATCGAGGCCGGCCACCTATTCTATCTCGGCCGCCTCGACGACCAGATCAACGTTGCGGGCGTGAAACTCTGGGCCGAGGCGCTAGAGCGCGCCATCGTTGCGGAATTGCCGGCGGCAGAACGGCGGGTTGCCATCTCGCGCGTGCCCGACCCGGCACGCGGCGAGGCCGTTCTGCTTGCTTATGAGACCGGACTCGGCGACCGGGCGGCACTGCTGCGGGCCGCGGCCGATCTCGTTCTGCGTCGTCACGGGATCGATCCTCGGGGGGCGCTGGTGCCGATGGCGCTGGACAACCTGCCCCGAACCGGAACCGACAAGATCCAGCGCGGCCGGCTTGCCCAGATCCACGCCGACCTCGGACCGGTTGCGTCGGCGGACGACGGGCACGCGCCCGGTGAGACAGAGAGCCCCACCCTGACCGCTGGCGAGGCGCAGGTCGCCGAAAGTTGGCAAAAGGTACTGGGCCGGACAGACCTGACCCCCGACAGCACGTTCTACGACGCCGGCGGAGATTCTCTGGGCGGAGTTCAGATCAGCCTGGTCATGGATCGCCAAGGCTATTCCAGGGAGATCATCCGGGCTACGCTTGAGGGGCGGTCCCTACGGGCTGTTGCCGCCCTGCTGGACCGGGCCTCCACGGCTTCTACCCAGACAACCGATCCGGTGACGGGACAAACAGCGCAAAACTGGTCTGTCAGCATGACACGCGGCGTCATGGTGCTGGCGGTCCTGTTTTCGCACTGGGGGCCAGGCGTCTTCGTACGACTGGGGCTGGCTGACGTAACTGACCGGATATTCGGTGCCTTCTATCGGATCGGCACGCCGGGTTTCGCTTTCGTCTTCGGCCTCGGCATCGGGGCCTTTATGCTACCGCGCTACACGCACAACGCCGCAGCCGTAATGGGCCGGCTCAAAGTCTCCTTCCTGCTGGTTCTCAGTGGGCTTGTTCTGAGCGGTGGCGTATTCTTGCTGCGCTTCGCGCTCGGTGGCCCGGGGATCAGCGGCCAGACCGTTTCACATGCCTTCTACAACGTTTTGGCCTATTATGTTATAATTTTAGGGAGTGCGCGATTGTGGGTTCCGCGCTTGGCCCGCCTGCGTCGACCCGTCGTCGGCCTGGCGGTTCTGGCCATCATGTTCTGGATCGCATGGCAAATCGCGCTCGCACTTATCACCCAAACCCCACAGAACAGCCTTCTGGAATGGCCCAGGCTGATGGGCGTTGCCGGCTATAACGTTTTCAAGATGTCCGCGATCGCCTGCGCCGGTGCAGCTTTTGGGCTATGGGTTGCAACCAGGCGGGAGGTGTCAGAGATCGCCGGCAGTCTTGTCGTTGCGGGCACGATCGGCTGTTTCCTCTCTATTGCAACGCTGCTGCAGGGCTACGGGCTGGCCGCCTTCGCGGGCCGGGACAGCCCGGCCTACATGACTCTGCCTGGGCTGACGCTCTACATGTGCTTCGCGGTTGCTCTGACTGGCTTGTTCTGGCAGGGCCTGCTGCGATGGGACAGCTTGCCCCCGGTCCTTAGGGTACCGATGCAGATCCTTGTCGTGGTCGGCGGCATGGCGCTGCCGATCTATGTGTTCCATGGCTTGGTCATACCTGTGAAGGATGTGCTAATCCTTCTCGGAACACCCAGCGGTCTCGCCCTCGCAGGGCCGCTGATACTGTTTCTAGCAGGCATGGGATATGGCGGGGTGCGGCTTTACAAGATGTATTACCGATGACGATGTTTCGCGCGCGAAACACCCTCAGAGGGTCTTCAGCCAGGCCTCCAGCCGCGCCTCCAGCGCCGCGTCGACCTTCGCGCCGCTCAGCACCAGCCGCCGCGCCGCGCCCTGCCCCTCGGCCGCCAGCACCAGGCCCGGCGCGATCTCGCGGCCCGGCTTCGGCCCCGGCGCGGCCGGTTTCGCGCGATCCCCGGCCAGAAGCCGCGCCAGCACCGCCTGTTCCGCCGCCGCATCGGCCGGCGCGGCGCGGGCCAGGTCCGCCGCCGCCCGGTCGGCGAAGCCGGCCCGAGTCTCGATCGCCTTGACCAGCGCCAGCCCCAGCCGCTCGGGGATCGCGGCGGGAAAGCGCAGCGCCTGCCCCAGCGCGCGATGCAGCACCACGAAAGACCCGATCTTCGAGCGTTTCGCGCGCGACGCGCCGGCATAGAGCCGCCTGAGCGCCGTCTGCAGATCGGGAAACACCCCCTGTTCGGCCGCGATCGCGGCGATCCGGGCGCGTTCGTAATGGCCCAGCCCGACCCGGATCTCGTTTTCCTCGACCATCGCGACATAGGCCGCGCCGGCGGTGTCGGGCCGCCGGCGCACCGCGAGGATCGTGGCGAAGCGGCTCTCGCCGGTCTCGGCCGACAGCGCGCGGATCGCCATGTAGCGCCGCCAGCCGGAAATCAGCCCGAACCGGCCGCCGCCCAGCTCGACCACGTCGACCGGGGTCTGCTGGCCGCGGGCGCGGATCGACTCGGTCAGCGCCGCCATCTCCTCGGGATCGGCGGCGATCCGGTCGCGCACCAGGTGATCGGCGAGGATCGCGTTCAGCGGCAGCGCCTCGGCCAGCCGCCCGGCGGCGCGGGCCTCGGCCATCTCGCGCGCCAGCCGGTCGAGCGCGGCCGAGGCCGCCGCATCGCCCGCGACCTGGGCGATCGGGGCGGCGCGGGCGCCGAAGGGCGCGGTGAGCGATTTCGTCTCGCCCCCGGCCGCCGCCGGGTCTTCGGGGGCCAGGTATTCCGGCTGCGGCGGGGTCAGGCGCACGCGCT
>CAYUXM010000257.1:0-3884 GCA_964448765.1 uncultured Rhodobacterales bacterium
CACCTGGGCGACATGCGGACGCTGTTCGCCGATATTCCGCTGGACCAGATGAACACCTCGATGACGATCAACGCCACCGCGCCCTGGCTCCTGGCGCTCTACGTCGCGGTCGCCGAGGACCAGGGCGCCGAGGTCGCGGCGCTGCAAGGCACCGTGCAGAACGACATCATCAAGGAATACCTGTCGCGCGGCACCTATATCTGCCCGCCGAAGCCCAGCCTGCGGATGATCACCGATGTCGCCGCCTATACCGCGACGGCGCTGCCGAAGTGGAACCCGATGAACGTGTGTTCCTACCACCTGCAAGAGGCCGGCGCGACCCCGCAGCAGGAACTGGCCTTCGCGCTCGCCACCGCCTGCGCCGTGCTGGACGACCTGCGGCAGAAGGTTCCGGCCGAGGCGTTCCCGGCGATGGCCGGGCGGATTTCCTTCTTCGTGAACGCCGGCATCCGGTTCGTGACCGAGATGTGCAAGATGCGCGCCTTCACCGAGTTGTGGGACGAGATCTGCCGCGACCGCTACGGCATCGAGGAACCGAAATACCGCCGCTTCCGCTACGGCGTGCAAGTCAACAGCCTCGGCCTGACCGAACAGCAGCCGGAAAACAACGTCTACCGCATCCTGCTGGAGATGCTGGCGGTGACGCTGTCGAAGAGCGCCCGCGCCCGCGCGGTTCAGCTGCCCGCCTGGAACGAGGCGCTGGGCCTGCCGCGGCCGTGGGATCAGCAATGGTCGCTCAGGATGCAGCAGATCCTCGCCTATGAAACCGACCTGCTGGAATACGGCGACCTGTTCGACGGCAACCCGGCGGTGGCCGCGAAGGTCGAGGCGCTGAAGGACGGGGCGCGCGCCGAGCTCGACACGCTGGACGGCATGGGCGGCGCGATCGCGGCGATCGACTACATGAAGGCCCGGCTGGTGGAGGCGAATGCCGAACGGCTGGCGCGGATCGAAAGCGAGGAAACCGTCGTCGTCGGCGTCAACCGCTGGCGCGAGGCCGAAGCCTCGCCGCTGGTCGGCTCCGACGGCGGGATCATGACGGTGGACCCGGCGGTGGAGGCCGACCAGGTCGCGCGGCTGTCGGCCTGGCGGGCGGAACGCGACGGTGCGGCGGTGGCCGCCGCGCTGGCGGAACTGCGTCGCGTGGCGGAAACCGGCGAGAACGTCATGCCCGCCTCGATCGCCGCGGCGAAGGCCGGGGTGACGACGGGCGAATGGGCCGGGGTGATGCGCGCCGTGCATGGCGAATATCGCGGCCCCACCGGCGTGTCGCAAAGCCCCTCGAACCGGACCGAGGGGCTGGACGAGATTCGCGAGGCGGTGGACGCGGTCTCGAAGAAACTCGGGCGGCGGCTGAGGTTCCTTGTCGGCAAGCCGGGCCTCGACGGCCATTCCAACGGCGCCGAACAGATCGCCTGCCGCGCCCGCGACTGCGGCATGGACATCCATTACGAGGGCATCCGCCTGACGCCCGAACAGATCGTCGCCGCGGCGGCCGAGGACGGCGCGCATGTGATCGGCCTGTCGATCCTGTCGGGCAGCCACATGCCGCTGATCGAAGAGGTGATGGCGCGGTTGCGCGCCGCCGGGCTGGGCGAGACCCCGGTCATCGTCGGCGGGATCATCCCCGACGAGGATGCCGCGCGGCTGCTGGCAATGGGTGTCGCGCGGGTCTACACGCCGAAGGATTTCGAACTCAACCGGATCATGTTCGACATCGTCGCGCTCGCGGATCCGCAGCCGGTGGCGGCCGAGTAACCCGCCGCCGGGCCTGCCGCAACCGTCTGGCGCAGCCTGCCGGCCTGTCCTAGTCTGGCCGCGACGCGGCGGCAGCGGGGATGGTTCGGCATGATGATCAGATGGCTCTTTCTCGCGTTTCTCGCCACGCCGGCCCATGCCGCCGGGGTGCCCCAATCCCTGCAGGCCGCGATCGACGAGGCCCGCGCGACCTGCGAGGTGTTCGAACAGGGCCGGTTCTCGATGCGGCCCGGCGCGCTGAAGACCGCCGACCTGACCGGCGACGGCAGCGCCGACGACTGGATCCTCGACGACGCCTTTTTCGACTGTTCCAGCGCCGTGTCGCTCTACTGCGGTTCCGGCGGCTGCACGATCACCTTCGCGGTGGGCGGGATCACGTTCGAGGCGCTGGCCAGGGCCTGGGCGCCGGCGGACGAAGAGGGCCGCCGGGTGATCTTCCTCAATATCCACGGATCGGGCTGCGGTGGCACCAATGCCGACCCGTGTTTCCAGAAGATGATGTGGACGGGCGCGGGTTTCACCCTGTTTCCGCCGCAGGGGGGCTGACCTTATGACACCGCATATCGCCGCGAAACCCGGCGAGATCGCCGAAACCGTGCTGATGCCGGGCGACCCGCTGCGCGCGAAATGGGTGGCCGAGACGTTCTTCGACGATGCCGTGCAGGTCAACGGCGTGCGCGGGATGCTGGGCTTCACCGGCAGATGGCGGGGCCACCGGGTCAGTGTGCACGGGTCCGGCATGGGGATGCCGTCGCTGTCGATCTACGCCAACGAGCTGATCCGCGACTACGGCGCGACAACGCTGATCCGCATCGGCTCCACCGGCGCGATGCAGCCGCGGGTGAAGCTGCGCGACGTGGTGATCGCGATGACGGCCTCGACCGTCTCGACCCCGTCGAAAACGATCTTCCGCGAGGTGAATTTCGCCCCCTGCGCCGATTTCGGCCTTCTGGAACGGGCCGTCGCCGCGGCGCGGGCGGCGGGCGTGGCCGCGCATGTCGGCGGCATCCTGTCGTCGGACACGTTCTACGACGAGCGCGACGATCTGAACGAGCAGCTGGTCCGCCACGGCACGCTGGCAGTGGAAATGGAGGCGGCGGAGCTTTACACCGTCGCCGCCCGTCACGGCGCGCGGGCGCTGGCCGTGCTCACCGTCTCCGACCACCTGGTGACGCAGGAGGCGCTGCCACCCGAGGAGCGCGAGCGCGGCTTTGCCGCGATGGTCGAGATCGCGCTCGCCGCCGCCTTCGGGGTGCGGGAATGACCCGGCTGGCGGATCGCGCCTGGCTGGGCGAGGCCGTCAACGCGCTGGTGCGGCGGCATGCGGCCGGGGCGGCGGCGCCGGACGCCGAGGTCGCGGCCCGGCTGGAGGCGCTGGCGGCCGAGAACGCGCGCATCCATGACGTTGACTGTTTCAACCTCAACCCCGCGACCAACGTGATGAACCCGGCGGCCGAGGCGCTGATGGCCCGCGGGCTGGGCAGCCGGCCGTCGCTGGGCCATCCCGGTGACAAGTACGAAACCGGGCTGGAGGCGGCGGAAGAGATCGAGGTGATCGCGGCGGCACTGGCGGCGGAGGTGTTTCGCGCCGATCACGCCGAGGTCCGGGTGTTTTCCGGCGCGATGGCCAATCTTTACGCCTTCATGGCGCTGGCGAAGCCGGGCGACGCGATCATCGCCCCACCGCCCGGAATCGGCGGCCATGTCACCCATCACGCGGCCGGCTGCGCGGGGCTTTACGGGCTGGTGACGCATCCCGCGCCGGTCGATCCAGCCGGCTACACGGTGGACGTGCCGGCGCTGGCGGCGCTGGCCGAACGGGTGCGGCCGAAGCTGATCACCATCGGCGGCAGCCTGAACCTGTTTCCGCATCCGGTGGCGGAGTTGCGGGCGGTGGCCGATGCCGTGGGTGCGAAGCTGCTGTTCGACGCCGCGCATCTGTCGGGCCCGATTGCGGGCGGGGCCTGGCCCAACCCGCTGGACGAGGGCGCGCACCTTGTCACGATGTCGACCTACAAGAGCCTCGGCGGCCCGCCCGGCGGCCTGATCGTGACCCGCGACGCGGCGCTGGCGGAACGGCTGGACGCGATCGCCTTTCCCGGCATGACGGCGAATTTCGACGTCGG
>CAYUXM010000258.1:0-3864 GCA_964448765.1 uncultured Rhodobacterales bacterium
GGGCCGCCGCGCTCGACCCCGCCGATCCGGAACCGCGCGCTGTCGCCCAGGCTGATCGAGACCACGGGGAAAGAGAAATCGGCCTCGTCGCGATCCTGGTGCAGGCCCATCCGCGCGCCCTCGCCGTAGTAGTTGACAAGGCAGCAATCCGGTTCCCGCCGCAGCCCCGTCACCTGCCGCCAGAGCGCCAGCACCGCCGCCGGAATCGGCGGCCAGGGCGCACCGGTTCCGGGGTGGCGCGGCTCGTAGCGGTAGCCCTTGCGGTCGCTCACCCAGCCCAGCCGCCCGGCCGCTGTCATCCGCACGCTCATCGGCTGGCCCCGTGGCGTCACCGGCCGGACGAACGGCGCGGCCGCGGCGACCGCGCGCAGGTCTTCGACCAGCGCCGCCTGCGCGGCCGGGTCCAGCAGGCCGGGATACAGCACCGCCCCGCCCAGCGCCACGCGGGGCGCGGCCCGGCCGGCCGCATTGCCGTTTCCTTCACTCATTGCCGTCATGTTCCGCCGCGGTCGCCCGCTTGCAGCCCCAATGCCCCCTGCCTATATACGCCGGGACGTCGGAACGACAGCGGTGGTTCCGGCAGACACTCTGGGATCGGGGACGGAGGCCGCAAACGGGTCCGCCCCCAGCACATCGCCGAAGGAAGAGGAAAAGAGCATGGCCAAAGTGATCGGTATCGACCTTGGGACCACGAACAGCTGCGTCGCCATCATGGACGGCGCCCAGCCGCGGGTCATCGAGAACTCCGAAGGGGCGCGCACGACGCCCTCGATCGTCGCCTTCACCGACAACGAACGCCTTGTCGGCCAGTCGGCCAAGCGCCAGGCCGTCACCAACCCGTCGAACACCGTCTTCGCCGTCAAGCGCCTGATCGGGCGCCGGATGGGCGATGCCGAGGTCGAGAAGGACAAGGGCCTCGTGCCCTACTCGATCGTCGATGGCGGCCAGGGCGACGCCTGGGTCGAAGTCAATGGCGAGAAGTATTCGCCCTCGCAGATTTCCGCCTTCATCCTGCAGAAGATGAAGGAAACCGCCGAGAGCTACCTGGGCGAAGAGGTCAGCCAGGCGGTGATCACCGTTCCGGCCTATTTCAACGACGCCCAGCGCCAGGCCACCAAGGACGCCGGCAAGATCGCCGGGCTCGAGGTGCTGCGGATCATCAACGAACCGACAGCCGCCGCGCTGGCCTACGGGCTGGACAAGAAGGAATCGCGCACCATCGCGGTCTATGACCTCGGCGGCGGCACCTTCGACATCACCATCCTCGAGATCGACGACGGCCTGTTCGAGGTGAAATCCACCAACGGCGACACGTTCCTCGGTGGCGAGGACTTCGACATGCGGATCGTGAACTACCTCGCCGAGGAGTTCAAAAAGGAGCATGGCGTCGACCTGACGAAGGACAAGATGGCGCTGCAGCGGCTCAAGGAAGCCGCCGAGAAGGCCAAGATCGAACTGTCCTCCTCCAGCCAGACCGAGATCAACCAGCCGTTCATCTCGATGGACATGAACACCGGCACGCCCCTGCACATGGTCATGAAGCTGACCCGGGCGAAGCTGGAAAGCCTGGTCGGCGACCTGATCAAGAAGTCGATCAAACCCTGCGAGGCCGCGCTCAAGGATGCCGGCCTGTCGAAGGGCGACATCGACGAGGTCGTGCTGGTCGGCGGGATGACCCGGATGCCCAAGGTGATCGAGGAGGTGACGAGCTTCTTCGGCAAGGAGCCGCACAAGGGCGTCAACCCCGACGAGGTCGTGGCGCTGGGCGCGGCGATCCAGGCCGGGGTGCTGCAGGGCGATGTCAAGGATGTCGTGCTGCTCGATGTCACGCCGCTGAGCCTTGGCATCGAGACGCTGGGCGGCGTCTTCACCCGGCTGATCGACCGCAACACCACGATCCCGACGAAGAAGAGCCAGATCTTCTCCACCGCCGAGGACAACCAGAACGCCGTGACGATCCGGGTGTTCCAGGGCGAGCGCGAGATGGCCGCGGACAACAAGATCCTCGGCCAGTTCAACCTTGAAGACATTCCGCCGGCGCCGCGCGGCATGCCGCAGATCGAGGTGACCTTCGACATCGACGCCAACGGCATCGTCAGCGTCAGCGCCAAGGACAAGGGCACCGGCAAGGAGCAGAAGATCACCATCCAGGCGTCCGGCGGCCTGTCGGACGACGAGATCGACAAGATGGTGCGCGACGCCGAACAGAACGCCGAGGCCGACAAGCAGCGCCGGGAACTGGTGGAGGCCAAGAACCAGGGCGAGAGCCTCGTGCATTCCACCAAGAAGTCGCTCGAAGAGCATGGCGACAAGCTCGACCCCTCGACGGTCGAGGCGATCGAACTGGCAAGCTCCGCGCTGGAAGAGGCGCTGGCGACCGACGATCTGGGCAAGATCAAGGGCGCGATCCACAACCTCACCGATGCGGCGATGAAGCTTGGCGAGGCGATCTACAAGGCCGGCCAGGAAGAGGCCGAGGCCGGTGGCGCCGAAGACGATGGCCCGCGTGGCGTGGACGACGATATCGTCGACGCCGATTTCGAGGACCTGGGCGACAACAAGCGCGGCTGATCGCGCGGCAAGAACCCTGCGGCCGGCCGGGCATGACCGGGCCGGCCGCCGTGGTTCCCGAGGGGGTTCATCATGGCCAAACGCGACTACTATGACGTGCTGGGCATTGCGCGCGGGGCCTCGGCCGAAGAGATCAAGAAGGCCTACCGCGGCAAGGCCAAGGAACTGCACCCCGACCGCAACAAGGACAATCCGGACGCCGAGGCCCAGTTCAAGGACGTCAACGAGGCCTACGAGGTTCTCAAGGACGCCGACAAGAAGGCCGCCTACGACCGCTTCGGCCATGCCGCCTTCGAGGGCGGAATGGGCGGCGGGGGCCCGCGCGGCCAGTCCTACGGCGGCGGCGATTTCGCCTCGGCCTTTTCCGACGTGTTCGAGGATCTGTTCGGCGATTTCATGGGCGGCCGGGGCGGCGGGCGCAGCCGCGCCCAGCGCGGCTCCGACCTGCGCTACAACCTGCGGGTGACGCTGGAAGAGGCGTTCCGCGGCGCGCAGAAAACGATCAACGTGCCCACCTCGGTCGGCTGCACCGCCTGCGGCGGCAGCGGCGCCGAGGGCGGCGCGGAACCGGCGACCTGCCCGACCTGTTCGGGGATGGGCAAGGTCCGCGCCAGCCAGGGCTTCTTCACCGTCGAACGCACCTGTCCGACCTGCGCCGGCGCCGGCCAGATCGTCAAGAACCCGTGCCGCAGCTGCCAGGGCGCCGGCCGGGTGGAGAAGGAGCGCACGCTGTCGGTGAACATCCCCGCCGGCGTCGAAACCGGCACCCGGATCCGGCTGGCCGGCGAGGGCGAGGCCGGGCTTCGCGGGGGTCCGACGGGTGATCTTTACATCTTCATCGAGGTCAAGGAACACGCGCTGTTCCAGCGCGACGGCGTAACGCTGTACTGCCGCGTTCCGGTCTCGATCACCGCGGCGGCGCTGGGCGGCGAGGTCGAGGTGCCCACGATCGACGGCGGCCGCAGCCGGGTGAAGATCCCGGTCGGGGCGCAGACCGGCAAGCAGATGCGGCTGCGCGGCAAGGGGATGCCGGCGCTTCGGGGCGGCGGCGCGGGCGACATGCTGATCGAACTGGCGGTGGAAACCCCGGTGAACCTGACCCCGCGGCAGAAGGAACTGCTGCGGGAATTCGAGCGCCTGAGCGAAGACAACAACCCCGAGGGCTCGTCGTTCTTCTCCAAGGTCCGCGGCTTCTGGGACGGTATGAAGGGGTGAGGTGCGGTCCGGGCCGAAAGGCCCGGATCGATCGGTCCGGTGGACCGATCGAAGCACCGAACGCCCGGAGCGCAAGCG
>CAYUXM010000259.1:0-3842 GCA_964448765.1 uncultured Rhodobacterales bacterium
CGGTGCCGACGATCGGCAGCGCGGCGATGAAATTGCCCACCGGCAGAAGCCCGCGCTGCAGGAACGGCGACCGGTCGATCGCGATTGCCGTGGCGACGGCGGCCGAGCAGCCGATCACGTAGCCCGACAGTGCGCCCTTGACGATCGTCTGCACGAAATCGCCCCACAGGATCGGCAGCGAGGCGGCGATGGTCGCGCCGATCTCCGTCGGCGCGGGCAGGATCACCGGCGAGACCTGAAGGCCGCGCACGACGCCTTCCCACAAGACCAGCAGCGTGACGCCGAACAGCGCCGGGATCGCCAGCCGCACCGCCGGGTGCCGCGCGGCCGGGCCGGCCGCCAGCCGGGCGTTGAGCGCCCAGGCGGCCAGCCAGAACAGGATCGCGCCCCACAGCCAGATCATCGCGCCATCCCCTGCCGGCGCAGCACCGCGCGTTCCACAGCGCCCACGCTGCCGACCAGCAGCGCGGCGAGGATCGCGGCGGTAAAGAGCGCCGCCCAGATCTGCGCGGTCTGGCCATAGTAGCTGCCCGCCAGCAGCCGCGCGCCCAGCCCGCCCTGCTGCACCGGCAGCTCGCCCACGATCGCGCCCACGAGCGCCGCCGCGATGCCGACCTTCATCGAGGCGAAGAGATAGGGCAGCGAGGCCGGCAGCCTGAGCTTCCAGAACGCCTGCGCCGCGCTGGCGCTGTAGGTGCGGAGCAGGTCGAGCTGCGCGACCTCGGGGCTGCGCAGCCCCTTGACCATGCCCACGACGACCGGGAAGAACGACAGATAGGCGCTGATCACCGCCTTCGGCACGATCCCCGTCAGCCCGACCGAGGCGAGCACCACGATGATCATCGGCGCGATGGCGAGGATCGGGATCGTCTGGCTGGCGATCGCCCATGGCATCACCGACAGGTCCATCGCCCGGTTGTGCACGATCCCCACCGCCAGCAGGAACCCCAGCCCGGTGCCGATTGCGAAGCCCAGCGCGGTGGCCGACAGCGTCAGCCAGCCGTGATGGACAAGGCTGCGGTTCGACAGGGTGCCGGATTTCACGATGCCGCGCCGGCCCGTCGTCTCCTCGACCCAGGTGAGTTGCCAAAGCTCGGCCACGACCTGGTGCGGGGCGGGCAGGACCGGGCGGTCCTGCGCCAGCGTGTCGGTGACGATGTCGCGGAAACTCAGCTCCACCCCCGCCCGCTCGGCCTGGTCGCGCGTCCATTGCGCGTTCATCCAGACCGTCGCGACGTACCAGATCGCGACGATGGCGGCGACGACGGTAAGGATCGGCAGCAGGCGGTTCATGCGGCCGGCCCCCAGCCGCCGTGTCCGACCGCGGCGGCGGCCACCCGGATTGGCCCCGCCTCACTCGTCATAGCCATGCCCCGCACGCAGGCCCTCGCGGACCCGGTGCGCCACCGCGATGAACTCGGCGCTGTCGCGGATGTCCAGCGGCCGGGCGCGCGGCAGCGGGCTGTCGATCACGTCGGTGATCCGGCCCGGCCGGGGCGACATCACGACGATCTTCGTCGACAGGTAGACCGCCTCGGGGATCGAATGGGTGACGAAGCCGATGGTCTTGCCGGTGCGCGCCCAGAGCTTGAGCAATTCCTCGTTCAGCCGGTCGCGCACGATCTCGTCCAGCGCGCCGAAGGGTTCGTCCATCAGCAGGATGTCGGCGTCGAAGGCCAGCGCCCGGGCGATCGAGGCGCGCTGCTGCATCCCGCCCGACAACTGCCAGGGATACTTCTTGCCGAAGCCGTCAAGGTCCACCAGCTCCAGCACATTTCGAACACGCTCTTCCTGCTCGGCCCTGGAAAACCCCATGATTTCCAGCGGCAGTTTCACATTTCCCGCAATCGTGCGCCAGGGATACAGACCCGCGGCCTGAAAGACGTAGCCATAGGCCCGGCGCTGGCGCGCGGCATCCGGGCTCATCCCGTTGACCGTAAGCGTGCCCGATGTCGGATGTTCCAGCGCCGCCACGCAGCGCAGGAAGGTCGTCTTGCCGCAGCCCGACGGGCCGATGAAACTGACGAAATCGCCCTTCTCGATCCTCAGGGTCACGCCGGTCAGCGCATGGACCGGGCCGTCGTTCGTATCGAACGTCAGCCCGAGATCCTTCGCCTCGATCACCGGCTCGCCGGGTGCCCCCGTGTCGCGCATCCCCGCTCAGACCCCGCTGGCCGGGATGCCCGTGCGCTCCACCGGGCGCGGCGCGGTCAGTTCCTTCCAGGTCGACAGCGCGGCGTTGACCGGCGTGTTCGGGGCGCGTTTCACGAACTTGCCGTGGCCCTCCTCGGTGCGGATCTCGCCGTCATGCACGGCGACCTTGCCGCGGGTCAGGGTGAAGCGCGGCAGGCCCTTGACCGTCTTGCCCTCGAACACGTTGTAGTCGATCGCGGACTGCTGGCTCACCGCGGCGATCGTCTTTTCCTTGGTCGGATCCCAGACCACGATATCGGCATCGGCGCCGACGAGGATCGCGCCCTTTTTCGGGTAGCAGTTCAACACCTTGGCGATATTGGTCGAGGTCACGGCGACGAATTCGTTCGGCGTGAGCCGGCCGGTGTTCACGCCATGCGTCCACAGCATCGGCATCCGGTCTTCCAGCCCGCCGGTGCCGTTCGGGATCTTGGTGAAATCGCCGACCCCGTAGCGCTTCTGCTCGGTCGTGAAGGCGCAGTGATCGGTCGCCACCACCGACAGCGAGCCCGACATCAGCCCGTGCCACAGGCTTTCCTGGTGCTTGGCGTTGCGGAACGGCGGCGACATCACGCGCCGCGCGGCATGGTCCCAGTCCTTGTCGAAATACTCGCCCTCGTCGAGCGTGAGATGCTGGATCAGCGGCTCGCCCCAGACCCGCTTGCCCTGCTGGCGCGCGCGGCGGATCGCCTCGTGCGCCTCCTCGCAACTGACATGCACGATGTAAAGCGGCACGCCGGCCATGTCGGCGATCATGATCGCGCGGTTGGCGGCCTCGCCCTCCACCTGCGGCGGGCGGGAATAGGCATGCGCCTCGGGACCGGTATTGCCCTCGGCCAGAAGCTTCTGCTGCAGGTCGGCCACCACGTCGCCGTTCTCGGCATGGACCAGCGCGATCCCGCCCAGTTCGCCCACCCGGCGGAACGAGGCGAACATCTCGTCGTCCTGCACCATCAGCGCACCCTTGTAGGCCATGAAGTGCTTGAACGTGTTGATGCCACGGTCGCGAACCACCGTCTCCATCTCGTTGAAGACCTGCTCGCCCCACCAGGTCACGGCCATGTGGAAGGAATAGTCGCAATTCGCGCGGGTGGACTTGTTGTCCCACATCTGGATCGCGTCCAGAAGCCCCTGCCCCGGCGCCGGCAGTGCGAAATCCACCACCATCGTGGTGCCGCCCGACAGCGCCGCGCGGGTGCCGGATTCGAAATCGTCGGTGGAATAGGTGCCCATGAAGGGCATCTCGAGATGGGTATGCGGATCGATCCCGCCCGGCATGACGTAGCAGCCGGTCGCGTCGAGTTCCTCGTCGCCCGTCAGCCCCTTGCCGATCTCGACGATCCGGCCGCCCTCGACCAGCACGTCGGCCGCGTAGGTCAGGTCCGCTGTCACGACGGTGCCGTTCTTGATCACAGTGCTCATGCGTGTCTCCCCGTGTCTTCCGGTATGCCCCGCCGGCCCCGTCCGGGCGATCGGGGCGGGGCCGTGCCCCGTTTGTCAGTCCTTGTAGTCGGGCTCCTCGCGGTCGAGGATCCGCTTCATCTCGGCGAAATGGGCGAATTCGGCGTCGCGGTAGGTTTCCCATTCCGCCGCCGTTTCCTCGGCCAGGTCGTCGGGCATCACCGCCAGCGGCTGGCCGGTGGAATAGG
>CAYUXM010000260.1:0-3840 GCA_964448765.1 uncultured Rhodobacterales bacterium
GCTCCAGCACCGCCGGGTAGGACGGCGTGCAGGAAATCGCGGTGATCCCGGTTTCGAGGATCGTGCGCACCAGAAGCTCGGTGGAGCCGACGCCGAAGGGCACGACGGTCGCGCCGGTGCGTTCCAGCGTCAGGTGATCGGTCAGCCCGCCCATCCACATCTGGTAGTTCAGGCAATGCACCACGGTGATCCCCGGCCCCAGCCCGGCCAGCGCCTGCGCCCGGCCGCCGACCGCTTCGGTGATCTCGCAGTCCCGCGCGCTCATCGCGAGGTTCATCGCCTGCCCGGTGGTGCCCGAGGTGCGGTGCAGCCGCGCCACCGTCTCGCGCGGGGCGGCGAGGTAATCGCCGAACGGCGGATGCGCCGGCTGCGACAGCCGCAATCCCGCCTTGTCGGAAAACGGCAGTTCCGGCAGATCCTCCAGCCGCTTCGGCGGGGCCGCGCCGTCCCACAGCCGCCGGTAGAACGGCGAGTTCCGGGCCACATGGGCCGACTGGCGTTCCCAGGCCGCCTGCCGGTGCGCGGCGAGGGTTTCGGGCGGCCGGCGGTGGCCGCCGTCGATCAGGGTCATGGCGACATGCCTTTCCTCCAGATATCCGTGAGCGTCTCCAGCACCGCCGCGCGGTCCTTCGACAGGGCGACGATCCGGGGATCGGCGGCGATGTGCAGCGCGTGCAGATACTGGTCGACCATGCCGCCCAGCGCATAGGCGCGGCGCATGAGTTCGGCCTCGGGCCGGGCGTGGCCGGGATCGCGCCGGCGCTGGGCGCGCACGACGGTCTCGGCCCAGTCGCGGTTGAGCCGCTGGAACGCCGCGCGCGCCTCGGGGAAGGCATCGCCGCCAACGACAAGGCATTTCATCAGCCCCGGTTCCTGCTCGAAAAGCCGCATGTAGGCGGCGGTCGTGTTGCGGGCGGGATCGCCGGGCAGGCGGCTTGCGGCCTGCATCCGCGCCTGAACACGATCCACGAAGGCGCCCAGCAGCGCGCCGACCAGCCCGTGCCGGTCGGGGAAATACAGGTAGAAGGTGCCATGCGCGACACCGGCGGATTTGCAGATCGCCGCAACGGTCAGCCGGTCCATCGGCTGCGCGGCGAGGAATCGCGCGGCGGCGATCAGCAGGCCGGTCCGGGTGCGTTCGCCCTTGCGCATCCCGTCGCGCCCGCGCGACAGCCAGTCCGTGAAACTGTCTTCCGTGCCACCCTCCGCCGCGTCGATCTGACCGCGCTTCGCCGCCAAGGCCGCCGTCCTTATCCGAGCAATAACATGAACATGATGTCAGTATCATGTTTTGTCTGTCAACGGGCAAGTCCGGCCGCCGCCGCGACCGTCGCGGCGCGGCCCCGTTGACTTCGGCCAGGCGGGCGCCATCCTTTGCGGTCTGGACGGGTGCCGCACCGGCCGCCCGCCATCGACCCGCCGCCGGCCTTCCGGATCGTCCGGTGCCCGGCTTTGCAGGAAGCGCAGGCATGAACGTCTTGAGACAACTGCTGCTGTCGGCCCTCGCCTGCGTCGCGGCGCTTTACCTCTGGGCGGCCTTCGTGCCCTCGGCCTGGGACGTGCTGGGCCGGTTCGGCGTGACGGACCTGCCCGGCCTGCAAGCGCCGGCCGAAACCGCCGCGCCGGAGCGTGGGCGCGGCGGCTTCGGCGGCGGCCGCGCCGCACGTGTGCTGGTGGCCGAGGTCGCGGACGGCAAGATCGACGACCGGGTGGAGGCGATCGGCGATGGCCGGGCGCTGCGCTCGGTCACGCTGCGCGCCGAGGTCAGCGGCCGGATCGTCGCGCTGCCGTTCGAATCCGGCGGCTATGTCGAGGCCGGCGACGTGATCCTCCGGCTCGACGAAGAGGTCGAGGCGATCGAGCTGGAACGCGCGCGGCTGTCGCTTGAGGAAGCGCGGGAAGAGGCCGAACGCCTGGCGCGGCTGGGCACCAGCGGCACGGTCACCCAGGTCCGCCAGCGCGCGGCGCGGCTGGCGCTGCGGACCGCCGAACTGGCGTTGCGCGAGGCCGAGTATGACCTGTCGCGCCGGGTCGTGCGCGCGCCGCTGTCGGGCTGGCTGGGGGTGCTGGACCTGTCGGTGGGCGACCGGCTGTCAGGCCAGGAGGTGATCGGTACGGTGACCGACCGCTCCGCCATCCTGATCGATTTCCGGGTGCCCGAACGTCTGATCGGCCGGGTCGAGACCGGCATGCCCGTCACCGTGCGGGCGCTGGGCTTTCCCGACGAAAGCCTTGCCGGCGCGGTGCGCGCGATCGACAGCGTGGTGGATCGCGCCAGCCGCACCCTGCGGGTGCAGGCGCGGGTCGACAACCGCGAGGATCGGCTGCGCGCCGGCATGGCCTTCGCGGTGACGATGGAGTTCCCGGGCGAGGCGCTGCCCTCCGTCGATCCTCTGGCCGTGCAATGGTCGAGCGAGGGGTCGTTCGTCTGGGCGGTGCGGGACGGCAAGGCGGTGCGGGTGCCGGTGACGATCCGCCAGCGCAATGCCGACGCGGTGATCGTCGAGGGCGATCTGGCGCCCGGCGAGGCCGTGGTGACCGAGGGGGTGCAGATGCTGCGCCCCGGTGCTGATGTCACCATCGCCGAGCCGCGCGGGGCCGCGGCCGCGCAGGCGGCCGGCCCCGGCCCCGCGAAGCTCTGAGGCATGGCCATGGAGGATGCCGACACCCGCGCCGCCGTCTCCGGGTCGGGCACCGCGCTGTTCGTGCGCCGCCCGATCCTCGCCCTCGTCGTCTCGGCGATGCTGGTGCTGGCCGGGATCGCGGCACTGCTCGGGGTCGAGGTGCGGGAATTGCCGAATGTCGACCGCCCGGTCGTCACCGTGACGACCGCGTATTCCGGCGCCTCGCCCGAAAGCGTCGACCAGGAGGTGACCAGCCGGATCGAGGGCGCCGTCGGCCGCGTTCAGGGTATCCGCGCGATCTCGTCGAATTCGCGCTTCGGGCGCAGCCGCGTGACGCTGGAATTCGAGGAGAACGTCGATCTCGACGTCGCCGCGACCGATGCGCGCGACGCGGTGGCGCGGATCGTCAACCAGTTGCCCGAGGGGACGGAAACGCCGCGCGTGGTCAAGGCCGACGCCAATGCCCAGGCGGTGGTGCGCGTGGCGGTCACCGCGCCCGGCCGGTCGCCGCAGGATCTCACCCGGATCGTGCAGGACCGGGTCGAGGATCGGCTGATCTCGGTCGACGGGGTCGCGGACCTGCAGATCTACGGCGCCCGCGAACCGGTGTTCCGTGTCGATATCGACCTTGCCGAACTGGCCAGCCGCGGCCTGACGCTGGCCGACCTGCGCCGCGCGCTGGCCGATGTCGCCTATGACGCGCCGGCCGGCGACCTTGCCGGCGACCGCCAGTCGATCAGCGTGCGCACCACCGCCACCGTCGCCTCCGAGGCCGATTTCGAATCGCTCGTGATCACCGGCGACGTGCGGGTGCGCGACGTCGCCCGCGTGACCCTCGGCCCGGCGCCGAACCAGACGGTTCTGCGCGCCAACGGCCAGACCGGCGTGGGGATCGGGGTGATCCGGCAGGCAACGTCGAACACGCTGGAAATCTCGGCCGCCGTGCGCGAGGTGGTGGCCGAACTCGACCGCACGCTGCCCGACGACATCTCGATCTTCGTCACTTCCGACGATGCGGTGTTCATCAACGGCTCGATCCGCGAGGTGCTCAAGACGCTGGCGCTGGCGGTGACGATCGTGGTGGTGGTGATCTTCACCTTCCTGCGCGACCTGCGCGCCACCTTCATCCCGGCGCTCACCATGCCGGTGGCGCTGATCGGCACGCTGGCGGCGATCTACATCGTCGGCTTTTCCGTCAACATCCTGACGCTGCTGG
>CAYUXM010000261.1:0-3829 GCA_964448765.1 uncultured Rhodobacterales bacterium
AGATCGCCTCGCACAGCTTGCAGGCGATGCAGCGTTCCTCGCCGTTCGGGTAGCGCCTGAGCGCGTGCTCGCCCCGGAACCGGGGACTGAGCGGGCCCTTTTCATGCGGATAGTTCAGCGTCGCCGCCGGCCGGAAGAAGTGCTTCAGCCCCAGCCGCATCCCGTGGATGAAATCCATCAGCAGGAAGTACTTGCCGGCGCGGGTCCAGTCGATCTGCGTCATCTCAGCCTCCCACGGTCCAGCGCGCCCAGGCGCCGCCCAGAACTTCGAACTTCGCCAGGAAGGCCACGATCACCACCCAGCCCAGCGACATCGGCAGGAACACCTTCCAGCCGATCCGCATCAGCTGGTCGTAGCGGTAGCGCGGCACGATCGCCTTCACCATCGCGAACAGGAAGAAGAAGAACCACATCTTCGCCACCATCCACAGCACGCCGTCGGGCAGGCCGGGGATCGGCGACAGCCAGCCACCGAAGAACAGCAGCGTCATCAGCGCGCACATCAGGAAGATCGCGATGTATTCGCCGGCCATGAACAGCAGGTAGGGGGTGGAGGAATATTCCACCATGAACCCGGCCACCAGTTCCGATTCCGCCTCGGGCAGGTCGAAGGGCGGGCGGTTGGTTTCCGCCAGCGCCGAGATGAAGAACAGCGCCACCATCGGCAGGTGCGGCAGCCAGTACCATGAAAACAGGCCGTAATCGCCATCCTGCGCCGCCACGATCGCGCCGAAGGACATCGAGCCGGTGGAGATGATGATGCCGATGATGATCAGCCCCAGCGACACCTCGTAGGAGATCATCTGCGCCGCCGACCGGAGCGAGCCGAGGAACGGGTATTTCGAGTTCGACGCCCAGCCGCCCATGATCACGCCGTAGACCTCCAGCGAGGAGACGGCGAAGACGAACAAGAGCGCGACGTTGATATCGGCCAGCACCCAGCCCTCGTTGAACGGGATCACCGCCCAGGCCAGCACCGCCAGCACGAACGACAGCACCGGCGCGAGGAAGAAGACGAAGCGGTCGGCCCCGGCGGGCACCACGATCTCCTTGACCACGAACTTCAGCGCGTCGGCCACCGATTGCAAAAGCCCGAAGGCGCCCACCACGTTCGGCCCCTTGCGCATCTGCACCGCCGCCCAGATCTTGCGGTCGGCATAGACGAGGAACAGCAGCGACAGCATCACGAAGGCGATGACCATCAGCCCCTGTGCCGCGATCAGCAGCGCGGTTCCCGCCGGGGTGGAAAGAAACTCTGCCATGCTCGTCTGTCCCTCAGTGCGTTCCTGCGGCCCTGCCCAGCGTCATTCCGCCGCCAGCGGCGAAGCGCGCCGCGCCGCGGCGGCGGCGGACAGGTCCGCCATCAGCTCGCTCGCCCGCGCGATCGGGTTGGTCAGGTAGAAATCCTTGATCGCAAGGCGGAAATCGGCCGTGGCCGGGGCTTCGGCGGCGACCGGCAGCCACGCGTTCCCGGCCACCTCGTCGATCCGGCCCAGATGCGGGTGCTCGGCCACCAGCGCCCGCCGCAGGGCCGCGAGGCTGTCCCACGGCAAGGCCGCGCCCAGTTCGCCCGACAGCGCGCGCAGGATCGCCCAGTTTTCCTTCGCCTCGCCGGGCGGGAAACCGGCGCGGATCGCCAGTTGCGGCCGGCCCTCGGTATTGACGAAAAGGCCGGGTTCCTCGGTCCAGGCCGCGGCGGGCAGGATCACGTCGGCGCGGTGCGCGCCGCGGTCGCCGTGGCTGCCCTGGTAGATCACGAAGGCGCCCGGCGCGATCTCCACCTCGTCGGCGCCGAGGTTGAAGATCACCTCCGCCCCGTCCAGCGCGGCGGCCATGCCGCCCTCGGTCACCGCGCCCACGTCCATCGCGCCGACCCGCGCAGCCGCGGTGTGCAGCACCAGCAGCTTCGCCCCCGCCGCCTCGGCCAGTTTCATCGCCTGGCCCAGCACCGCCGCGCCATCGGCCTCGGTCAGCGCGCCCTGGCCCAGGATGACGATCCCGCGCCCGGCCGGTTCTGCACCGTCCGCGGCACGCACCAGCGCGGCGCGATCGTTGCCCAGATGCTCCGCCTCGTAGGTCAGATCGACCGCCGGGCCGATCAGCTTCACCGCCGCGCCCCGCGTCCAGGCCTTGCGGATCCGCGCGTTCAGCACCGGCGCCTCGCTGCGCGGGTTCGATCCGACGATCCAGATCGTGTCCGCCGCGTCGATATCCTCGATCCGGGCGGTGCCGACATAGGCGCCGCGATTGCCGGCGGGCAGGTGCGCGCCGTCGGTGCGGCATTCGACCCGGCCGCCCAGACCCTCGATCATCCGTTTCAGGCTGAACGCCGCCTCGACCGGCGCCAGATCGCCCACCAGCCCCGCGACCGTCTTGCCCCGCATCGCCGCCGCCGCGGCGGCAAGCGCCTCGGGCCAGGTCGCGCGGCGCAGCCTGCCGTTCTCGCGGATGTAGGGCACGTCCAGCCGCTGCCGGCGCAGCCCGTCCCAGACGAAGCGTGTCTTGTCGGAAATCCATTCCTCGTTCACGCCGTCATGGTTGCGCGGCAGGATCCGCATGACCTCGCGGCCCTTGGTATCGACCCGGATCGACGACCCCAGCGCATCCATCACGTCCACCGTCTCGGTCTTGGTCAGTTCCCAGGGCCGGGCGGTGAAGGCATAGGGTTTCGACACCAGCGCGCCGACCGGGCACAGGTCGATGATGTTGCCCTGCAGGTTCGACTCCAGCGTCTGGCCCAGGTAGGCGGTGATCTCGGCATCCTCGCCGCGCCCGGTCTGGCCCATCTGGTGTATTCCGGCCACCTCGGTGGTGAAGCGCACGCAGCGAGTGCAGGAGATGCAGCGCGTCATGTGGGTTTCGACCAGCGGCCCCA
Source organism: uncultured Rhodobacterales bacterium (assembly GCA_964448765.1). Classification (GTDB taxonomy): domain Bacteria; phylum Pseudomonadota; class Alphaproteobacteria; order Rhodobacterales; family Rhodobacteraceae; genus JANSXY01. The sequence goes on from CAYUXM010000261.1 coordinate 2,876, forward strand.
GATCGAGGTCTTCGGTGGCGCGCTTGGGCTCGCGGTAGCGGCTGAAATCCACGCCATAGGCCATCGCCTGGTCCTGCAGGTCGCATTCGCCGCCCTGGTCGCAGATCGGGCAGTCGAGCGGGTGGTTGATGAGCAGGAACTCCATCACCCCCTCGCGCGCCTTCTTGACCATCGGCGAGTTGGTCTTGACCACCGGCGGCGCGCCCTCCGGCCCCGGCCGCAGATCCTTCACCTGCATCGCGCAGGAGGCGGCCGGCTTCGGCGGGCCGCCGACGACCTCGACCAGGCACATCCGGCAGTTGCCGGCGATCGACAGCCGTTCGTGGTAGCAAAACCGCGGCACCTCGATCCCGGCAATCTCGCAGGCCTGGATCAGCGTCAGGTTCGGGTCGACCTCGACCTCGGTCCCGTCGATGATGATCTTGCGCAAGCCGCTCATGTCCTCATCCCCTGTCCCGGCCGGGCGCGCCCGGCCGATCGTTCATCTCGCCCGGATCAGCGAGCCGATCAGGCTCCCCGCCCCGATCTCGGCCCGGCCGAGACGGCAGTAACTGTCTTCATCGCCGGCCACCACGCCGTTTTCGGCGAGGTAGGTCTCGGCCCGCTCGTAGATCTCGGCGCGGGCGGCCCTGTCCTTGAGAAAGGCGCGCACCGTGCCGTTGTCATAGCCCTGGCCCCGCGCGTAGCTTTCCAGGCTGTTGATCTCGGCCAGCACCCGGAACATCCGCGCCGAGATCGACGGGCAGGTCGTGCGGATCCGGTCGGCCACCCGCGCGGCCACCAGCCGGTCGGCCACATAGGCATCCTGCGCCAGCCGCTGCAGCGCCTCGGCCCGGCCGGGCATCGCCAGAAGGGTCAGCGCAAGCGCCGCCGCCACCGTCCCGCCCAGCATTCCGGTCCGCGCCATCGCCGTCACTCCGCCGCCAGCGCGCCGGTGCGGCCGGTCTTGCGGGC
>CAYUXM010000262.1:0-3818 GCA_964448765.1 uncultured Rhodobacterales bacterium
CCGCCGTGTCGCCCAGTCGGTGCTGGTGCTGTTCGTCGTGGGGCTTGTCGCCTTCTCGATGTTCCGCTTCGTCGGCGACCCGGTCGACAACATGCTGGGACAGGAACGCACCCAGGCCGATATCGAGCGGCTGCGCGAGACGCTGGGCCTCGACCAGCCGTTCCCGGTGCAATACTGGCGGTTTCTCGAACAGGCCGCGCAGGGCAATTTCGGCCTGAGCTACCGGCAGGGCCGGCCGGTGGCCGAGATCCTGATGGAACGGCTGCCCGCGACGCTGGAACTGGCCTTCGTGTCGGGCCTGCTGGCGCTGGTCGGCGGGATCGCGCTGGGGATCTTCACCGCGATCCGGCGACGCGGGCTGGCGGCCAACGCGATCATGACGTTGTCGCTGGTCGGCGTGTCGCTGCCGACCTTCCTGATCGGCATCCTGCTGATCTACCTGTTCTCGGTCGAGCTTGGCTGGCTGCCCTCCTTCGGGCGCGGCGAGGTCACCGGCCTCGGCGGCTGGTGGACGACCGGGTTCCTGACGCAGTCGGGGCTCAAGGCGCTGATCCTGCCGGCGATCACGCTGGGGCTTTATCAGATGACGCTGATCATGCGGCTGGTCCGCACCGAGATGCTGGAGGTGCTGCGCACCGATTACATCCGCTTCGCCCGCGCCCGCGGGCTGCGCGACCGCGCGATCAACTTCCACCACGCGCTGAAGAACACGCTGGTGCCGGTGATCACCATCACCGGGTTGCAACTGGGCTCGATCATCGCCTTCGCGATCATCACAGAGACGGTGTTCCAGTGGCCCGGTGTCGGCCTGCTGTTCATCAACGCCATCCAGTTCGTCGACATCCCGGTGATGGCCGCCTACCTGATGCTGATCTCGGTGATGTTCGTCGGCATCAACCTGATCGTCGACCTGCTGTATTTCGCGATCGATCCGCGGCTGCGGGTGGATCGCACGGCGGGGAGGGGAACATGACCGAGGCAGGTTCCGCCACACCGCCGGCGCCGCGCCCGCCCGGCCGGCTGCGCCGGGCCTGGCACAGCGATTTCCTGTGGTCGTTCCGGCGCGCGCCGGTTGCGATGGTGTCGTTCCTTGTCGTCGCCGTGCTGGTGCTGGCCGCCCTGCTCGCGCCGCTGGTCGCGCCGCACGACCCGTTCGATCCGGCGACGCTGAACCTGATGAACGGCTTCACCCCGCCGGGCGAGCCCAACGCCTTCACGGGCGAAAGCTTCTGGCTGGGCACCGACGACCAGGGCCGCGACGTGTTCTCGACGATCCTTTACGGGATGCGGATTTCGCTGTTCGTCGGGTTCTCGGCGGTGCTGCTGGCGATGGTTCTGGGGGTGCTGCTGGGCCTGCTGGCGGGCTATCTGGGCGGCTGGACGGAGACCATCATCATGCGGGTCGCCGATGTGCAGCTGACCTTCCCCGCGATCCTCGTGGCGATGCTGATCTTCGGCATCGCCAAGGGGATCACGCCGCCGGAATACCGCGACCAGATGGCGATCTGGGTGCTGATCCTGGCGATCGGCCTTTCGGACTGGGTGCAGTTCGCCCGGGTGGTGCGCGGCGCGACGCTGGTGGAGAAGAACAAGGAATACGTGCAGGCCGCGCGGCTGGTCGGCCGCTCGCCCTTCGCGATCATGACGCGCCACATCCTGCCCAACGTGCTCAACCCGGTGCTGGTGATCGCCACCATCTCGCTTGCGCTGGCGATCATCGCCGAGGCGACGTTGAGCTTTCTGGGCGTCGGCGCGCCGCCGACGAAACCCTCGCTGGGCACGCTGATCCGGATCGGGCAGGAGTTCATGTTCTCGGGCGAATGGTGGATCCTGTTCTTCCCGGCGCTGACGCTGCTGGCGCTGGCGCTGTCGATCAACCTGCTGGGCGACTGGCTGCGTGATGCCCTGAACCCGAGGCTGAGATGACGACACCGGTCCTGTCCGTCCGCGATCTCGTCGTGGAGATTCCCACCCGCAAGGGCCTGCTGCGCCCGGTCGACCGGGTCAGTTTCGACATCGCCGCGGGCGAGATTCTCGGCGTGGTGGGCGAATCCGGGGCCGGCAAGTCGATGACCGGCAACGCGGTGATCGGCCTGCTGGACCCGCCGGCGCGGATCGCGCAGGGCGAGGTTCTGCTGTCGGGCCAGCCGATCCAGAACATCGGCCGCGAGGCGCTCAGGCGGCTGCGCGGCAAGCGGATGGGGATGATCTTCCAGGATCCGCTGACCTCGCTCAACCCGCTGCTGACGGTGGGCGAACAGCTGACCGAAACGATCCTCGAACACCTGCCGGTCGGCAATGCCGAGGCGCGGCGCCGCGCCATCGCCGCGCTCGAGGAGGTCGGCATCCCCGCCGCCGCGGCGCGGATCGACAGCTATCCGCACGAGTTTTCCGGCGGCATGCGGCAGCGCGTGGTGATCGCGCTGGCGCTCTGCGCCGAGCCCGAACTGGTGATCGCCGACGAACCCACCACCGCGCTGGACGTCTCGGTGCAGGCGCAGATCGTGGCGCTGCTGAAACGGCTGTGCCGCGAACGCGGCGTGGCGGTGATGCTGGTCACCCACGACATGGGCGTGATCGCCGAGGCCGCGGACCGGGTGGCGGTTATGTATGCCGGCCGGCTGGCCGAGATCGGCCCGGTGCGCGAGGTGCTGACCGCGGCGCGCCATCCCTATACCGCCGGGCTCATGGCCTCGACGCCGCTGGCCGGCCACGGCCGGCGCCGGCTGCGGCAGATCCCCGGCGCGATGCCCAGGCTGGGCGCGCTGCCGCAGGGCTGCGCCTTCCATCCGCGCTGCGACCGGGCCGAGGCGCGCTGCCGGCAGGATCCGACGCCGCGGGTGGAGGACTGCGGCGGCCGCGCCGCCTGCTGGTTCCCGCTGTCCGCCCCGGCCGACCGGCAGGAGGCGGGGGCATGAGCGCGCTGGTTTCCGTCCGCGGGCTGACGCGGGTGTTCGACGTGTCGAAACCCTGGCTGAACCGGGTGCTGGAGCGCCAGCCGAAGGCGCTGCTGACGGCCGTGTCGGAGGTCTCGTTCGAGGTGGCGGAGCGAAGCGTCTACGCGCTGGTCGGCGAATCCGGGTCCGGCAAGTCGACGATCGGCAAGATCGTGGTCGGGCTGCTGCCGCCCTCGGGCGGGCACGTGGAAATCGCCGGCGTCGACCTGGCGACCGAAACCGACGGCGCGCGCGTGGACGCGGTGCGCGCCGAGGTGCAGATGATCTTTCAGGATCCCTACGCCTCGCTCAACCCGCGCTGGCGGGTGCGCGACATCGTCAACGAACCGGTCCGGGCACGCGGCGGCGACACGGCGGGGCTGGCGGAACGGCTGCTTCAGCAGGTCGGGCTGGCCGCCGAGGATGCCGACAGGTTCCCGCACGAGTTTTCCGGCGGCCAGCGGCAGCGGATCTGCATCGCCCGCGCGCTGGCCTCGGGCCCGCGGCTGATCGTCTGCGACGAGCCGACCTCGGCGCTCGACGTGTCGGTGCAGGCGCAGGTGCTCAACCTGATGTCGGACCTGCGCGAGGATCTGGGCCTGACCTACCTGTTCATCAGCCACGACCTGACGGTGGTGCAGCACATGGCCGACACGATCGGTGTGCTCTACCTCGGCCGGCTGGTGGAGGAGGCGCCGCGCGACCGGCTGTTCGAGGCGCCCAAGCATCCCTACACGCGGATGCTGTTCGACGCCGCGCCGCGGATGGACGGGTTCGGCCGCGAGGTCGACCCGCCGAAGGGCGAGATCCCCGACCCGATCAACCCGCCGCCCGGCTGCGCCTTCCATCCCCGCTGCCCGCTGGCGATGGAACGCTGCAAAC
>CAYUXM010000263.1:0-3796 GCA_964448765.1 uncultured Rhodobacterales bacterium
GTCGGTTCTGTGGCTCATGTCGGGCTCCCTGGGCAGGCGGACGGACCTGTTCGAGCCCCCTTTAGCCTGCCCCGGCCGCGGTCATCGGCGCGATTGCGACATTTTCGCCCCCGGAACCGGCCAGCGCCCGGCGCCCGGTTTCGCATGGGAAACCCCGGTGCCCGCCGCCAGCGCTCAGCCGCGGGTCAGGATCAGGAACAGGCGACGGAACGGGAACAGCACGCTGCCGTCGGCCTCCGCCGGATAGGCCGCGGCCAGCGCCTCGTCGTAGCGCGCGGTGAAGGCCGCCGCCTCGCCCGCCGCCATCGCGTCGAGGAAGGGCCGCATCGCCGTCGCCTCGGTGAACCGCCGGACGGGATGCACGCCCCGTGCCGGGGCGAGGCGCTGGATGTAGTCGGTCTCCCAGGCGTCGACCTGGCCCAGCGGGGCGAGCAGGCGGACATAGTCCACCGGCGCCATCACCCGCGGCGCCCAGCCCGACAGGTCGAAGCGGCCGGGGAACATGTCGGCCGCGATGTCGCGCAGGAACCGGTGCGAGGGCGCGAACTCCTGCCGCGGCATCTGCACCGCCAGCGTGCCGCCCGGCGCGACAAGGCCCGCAAGCCGGGGAAACAGCGCGGCATGATCGGGCAGCCAGTGCAGAAGCGCGTTGGAAAACATCAGCGCCGGGGGCGCGACGGGCCGCCATTGCCCGGCATCGGCCTCGACCAACGCGCCATAGGCACCGCCCGCGCGCGCCCGCGCCAACATCGCGGGCGAGGCATCGACGCCGGTGAGGGCACGGTCGGGATAGAGCGCGGCAAGCGCGGCCCCGGCCGCGCCGGCCCCGCAGCCGAGGTCGACGACGCCGCCGGCCGGCAACTGCGGCACCCGCGCCAGAAGGTCCAGCGCGGGTCGCAGCCTCAGGTCGCGGAACCGGGCATAGGCCTCCGGATCCCAATCCGACATGATGTCAGACCGAGGGCTCCGGCAGGCCGCCGCCCTTGGGCGCCTTCGGCTTGGTCTTGGGAATCGCGGTGACCGAGGCGGTGCCGCCCGGCGCGCCCGCGCCGGTTTCGTCGTCGTCGGAATCGAGCGGCTCGCCCGCGATCACCTTGCGGATCTCGTCACCGGTGAGCGTTTCGTATTCCAGCAGGCCCTTGGCCAGCCGCTCGAACTCCTCCTGCTTGTCCAGAATGATCTGCCGAGCGTTCTGATAGCCTTCGTCGACCAGGCGCTTGACCTCTTCCTCGATCAGTTCCTTGGTCTTGGCCGAGACGGAGAAGCCGCCGGTATTGCCCGAATAGCCCTCGTGCGCCTCCGAATAGTCGATGTTGCCGACAAGGTCGGACATGCCCCAGCGCATCACCATCGCGCGGGCGATCTGGCTGGCCTGCTGGATGTCGCCCGCCGGCCCGTTCGACACGCGTTCGTCGCCATAGGTGATGATCTCGGCCGCCTTGCCGGCCATCGTCATCGTGATCTTCTGTTTCGCCTCGTCCTTGTGGAAGTTCAGCTTGTCCATCTCGGGCAGGCTGACCACCATGCCCAGCGCGCCGCCGCGCGGGATGATCGTGGCCTTGTAGACGGGATCGCATTTCGGCAGCGCCATGCCGACGATGGCATGGCCGGCCTCGTGATAGGCGGTCATTTCCTTCTGTTCCGGGGTCAGGACCATGGATCGTCGCTCCACCCCCATCATCACCTTGTCCTTGGCATTCTCGAAATCGTCCATGGTGACGAATCGTCGGCCCACCCGCGCCGCCATCAGCGCCGCCTCGTTCACGAGGTTGGCAAGGTCCGCGCCGGAAAACCCGGGCGAGCCGCGCGCGATGATCCGCAGGTCGACATCGGGGCCCAGCGGCACCTTGCGCGCGTGAACGGTGAGGATCTTCTCGCGGCCGCGCACATCGGGGTTCGGGACATGGATCTGCCGGTCGAACCGGCCGGGGCGCAGCAGCGCCGGGTCCAGCACGTCGCGGCGGTTAGTGGCCGCGACGATGATGATGCCCTCGTTGGCCTCGAACCCGTCCATCTCGACCAGAAGCTGGTTCAGCGTCTGTTCGCGCTCGTCGTTGCCGCCGCCGATGCCCACGCCGCGCGACCGGCCGACCGCGTCGATCTCGTCGATGAAGACGATGCAGGGCGCATTCTTCTTTGCCTGTTCGAACATGTCGCGCACCCGGCTGGCGCCGACGCCGACGAACATCTCGACGAAGTCGGACCCCGAGATCGTGAAGAACGGCACACCCGCCTCGCCGGCGATGGCGCGGGCCAGAAGCGTTTTGCCGGTGCCGGGCGGGCCGACGAGCAGCGCGCCCTTCGGGATCTTGCCGCCAAGGCGGCTGAACTTCTGCGGGTTGCGCAGGAACTCGACGATCTCCTCAAGCTCCTCCTTGGCCTCGTCGATGCCCGCGACGTCGTCGAAGGTCACGCGGCCGTGCTTCTCGGTCAGCAGCTTGGCGCGCGACTTGCCGAACCCCATCGCGCCACCGCGCCCGCCGCCCTGCATCCGGTTCATGAAGAAGATCCAGACGCCGATCAGCAGCAGGAACGGAAGCCAGACGCCCAGAAGCGACAGGAAGCCCGATTGTTCCTGCCGTTCGACCTTGACCTCGACATCGTTGGCGATCAGCCGCTCGGTGATGTCGTCGCTCTCGGGCTTGACGGTGACGTATTGCTGCCCGTCCTTGCCGCGGATGATCACCTGCTCGCCATCCAGCGTGACCGAAGAGATGTCGCCGTTATCGACCCGGGAGATGAAGTCCGAGTAGCTGATGTTACGGGCGTTCATCGTGCTCTGGTTGCCGCTGAACAGGTTGAACAGCGCCAGGATCAGCAGAAACAGCACGACCCAGAAGGCCACGTTGCGCGCATTGCCCAAGGAAACTTCCTCCGAAATGACCGGGCGGGGGCGGTATCCCCGCGTCTCGCCTAAGATAGACACTCGCAGGCCGGGTTCAATGCGAAGTTACTGCAGCCAGGAATCCGGCAAGATCCGGCGCAGGTTCGAACCGCCATGCGCCGGGCAGCCCGGCGGCGGGGCAGGCCACCGGCGTGTCGTCCCGCCACAGCGCCGGCGCGGCCAGTAGCGCGCCCCGCGGCCGGCCCGTCGCGCGCCAGTCCGGGCAGGCGGCCAGCCCGGCCTCGCCCAGCGCGGCGATCTCCAGCCCCTCGAGATCGGGCCCGGCGGCCTGCCAGCGCCCGTCCCAGCCCGTTGTGGCCGGGCCGCGCAGGCCCTGAACCGCCCGCGGCTCGCGCGCGATCCGCAGCGTGCCGCGGCCGGGCAGCAGCAGGCAGCCGTGCAGCGTTGCCGCCCGTCCCGCCTGCGCCGTGCGCAGCGCGCCAAGCAGCGCGGCGTAGCGCGGCCGGTAGTCGGCCGAGGCGACCCAGACCAGCGCCGCGGCGACCAGCCGTTCGCGGATGTCGCGCGGCAGCGCCGCCAGCCCGGCGGCGTCGAACACCACGTCGCCGGCATCGACCGCGGCGATCCGTCGCGCGGCATCCGCCGCCGTGACGGCCAGCGCCTCGGCCGCGCGGGCCATCCGCGCGGCGGTCTCCGTCAGCCCGGAGACCTCGATGCCCAGCGGCGCCAGCGCCGCCAGCGCCCGGCGCGCGCGAATCCGGTCATACCCCGGATCCTCGTTCGACGGATCGTCCGACCAGCCGATCCCGCGCGCCTCCAGATCGGCCCTGAGCGCCGCCCGCCCGAGGCCGAGGAACGGCCGGTGCCAGGTGATGCCCAACGCCTGCCGGACCGGCCGCATCGCCGCCAGCCCGTCCACGCCGGAGCCGCGCGCCAGCCGCATCAGCACCG
>CAYUXM010000264.1:0-3782 GCA_964448765.1 uncultured Rhodobacterales bacterium
GCAAGCCTTTCTGGAGGACCGGCACGCGCGGTTGCTGGGCTGGATGCGCCAGGCGCCAGAGGCGGAGCTTTACGGCGGGCCGATGCCCGGCGGCACCGGCTGGACGACCGGCCGCTATGCCGAGGCCGCCGGGCCGAGCCACTATCGCAGCGCGGCGAAATTCCTGCGCGCGGCGCTGCGCGGCGCCTGAGGTCGCGCCGGGCGCTCCCGCCCGTCTTCGGCGCCTGCCGGCGCCTCATCCCGTTGGGCCCGGCCGCGCCGGTGGCGCGGCTACGGGCCCTCGGCGGGCGGCAGGGCGGCAAGCTCGCCTTCGAGGAACCGCTCGAACGCGTCGTAATCCATCGGGTCGAACTGGCCGAAGCCCTGCATCCATGTGCTGGCCGCGCGCAGCGATTCCGGTTCCAGCTTGCACCATTTCACCCGGCCGCGCTTTTCCTGGCTGATCAGCCCGGCCTCGGCCAGCACGGCAAGGTGCTTGGAAATCGCGGCCAGCGACATCGCGAAGGGTGCGGCCACGTCGGTCACCGCCATGTCGTCTTCCAGAAGCATGGTCAGGATCGCCCGGCGCGTCGGGTCGGCAAGCGCGGCGAAGACCTGGTCGAGGGCCTGTGTCATGCCCCGCTTGTGATCCGCCTGTCGCGAATGGTCAACCGCGCGGTTGAATGAGGCTGCGCCGCGGAATCCGCCACCAGCGGCCGGCCGGGTCGCCGCGGCAGACTGGCGGCTTTCCGTAAAACATCGTAATACCAAATACTTGCGGCGGCATCGTCCGCGCCAGTGCCCGCTTGACTCGCACCGCACCCCCGACTAGCAAGACCGCGACCGACCAAGGGGGTCCAGCCGATGGCAGACGCGCCCGATCCGAAGCGCCTGAAGGCGCTCGAGGAGCGGATCGCGGAGGTCCGGCGGGCGCAGGCGCCGAAACCCCGTGCGGATGCGGATGTGAGCCAGGCGCAGCATGCCTGGCGGATGGTGACGGAGCTGGTCGCGGGTCTCGCGATCGGCCTTGGCATCGGACTGGGGCTGGACGCCGTCTTCGGCACGAGGCCCGTGTTCCTGGTGCTGTTCATATTGCTGGGTTTCGCGGCCGGGGTGCGGGTGATGCTGCGCACGGCCACCGAGATCCAGGGCGGACGACAGCCGGCCCCGGAAGATGGCGGCCGGCGGAACGAAGGGGAATGACCGTGGCGACCGAAGCCGGCAGCGAAGGCCTTGTGTTCAAGCCGATGGAACAGTTCGTCGTCTCGCCGCTGTTCGGCGGCGACGCGGTGGGCATGTTCACGATCACCAATGTCACGCTGTGGATGGCGCTGACGGTGCTGGCGATCTCGGCGATGTTCGTGCTGGGCACCCGCGGCCGGGCGATCATTCCCAGCCGCGCGCAGTCGGTCGCGGAACTGGGCTACGGCTTCATCCACAAGATGGTCGAGGACGTGGCGGGCAAGGACGCGCTGAAGTTCTTCCCCTACATCATGACGCTGTTCCTGTTCATCGTCTTCTCGAACTTCCTGGGCCTCATTCCGAAAGCCTTCACCACGACAAGCCATATCGCCGTGACCGCGGTGCTGGCCATGCTGGTGTTCCTGACGGTGACGATCGTCGGCTTCGTCAAGCACGGCGCGGGCTTCCTGGGCCTCTTTTGGGTGTCGTCGGCGCCGCTGCCGCTGCGGCCGGTGCTGGCGGTGATCGAGGTGATTTCCTACTTCGTGCGGCCCGTCAGCCACTCGATCCGTCTTGCCGGCAACATGATGGCCGGCCATGCCGTGATCAAGGTGTTCGCGGCCTTCGCGCCGCTGGTGCTGATGTCGGGCATCGGCATCCTCGTCACGCCGCTGTCGATCATCGCGATCGTCGCGATGTACGGGCTCGAGATCCTGGTGTCGTTCATCCAGGCCTATGTCTTCACGATCCTGACCTGCGTCTACCTGCGCGACGCGCTGCATCCGCATCACTGAGGCGGGTCATCAACCGAGTTTTGCCAATTCCAGCCAAGGAGTGACCATCATGGAAGGCGATATCGTTCAAATGGGTGCGTACATCGGCGCCGGTCTTGCCTGCATGGGCATGGGCGGGGCTGCCATGGGTGTGGGCAACGTCGCCGGCAACTTCCTTGCCGGTGCGCTGCGCAACCCCTCGGCCGCCGCCGGCCAGACCGCGACGCTGTTCATCGGCATCGCCTTCGCGGAAGCGCTGGGGATCTTCTCGTTCCTCGTCGCGCTGCTGCTGATGTTCGCCGTCTGATCCCACCGAACCCATCCTGCGGGCGGGTGGGGGCCCCTGGTGCCCACCCCGGTAAGACGGTTCCACGGGGGACGACATGGCGAACGCAACCGAAGGCGCTGCGGGCAAGGCCGCCGAAGGCTCGGGCGGCATGCCGCAGCTCGATTTCTCGACCTTCGACAACCAGATCTTCTGGTTGGCGGTCGCGCTTGTCGCGATCTACCTCATCCTGTCGCGCGTCGCGCTGCCGCGGATCGGCGGCGTGCTTGCCGAACGGGCTGGCACGATCACGGCCGACATCGCGGCGGCGGAAGACCTGAAGCTGAAGGCCGAGGAGGCCGAGAAGGCCTACAACCAGGCGATCATCGACGCACGCGCCGAAGCCGCGAAGATCATCGCCGAGGCGCGGGCCGAGATCCAGGCCGACCTCGACGAGGCGACGGCGCGGGCCGATGCCGAGATCGCCGGCAAGACCGCCGAATCCGAGAAGCGGATCGGCGAGATCCGGGCCAGCGCGCTGGACAGCGTCACCAAGGTGGCGCAGGACACCGCGGCGGCCTTGGTGGCGGCGCTGGGCGGCGCGGCCGATGACAAGGCGGTGTCCGCGGCGGTCACCGACCGGATGAAGGGATGAGCCGATGCGGATACTGACCATCCTGATCGCGTCGCTCGCCGCCAGCCCGGCGCTGGCGGCCTCCGGCCCGTTCTTTTCGCTCCGCAACAGCGATTTCGTGGTGCTGATCGCCTTCCTCGTGTTCATCGGCGTGCTGGTCTACTTCAAGGTGCCCGGCCTGCTGGGCGGGCTGCTGGACAAGCGCGCGGCCACGATCAAGGGCGAGCTGGACGAGGCCCGCGCGCTGCGCGAGGAGGCGCAGGCGGTGCTGGCCTCCTACGAGCGCAAGCACAAGGAAGTGCAGGAGCAGGCCGACAGGATCGTCGCGACCGCCAAGCGCGAGGCCGAGGCCGCGGCGGAGGAGGCCAAGGCCAAGCTGGCGATGTCGATCGACCGGCGGCTGAAGGCGGCGGAAGACCAGATCGCCTCGGCCGAGGCGTCGGCGGTGCGCGAGGTGCGCGACCGCGCCATATCGGTGGCGGTGGCCGCCGCGGGCGACCTTCTGGCCAAGCAGATGAAGGCGGCCGACCGCAACAAGCTGATCGACAGCGCGATCGGCGAGGTCGAGACCAAGCTGCACTGATCCCGCCCGACCGGCGGAACGGCGAGCGCCCGGCCCCGGCCGGGCGTTTGCGCGTTCAGCGGTCGCGTTCCTGTTCGATGCGGAGCCGGGCGATTTCCTCGTGCTTCTCGGCGCGGCGCAATTCCGCCAGTTCGATCTGGATGTAGCCCAGATGCGCCTCGACCGCGGCGCGGGCGGCTTCGGGGTTGCGGCGCTGCAGCGCGGCGTTGATCGCGCGGTGCTGGTCGAGAAGCGTGGCGCGGGTGGTGCGGCGCTTGAACATCATCTGGCGGTTGTAGAACACGCCGGCGCGCAGAAGGTCGAACATCGCGCGCATCATGTGCAGCATGATCACGTTGTGGCTGGCCTCGATGATCGCCATGTGGA
>CAYUXM010000265.1:0-3776 GCA_964448765.1 uncultured Rhodobacterales bacterium
CGAACTGGGCGACGAAGTTCTTCGTCGACGCGCTGATCCTGCGCGGCCAGTGGCAGGCCGGCGAGCGCGGCTTCCGCGACCGCGACCTGGTCGCCGGATAGGGCCGGGCACGCCACATGTCCCGCCGCGATGCTCTTCCACTGGCGCCGCCGCGCCGGCCGGCGCAACATGGCCCCATGCGCCGCCTGTCCGCCCTGCTTGTCTGCACCCTGCTGTCCGCCGCGCCGGCGCCGGCGCGCGAGGTCATGGTCGGCGCCAGCGAGCTGCGCCCCGCCGGGCCGCTTGGCTTCCTGGTGCCCCGGCTCGACCCGCCGCCGATCGACCCTCTACAGGCCGAAATCGATCCTGCCGCGACCGATCCCGCCGCCGGGCTGTTGCGCCGCTCCCTTGCGCAGGGCCTCGCCGCGGGCTTCGACGGGCTGCTCTACGACAACCGCGACCGCGGCCATTCCGCCCTGCCCGCGCGGCTGTTTCCCGGCCTCGCCCGGATCCGCTACGCGCCGGAGTTGCGCGCCGAGGGGCTGGATTACGGCCTTGGCGGCGCGATCCTCTGGCCCTGGCCGACGCTGGGCAACAGTTCCACCGCGCTGACCGGCGGGCCGGCGCCGCGCAGCCTGCCGCGCGCGGCGATGACCTTTCCGGGCGGCGGGCCGGCGCGGGCCTTCCGCGGCTACGCGGCGAACATGCTCTACGTCTATCCCGAACATCGCGACCACGACGCGGTCGATCTCTATCCCGCCGCCTGGCCCTACATGGTGATCAGCCAGGGATCGTCGGGGTCCGACCAGCCGTTCCTGCGGGCGCTGGCGATGACGATGGCGGCCTTCCGCCCCGACACCCGCGCCCGGCTGGTCGCCGCCGGGCTGATGGCGCCGACGCTGCAGATGCTCCTGCGCCGGGCCCAGGCGGGCGGCGCGGGGCCGGCGGAGTACCTGTCGCCCGCCGCCCATCCGGCGGTGTTCGACGCCGCCCGGCTGGTGCCGGAACGGATGGTCGCCGCCGCCGCCGCGCTGGCGCCCGAGGAAATCCCGCCGATGGTGCGGCTGACCGTCGAGGCCGAGGATTTCGCCCCGGCCGCGGGGCTGGCCGGGCGCTCGGAACGGCTCTATTCCACCCCGTCGGCGCTGGCGCGGGTCTGGCGCGGCCCGGCCGGGCGGCGCGAGATCACGCTCTCGGCGGGCGAGACCCGCGACCCGAACGGCCGCGCGCTGCGGTTCCACTGGGTGCTTCTGTCGGGCGACCCGGCGAAGGTGCGGATCGCGCCCGAAGGCCCGGCCGGCGCGCGGGCGCGGATCACGATCGACTGGCACGACGCGGTCACCCTGCCCGGCGGCCGGCCGGGATCGCGGGTGGATATCGCCGCGATCGCCTGGAACGGCGCGCAGTTCTCCGCCCCGGCGCTGGTCTCGGTCAGCTTCCCCGACCACCAGCTGCGCCGCTACGAGACCGGCCCCGACGGCGCGCCGCGGCTCGTGGAGATCGACTACCGCGCGCGGGGGCGCGACTACGACCCGGTGCTGCACTGGTCGGCCGACTGGCGCGACGTGATGATCCGCGATGCCGACGGCCGGCTCGCCGCGATCGAGCGGCACCAGGGCGACAGCGTCACCCGGATCGATCCCGCCCGGCCGCCGGCCTACCGCGTCACCGGGCCCGAGCGGCGGCCGCGGCTGGTGGCCGAGGTCGGGCGATGACCATGCTTTGGGAATCCCGCCCGTGGCGCGATATCAACGTCCCCGGCTCCAGCCCTGCGCATCCCGTCCGCCGGACCGCACCGCCAGGATCACGGCAACATAGACGAGATAGCTGAGCGGCATCCGGGCGAACAGCTTCAGATGGTCACCCGGGGTCATCGGCGGTTTGCTTTCGTTGACCAGAAGCGCTGGATAGCGCCGCGCGATTTCACGCACCCCCGCGTCCTGGCGGCGCCGGACCCGCACCAGCTGTGCGAATCCCTCGACCACCGGCCAGAGGTAATCGGCCTCGACCATCACCCGCTCCCCGGGGGAGAACATCAGCCGCACGAAGCCATCATCGGCGATCACGTCGGGAAAGCTGTCCCAGCGGGCGCGACCCGCACGGTTCACCGCGAACAGCCCGGCCCCCTGCACGCCGGTCGCCATGAACGGCAGCTGCGCCCAGACCCGGGCATAGTGTCGGCTGATCCAGCTCTTCGCCGGCGCCACGACCAGCCGGCCGCTGGCATAGCGCGGCTCGGGCCGGTCGAGCGTGGCGACGAGAAGGCGCATCATCGGCGGGGCGCAGAGCACGTCGGCGTCGAGATAGGCCAGCACCCGGCCCCGCGCCACCTGCTCCGCGCTGTTGATCGCGCCGAGCTTTCCCGGGTCGCCCAGGTCGAGGATGACGAGCCGCCACCCCGCCGCCTCGAGGTTCGCGCGCGCGGCGTCGGCCTCCGCGACCGTCGCATCCCGGCAGGCGTTGGCCGCCACGATGATCTCGGCGCCGCCCAGGGGGGCCGGGTCGAGATCCTGGACGGCAAGACGGGCGAGACAGGGGCCGATATAGCCCTCTTCGTTGTTGGCGGGGATGATCACGCTCAACGCCGTCATGCCCGCAGCCCCTTCAGTTCCGGGCGAAGATCGCGTCGCGCAGCGCCGCGACAAGCGCGGCATCGGCGAAGGGGTTTAGCCGGGGAGGGTCGGGATCGCCGGCGAGCAGGGCGTCGATGGCCGGGCCGATCTCGTCCTCCTCCCGGACGATATGGACGCCGGGCCGGTCCCGCAGATGCTCCGCCGTGGCGAACTGGTGATCATTGCGATGTTCCCCCAGCGCGGCTTTGCGCGGCATGATGAGTATCGGCGTGTTGCAGGTGGCCGCCTTGATCAGCGAACCGGTGCCGGCATGGGCCACGATCAGCCGCGCCCGGCGGCAAAACCGGTCGAACGCGTCGGGCGCCACGGTCGGGAACGCTGCCATGTGGCGCGGCCGGTAGCCGCCCGGGGCGATATGCCCGGTCTGGGCCTGCACCTCCACATCGGGATGGGCCGCGGCCCAGGCATCGACGCCGCGCACCAGCCGGTCGAAGGGCAACTGGGTTCCCACCGTCACGAAGATCACATCACGGCTCCGCAATACTGCGCACCGGATTGCCGGGCCAGATGCGGCCACTGGGTCAGCCACAGGTCGCTGTGCCTGCGGGCCAGGCGGCCGGAGACCGAGATCTCTTCGGCATTCGCGATGCTGTCGACCCAGATCGTGCGCGCGCCCAGCAGCTTGCCGAAGCGCACCGCGAAATAGCCGGGCGCCGCGCCCGTTGAGACCACCACGTCGGGCCGCACCCGCAACACGGCCGCCGCCATGCACAGGGCGAGCCAAGCCAGGCGCAGCCGCTGCGACTTGTTGGCATCAGGAACGCGCAGGAACCGCGGTTCCCGGCCATCGGATCCCGGGGGATCGCCGGCCAGGTCGGCGCGATACCCCGCCTCGGTGACCGCGTAGGTCACAACCGCCCCGTCCCAAGCAGGACGCAGCCTGCGCAGTTCGGCCCAGTGCCCGCCACCCGACGACACCGCGAGAACACGCGGCGGACGAACATCTGCGGCCGTGAACGGAAGCTTCATCCTCAAGCAAACCCCTGGCGTCGAAAGACATCACCAAACGCCCCGAGGGCTATCCGTCGCAACGCCGAATCTCGGTTTGCTCAGTGATCCAGTTCCCCGCGGCTAGGTCAAGCCGGCCGCCGCACCCTAGCCGCCCTCGCCCGCCGCCACGATCCCGCCGCCGAGCGCCGATTGCAGCTGCACGAATTCCAGCGC
>CAYUXM010000266.1:0-3748 GCA_964448765.1 uncultured Rhodobacterales bacterium
TTCGACGGGTGGTCTGATTTCTGTGGCGCTTTCCCTCGGGTTGCCCCGGCCGGGCATTACCCGGCACCGCCGCTTCATGGAGTCCGGACTTTCCTCGGGGCTCATGCCCCGCGGCCATCCGGCCCTCCGCGCCCTGCCGATCTAGGTAGCCCCGGCGCCGCCGTCAACGGGGAAGCGGCGGGCGAGATCATCCAGCGCGGCCCTGTCGGCCGCCGTTTCCGGCCCGCTGGCCCAGGGGCGGAACCGCGCCCGGAACACCGCCAGCAGCAGGTCCGGCGCGGCCGGCGGATAGCCGAAGCGGCGCGCGGCGGCGGCGAAATCGGCCGCCGCGTCGCCCCCCGCGCCGGGCCAGACCGACAGGCCCGCCCGCGCCAGCCGCCGCCAGTCGAACCGCGGGCCGGGATCGGCCTTGCGCCCCGGCGCCATGTCGGCATGCCCGATCACCCGTTCCGGCGGGATTGCCCAGCGCCCGAGGATGCCGGCCAGCAGCCGTTCCAGCGCCGCCATCTGGGCCGCGGCGAAAGGCCGGTCGCCCGGATTGGCCAGTTCGATCCCGATCGAGCGGGAATTGACGTCGCCGACCGCGCCCCAGGCCCCGGCCCCGGCATGCCAGGCGCGCAATTCTTCCGGCACCAGCGCCTCCGCCCGGCCCGCCTCGTCGATCAGCCAATGCGCCGAGACCTCGGCCGCCGGGTCGCACAGCCGCGCCCGCGCCGCGGCCGCCGTCGCCATCGCGGTGTAGTGGATCACCACCATGTCGGGCCGCGCGCCGCCGCGCCGGGGGCCGTGGTTGGGCGAGGCCGGCCGCCCCGCCGCCGCGTCAGCCGCCGGAGCGGGCACGCTGGAACGGCGTCGGATCCCAGCCGCAGGCGAAGCCGTCGCCGTCGGGATCGAGGTTGCGGGGATCGCGCTGCGGGCCGCCGCGGCGAAGGAAATCGGCCTGCGCCTGGTCGGGCGAGGCATAGGCCGCGCAGGCGCGTTCGTGGTTCGCCAGCGACAGGCCGGTGCGGCGCCACACCGGCTGGCCGACACGGTTGTTCACCGACAGCGCATAGGCGACGATGTTCGGCCCGGTCTCGGTGCGCTGCGGCAAGGGCTGCGGCGCCACCTCCTGGTATTGCTGGCGATTGGCCTCCAGCCGCGCCCGGTCGCTTTCGATCGTCTCGCGCCCGGCCACCGCCTCGAAATCCTGCTCGTCCGAGATCCGCCCGCTGGGGGCCGGCGCGCCCGCGGGTGCCGGGGGCTGCGCGACCGTGGCGGGCGGCGCGGTCGCCGACAGCGGCGCGCCGACCGGTTGCTGCGCCCCGGTCGAGGGATAGACCGTCACCGTCGGAACGGACGGTGGCGCGGCCCCGATCGGGCCCGACGTGATCGGACCCGAGGTGATCTGCCCGGCAAGCGCGGTGCCCGGCGCCGGGCGGCCCGCCAGCGCCGCCTCGCGCTCGGTCAGGTAATCCTGGTAACTGCCAAAGCCGACCCCGGTCGACGGCGGCGGCGGCGGCGCGCAGCCCGCAAGCAGCGACAGGGAGACAAGGATCAGGGGCATTCGCATCGAAAGCGCCTCCGGGAGAGCGGTTGCGCGGGCCTCTACCACCATTTCGCGGGCTTGGAAACGAAACCCGCCGCCTGTTCCAGCACATGGGCGTGAGTCAGCAACCCGGCCTCGTCCCACGGCTTGCCGATCAGTTGCAGGCCCAGCGGCAGGCCCTGCCTGTCAAGCCCGGCGGGCACGGCGATGCCGGGCAGGCCGGCGAGGTTCACCGTCACCGTGAAGACGTCGTTGAGATACATCTGCACCGGGTCGGCATCGGCCATCTCGCCCAGCCCGAAGGCGGCCGAGGGCGTCGCGGGCGTCAGGATCGCGTCGATCCCGTCGGCGAAGACCGTGTCGAAATCGCGCTTGATCAGCGCGCGGACCTTGCGGGCGCGGTTGTAATAGGCGTCGTAGAACCCCGCCGAAAGAACGTAGGTGCCGATCATCACCCGGCGCTGCACTTCCTTGCCGAAGCCCTCGGCGCGGGTCTTTTCGTACATCTCGACGATACCGTCGCCCTGCGCCAGCGTCGCCCGGTGGCCGTAGCGCACCCCGTCATAGCGCGCGAGGTTCGACGAGGCCTCTGCCGGGGCGATGACGTAATAGGCGGGCAGCGCGTATTTCGTGTGCGGCAGGCTGATGTCGACGATCTCGGCGCCGGCGTCCTTCAGCATCTCGGCGCCCTGATGCCACAGCGCCTCGATCTCGGCCGGCATGCCCTCCATCCGGTATTCGCGCGGAATGCCGATCCTCTTGCCGCGGATATCGCCGGTCAGCGCCGCCTCGAAATCCGGCACCGGGATATCGGCCGAGGTCGAATCCTTCGGGTCCGGCCCGGCCATCGCGCCCAGCATGATCGCCGCGTCGCGCACCGTCCTGGTCATCGGCCCGGCCTGGTCGAGCGACGAGGCGAAGGCGACGATCCCCCAGCGCGAGCAGCGCCCGTAGGTGGGCTTCAGCCCGACGATGCCGGTGAAGGCGGCGGGCTGGCGGATCGACCCGCCGGTATCGGTGCCGGTCGCAGCCAGGCAAAGATCCGCGGCCACCGCCGCGGCCGAGCCGCCCGACGATCCGCCGGGCGTGAGCGGCGTGTCATCGCCGGCACGCCGCCACGGGTTCACCGCGTTGCCGTAGGTCGAGGTTTCGTTCGACGAGCCCATCGCGAACTCGTCCATGTTCAGCTTGCCCAGCATCACCGCGCCGGCGTCCCGAAGCTGGGCGGTGACGGTGGATTCGTATTCCGGGCGGAAGCCGTCGAGGATCCGGCTGGCGGCCTGGCTGGGCACGCCCTGCGTGCAGAACAGATCCTTGATCCCGACCGGCACGCCGCACATCGCCGGGGCCTCGCCCGCCGCGATCCGGGCATCGGCGGCGCGGGCCCGGTCCATCGCGATCTCGGGCGTGGGATGGACGAAGGCGTTGAGCGCGCCGGCGGCCTCGATCGCCGCCAGGCAGGCTTCGGTCAGTTCGACCGAGGTGATCTCGCCCTTGCGCAGCGCGTCGCGGGCCGCGGCGATGGTCAACTGGTTCGGCTGGCTCATTCCACCACCTTCGGCACGGCGAAAAACCCCTCACGGGCATCGGGCGCGTTCGCGAGGATCCGGTCCTGCATGCCGCCGTCGGTCACCACGTCCTCGCGGCGCTTCAGCCGCATCGGCGTGACCGAGGTCATCGGCTCCACCCCCTCGACATCGACCTCGTTGAGCTGCTCCATGAAGGTCAGGATGCCGCTCAACTCGCGCGCCAGCGCGGGCAACTCGTCGTCCTTCACGGCGATCCGCGCCAGATGCGCGACCCGCCGGGCGGTTTCGGTGTCGATGGACATGGGGCTTTCGTCCTCTCGGGGCCTCGGTTGCCGATCGGGCCGGGTTTAACGCCCCCCCGCGCGGCTCGCAAGCATGTGCCGCCGCCAGACCTCGATCATCCAGCCCAGCATGATCCCGTTCAGGATATGCCACAGGAAATGCGTGCCGACGGGGATCGCGGCGCACAGCGGCTCGTCGAGCGTGCGGAAGGTCAGCGAGACGATCAGCAGGCCGGCGCCGATCGCCAGCCCCCGCGCGGTGGCCGGCGCGCGCGCGCGCAAAAGCCAGCCATAGACCAGGATCAGCACCGGCACCGGCGCGTAGCCCGCCGACGAGCCGAGGCCGGGCACCATGGCCCACAGCGGCACCGTCGCCGCCGCGTAGGGGATGAAGGCGGCGGTGGCCAGCC
>CAYUXM010000267.1:0-3732 GCA_964448765.1 uncultured Rhodobacterales bacterium
GTTCGCCGGGATCGAAATGCTCGAACTCCACCTCGGTCGAGATCGAGTTGATCTTGTCGACGAAGTTCACGCCGGCCGTGCCGAGAATCGGCAGGTTCTTCCCGAAGGCCGAGGTCATCTCGAGCACTTCCTGAGCCTGCGCGCCCCCCGCGCCCAGCGCGACGCAAGTCGCCATTGCGATCGTTTTGTTCTTCATCGTCGTCCTCCCTGAACGATTATTGCTCTGTGCCTGATCCTTAGCAGCGCGCGCCCGGTCTGGCTATATTGCGACGCCCGTGGCCGGCGCATTTTTCGCCACCGCACCCGCTTTCGCCTGCAAAGCCCGCTTCCGCGCCGCCCCGGTCCCTAGCCGAACGCGCCATGGCAGAACCAGCCGGGCGAGGTTTCGCCGCCCCGCGCGTAGAAAAGCCACAGCCGTTCGCCCGTCTCCGCCTCCACCCGCCAGTAGTCGCGCGCGCCCGACCGCCAGGCGGGATCGTCGAGCCACCATTCCGGCGCGATCCGTTCCGGCCCGTCGGCGCGGGCGACTGTGATCTCGCGCCGGCGCCAGCGAAAGCGCGCGGGCGGCGCGGGGCCGTCGGGCGCGGCGACGGGTTCGGGCGGGAACTGCACCAGCGGGCGGGCGAGACCGCGGGCCGGCCAGGCCGCCGCCGGGTCCGACCAGGCCGCGGCCAGAACCTGCGCGGCCTTCTCGGGGATGTGGCTGTCGGCGGGGGCCAGCCGGGTGATCGCCTCCATCCCCAGCCGCGCGCCGAGCCGGCCGATCAGGTCATCGAGCGCCGTGGCCGCGGCGCTGCCCGGCGCGCGGCGATCCAGCGCCGCGGCGGCGGCCTCCAGATGGCCGCGGTGCTGGACCGGGTGCACCGGTTCGGTCGCCACCGCCTCGAGCCTGAGCACGTCGATGCCGAAGCCGGGGTCGATCTCGGCCAGTTTCAGCATCAGCAGCGGGCGCAGCCGGTCGGGATCGGCGGCGGGGCGGGCGAGGCCGAACTCCAGCACCTGGCGGCTGTGATCGGCGCGCAGGCAGGTCAGCCGCACCTGCCGCGCGCCGCGGCCCTGCGCGGCCAGCCGGTCGCACAGCGCCGGCAGCAGCCGGTCGAGCCCGGCCATGATGTCCTCGCCCAGCCCGATCGGATCGGGCAGGCTGAGCCGGACGGCGAAGCGCGGCGCGGGGGCGCGCGGCGAGACCGGTTCGGGTTCCAGCCCCAGCGCCTGGTCGAGCCGGCGCAACACCCCGGCGCCGAAGCGCCGCGCCAGCGCCGCGCGCGGCAGGCCGAGAATGTCCTCGACCCGCCGAAGCCCAAGCCGGGCCAGCCCCGCCAGCGACGCCTCGTCGAGCCGCAGCGCGGCGAGCGGCAACGGCGCGAGCGCCTGGCGCAGCCGGCCGGGCGGCGCGATGCGCGCGGCCGGGGCGGCCGGGGCGGCCTGCGGCCGCGCCCCGGCGCTGCCGCCCTTCGTCCAGTGCCGTTTCGCCGCGCGCGACCGGGTCGCCCGCGCCTCCTGGTCGATCGCGTCGCCCGACCGGTGCGGCGCGTCGCCCTCCGGCGCGGCATGGCGGGCCAGCGCCCAGGCCCCGCCCGGCGTGTCGGCGATGCCGGCCTGCACGGTCAGGCCGAACCGCGCGCAATCGCCCGCGACCTCGGCCAGCACGCCCTCCTCGCCGCCGAAGAGATGCGCCGCGCCGGTCAGGTCGATCAGCAGCGCGGCGGGCGGTTCGGCCGCCACCCAGGGCGAAAACCGCCCCGCCCAGCGCGCCAGCGCGGCCAGGAACGCCGCCTCGGCCGCGGCATTGCGCGGCACGGTCGCGAGGGCCGGGCACATCGCGCGCGCGTCGCGCAGCGATTGCCCCGGCGCCAGCCCCGCCGCCTCGGCCGCCGCCGAAAGCGACACCAGCGCCTGCCCGGCCGGCAGGTCGGTGACGGTGGCCAGCGGCCCCTCCGGCAGGCCACGGCGCAGCCGCGCCAGACGTTCGGCGCCAAGCCGGGGAAACCACAGCGACAGGATACGGCGGGCGGGCATTTCAATGTTCTCTTTTCGTTCACGCTACCGCCGACGCCCGGCCCTGTCGAGTCGCCGGCGCGTCAAGACCACGTGAGCGACCGCGCGGCCTTGCATCGGGCCGGGCTTTCCCGCAGGCTCGCCGCAAAACCGCGACCGAGGGAGGATTACCATGCGCACCCGCGCCGCCGTCGCCACCGCCGCCGGAAAACCGCTGGAGATCATGGAGGTGAACCTCGACGGCCCGAAGGCCGGCGAGGTTCTGGTCGAGATCAGGGCGACCGGCATCTGCCATACCGACGAATTCACGCTCTCGGGCGCGGACCCGGAGGGGCTGTTTCCCGCGATCCTCGGCCACGAGGGCGCGGGCGTGGTGGTCGAGGTCGGCGCCGGCGTGACCAGCGTGAAACCGGGCGACCACGTGATCCCGCTTTACACGCCGGAATGCCGGGCCTGCCCGTCCTGCCTGAGCCAGAAGACCAACCTGTGCACCGCGATCCGGTCGACCCAGGGCCAGGGCGTGATGCCCGACGGCAGTTCGCGCTTCTCCACCCTCGATGGCGATCCGATCCTGCATTACATGGGCTGTTCGACCTTCGCCAACCACACCGTCCTGCCGGAAATCGCGGTCGCGAAGATCCGCGAGGACGCGCCGTTCGACAAGGTCTGCTACATCGGCTGCGGCGTGACCACCGGCATCGGCGCCGTGATCAACACCGCCAAGGTGGAAATCGGCGCGAAGGCCGTGGTCTTCGGGCTCGGCGGGATCGGGCTGAACGTGATCCAGGGCCTGCGCCTGGCCGGCGCCGACATGATCATCGGCGTCGACATCAACCCCGCCAAGAAGCCGATGGCGGAGAAATTCGGGATGACACATTTCGTCAACCCGAAGGAGTGCGACAATGTCGTGGCCGAGATCGTCAACATGACGAAAACCCCCTTCGACCAGATCGGCGGGGCGGATTACTCGTTCGACTGCACCGGCAACGTGCAGGTGATGCGCGACGCGCTGGAATGCACGCATCGCGGCTGGGGCCAGTCGATCATCATCGGGGTGGCGCCGGCGGGGGCCGAGATCTCGACGCGGCCGTTCCAGCTGGTCACCGGCCGGGTCTGGAAGGGCACCGCCTTCGGCGGCGCGCGCGGCCGCACCGACGTGCCGAAGATCGTCGAGTGGTACATGGACGGCAAGATCGAGATCGACCCGATGATCACCCACACGCTGACGCTGGACACCATCAACGAGGGCTTCGACCTGATGCACCGGGGCGAGTCGATCCGCTCGGTCGTGGTCTACTGAGTTGGCCCGCGCCGGCGTCCCGCTTCTCGCCGTCCTGATCGACGCCGACAACACCTCGGCCGCCTGGGCCGACGCGATCTTCGAGGAGATCGCGTCGCTCGGCGAGGCTTCGGTGCGGCGGATCTACGGCGATTTCACCAATCCGCACCTGAAGGGCTGGCAGGCCAAGCTCGCCCATCTGGCGCTGGTGCCCTATCACTCGCCGGCGAACACGGTGGGCAAGAACTCGTCCGACATCGCGCTGGTGATCGACGCGATGGACATCCTGCATTCGGGGCGGTTCGACGGCTTCGTGCTGATCTCGTCGGACAGCGATTTCACCCGGCTCGCCAGCCGGATCCGCGAACAGGGGCTCGATGTCTTCGGGATCGGCCAGCAAAAGACGCCCGAGGCGTTCCGCAAGGCCTGCAAGCGGTTCATCTATGTCGAGAACC
>CAYUXM010000268.1:0-3705 GCA_964448765.1 uncultured Rhodobacterales bacterium
TCGAGCTTGAACGGCTTGATGATCGCCTCGATCTTTTTCACGCGCCGACTCCCCCTGGCATTTCACGTCACCGGCGGTTCTGCTGCCTTTGCCGGGGAGGGACAATGTGACAGGCTGGCGAGGTGCCGGCGGCCTTCGGGATTCACGGTACGATGCACAAAAATTATGCGTTGTGCCGCCCAAAATGGCGGCGTGTGAACGCGAAGGGGGCATTTTGACCGAAGTTCTGACATCTGCCCAAATGCGCGGCATCGAGGCGGCGGCGATCGGCGCGGGCCGCGTCACCGGCCGGGAACTGATGGAGCGGGCCGGCCGGGCGGTGGTGGCCGCTGCGCTGGAGTACTGGCCGGACCTGGCCGAGGCGCCGGGGCGCGCGGTGGTGCTGGCCGGGCCGGGCAACAATGGCGGCGACGGTTATGTCGCCGCCGCGGCGCTGGCCGAGCGCGGCTGGACGGTCGCGGTCTTCGCGATGGAGGCCGGCGGCGCGCCACCGGCCGACGCGGCCCGCGCCGCCGACCTGTGGCGCGCGAAGGGCACGGTCCGGCCCCTGTCCGAGGCGGCTGCGGCGGGGGCGGCGGACCTCGTGATCGACGCGGTCTTCGGCACCGGGCTGGCGCGGCCGCTGTCGGGGGCGCTGGCCGATCTGCCCGGCCTTGCCGCGGCGCCCGGCGGGCGGGTGGTGGCGGTCGATCTGCCCTCGGGCCTGTGTTCGGACAGCGGCCGGGTGCTGGGCGCGGCGGTCCGGGCCGACCTGACGGTCAGTTTCCACCGGCCCAAGGCGGGGCATTACCTGGCCGCCGGGCCGGAGCATTGCGGCGCGCTCGCGGTGGCCGATATCGGGCTGACGGGCGAGGCCGGGGGGCATCCGGCGCGGCTTGCCACGGCGCCGCTTTTCGCGCTGGACAAGGCGCGCACCGCGCACAAATACGCGCATGGCCATGCGCTGGTGCTGTCCGGCGGGCCGGGCAAGGGGGGCGCGGCGCGCCTTGCGGCGCGCGCGGCGATGCGGGTCGGGGCGGGGTTGGTGACGGTGATCGCGCCGCCGCCGGCGATGGCCGAGAACGCCACCCGTCTGGACGCGATCATGCTGGCGGCGGTGCCCGACAGCTACACCCTGCGCGGCCGTCTGCGCGACGAGCGGATCACCTCCGTCACGCTGGGCCCCGGCCTCGGCCTGCAGCGGGCGCAGGAGATGGTGCCGGCGGTACTGGCCTCGGGCCGGGCGGCGGTGCTGGATGCCGATGCGCTGACGGCCTGGCAGGGCGATACCGACCTGCTGTTCAACCAGCTGCATCCCGGTTGCGTGATGACCCCGCACGAGGGCGAGTTCGCGCGGCTGTTTCCCGACCTCGCGGAGCGGCTTCAGGCCCCGGCGGAGGCGGGCCCGGCCTATTCGCGGCTGGATGCGGTGCGGGCGGCGGCGGAGCGGGCGGGCTGCGTGGTGCTGCTCAAGGGTGCCGACACGGTGATCGCCGCGCCCGAGGGGCTGGCGCTGATCCAGGGGGCGGCCTACGGGCGGGCCGCGCCATGGCTGGCCACCGCCGGGGCCGGCGACGTTCTGGCCGGGCTGATCGGCGGGCTTCTGGCGCGCGGCGCGAGCCCGCTCGCGGCCGCGGCGACGGGCGCCTGGCTGCATCTCGAGGCGGCGCGCGCCTTCGGCCCCGGCCTGATCGCCGAGGACTTGCCCGAGGCGCTGCCGGGGGTCTTGCGCGGCCTCGTTTCCGGCTGAGGCGGGCCGCTTTTTCCTCTCGCCTCCGGTGGCGAGACTTGCTAGAAGGGCGCGGATTTGGGGGCGGCCGCGGCGCGCGGGCCGCCCCCGGGCATTGCGGGTGTGGCGGAACTGGTAGACGCACCAGATTTAGGTTCTGGCGCCTGTCGGCGTGGGGGTTCAAGTCCCTCCACCCGCACCAAGGGAAAGAAGGACGAAGGAATGCAGGTCACCGAGACCCTGAAGGACGGTCTGAAGCGCAGCTACACGATCACCGTGGAGGCGGCCGAGCTTGAGGCCAAGGTCACCGAGAAGCTGCGCGAGGCGCAGCCGGAGATCGAGATGAAGGGGTTCCGCAAGGGCAAGGTGCCGATGGCGCTGCTGCGCAAGCAGTTCGGCCAGCGCCTGCTGGGCGACGCGATGCAGGAAGCCGTCGACGGCGCGATGCAGGGCCATTTCGAGGAAACCGGCGATCGCCCGGCGATGCAGCCCAAGGTCGAGATGCAGAACGGCGAGTCCTGGGCCGAGGGGCAGGATGTCGTCGTCGAAATGAGCTACGAGGCGCTGCCCGAGGTGCCCGAGGTCGATGCCGCGGCGATCAGCCTGGAGAAGCTGGTGGTCAAGGCCGATGACGCGGCAGTCGACGAGGCGTTGCAGAACCTCGCCGGGTCCGCCCAGAACTTCGCCGACCGGCGCAAGGGCTCGAAGGCCAAGGACGGCGACCAGGTGGTGATCGATTTCACCGGCCGGGTCGATGGCGAGGAATTCGAGGGCGGCGCGGCCGAGGATTACCCGCTGGTCCTGGGCTCCGGCAGCTTCATCCCCGGCTTCGAGGAACAGCTTGTCGGCGTCAAGGCGGGTGACGAGATCGAGGTCAACGTGAGCTTCCCGGCCGATTACGGCGCGCAGAACCTCGCCGGCAAGGACGCGGTGTTTTCCTGCACCGTCAAGGCCGTGAAGGAACCCAAGCCGGCCGAGATCGACGACGAGCTGGCCAAGCAGTTCGGCGCCGACGACCTCGCCGCGCTGAAGGCGCAGGTCGTCGAGCGGCTGGAGGCCGAATATGCCGGCGCCGCCCGCGCGGTGATGAAGCGCGCGCTGCTCGACCGGCTCGACGAGATCGTCACCTTCGACCTGCCGCCCAGCCTGGTGGAGGCCGAGGCCGGCCAGATCGCGCACCAGCTGTGGCACGAGGAGCACCCGGAGGTGCAGGGCCACGATCACGGCACGATCGAGCCGACCGAGGAGCATGTGAAGCTGGCCGAACGCCGGGTGCGCCTTGGGCTGTTGCTGGCCGAGATCGGCCGCAAGGAGGAGATCGAGGTCAGCGACGCCGAGATGACCCAGGCGGTGCTGGCCCAGGCCCGGCAGTATCCCGGCCAGGAGCGGGCGTTCTTCGAATTCGTCCAGAAGAACCCGCAGATGCAGCAGCAGCTGCGCGCGCCGATCTTCGAGGACAAGGTGGTGGATCACATCGTGGCCGGCGCCACCGTCAGCGAGAAGGAAGTCGGCAAGGACGAGTTGCAAAAGGCGATCGAGGCGCTCGACGAGGGTTGACCGGGGAGGGTTGACCGGGCGGCCGCGCGACGGCGCCGGGACAGGGCAGGGGCCGCACCCGATGGTGCGGCCCCTTCGTTTTTCGGCTTGTCAGTTCGGCCTGCGGCCGGTCGGAAGAGCGCGCGGTCAGCCGCCCGCGCCGCCGCCGCCACCGCCACCCGCACCGCCGGCGCCCGATCCGGAACCGCCCGCGCCGTCGCCCTCGCCGCCGCCGCTGCCGCCATCGTTGCCCGGGCCGCCGCCATCGGCGCCGGAGCCGTCGCCGCCGCTGCCGCCCGCCGCGCCGCTGCCGCCGCTGCCGGAGCCGCCGCTGCCGGATCCGGAACCACCGCCACTGCCGCCGCCTTCGCCGGACCCGCCGCTGCCGGACTCGGAACCACCGCCACTGCCGCCACCTTCGCCGGACCCGCCGCTGCCGGAGCCGGAGCCACCGCCGCTGC
>CAYUXM010000269.1:0-3694 GCA_964448765.1 uncultured Rhodobacterales bacterium
CGCGGCAACTTGATCTCGGGGGTGGGGCGCCTATCATGCCCAACAGGTGGGGGTTTTCATGGCCGGATTCGTCAATCTCTTGAAACTGTGCGTGGGCGCCGAGTCGGTCGAGGACCTGGCCGGCTGGCAGGCGCGGCGCTTCGGGGCGGGCACGCCCTGCCACGTCACCCGGATGTGGCCGCGCCGCGAGGCCGAGGTGGTCGCGGGCGGCTCGCTTTACTGGGTGATCAAGGGGCTGGTGCTGTGCCGCCAGCGGATCACCGGGCTGGAGGAACGGCTGGGCGCCGACGGGATCACCCGCTGCGCGATCCAGCTCGACCCGCGGATCGTGCGGACCGAACCGATGCCGAAACGTCCGTTCCAGGGCTGGCGCTACCTCGCGCCCGAGGCCGCGCCGGCGGACCTGAAGCCGGGGCGCGAGGCCGAGGGCCACCTGCCGCGCGACCTCGCCGCCGCGCTGGCCGAGATCGGCTTGCGCTAGGGGCCCGCCCGTCAGATCCCGCCCGTCAGATCCCGCCCGGCAGGGTCAGGCCCAGCCGCCCGGCCAGGTCCGCCAGCGCCGCGCGGTCGCCGGCCCCGAGATCGGCCGCGCGCGACAGGTAAAGCTGCGCCTGGCTTTCCAGCACAAGCCCGTCGGCCAGCACCTTGAGGTGGTTGGCGCGCAGCGTCTCGCCCGACGAGGTGATATCGGCCACCGCCTCGGCGGTCAGGTTCTTCACCGTGCCCTCGGTCGCGCCCTGGCTGTCGACAAGCTGGTAGTCCGCCACCCCGTGGTCGCGCAGGAACTCGCGCACCAGCCGGTGATACTTGGTCGCGATGCGCAGGCGAAAGCCGTGCGCGCGCCGGAACGCCGCCGCCGCCGCGTCGAGATCGTCGAGCGTGTCGACATCGACCCAGGCCGCCGGCACGGCGACGACCAGATCGGCATGGCCGAAGCCCAGCGCCGCCAGTTCCGCCACCTGGTCGGGCCAGTCGGCCAGCGTGTCGCGCACCAGGTCGGTGCCGGTGACGCCAAGGTGGATGCGGCCCGCGGCCAGTTCGCGCGGGATTTCCGCGGCCGACAGCAAGACAAGGCTGACGCCCGCGATCCCCTCGACGGCACCGGCATATTCGCGCTCGGCCCCGGTGCGCCGCAGCGTCACGCCGCGCGCCGCGAACCAGCCGAAACACTGTTCCATCAGCCGACCCTTCGACGGCACGCCCAGCTTCAGCATGATCCCAGCCCCCCGAGGTCGGCCACCAGGCCGGGCCGGATCACGCCGCCCACGGCGGGGATCGACCGGCCCTGGCCCAGCACCGCGGTCAGCGCGTCATAGCGGCCGCCGGAGGCGACGGGCGGCAGGCCGGGCCGGCCGGCGTGGAAGGAAAAGACGAACCCGTCGTAATACTCCAGCGTGGTGCGGCCGTGGCTGGCCTCGAAGGCAAGGCTGTCGACGGCGATCCCGCGCGCGTCGAGCGCCTCCAGCCGCAGCGCCAGCCGGTCCACCGCCGGGGCGATGGCGGGCAGGGCGCGCGCCATCTCGCGCAGCTGCGCCAGCGCGACGGGCGCCGGGCCGGCGAGGTCGAGGATCTCGTCGAGCAGCCGCACGTCCCCGGCCGACACCGGCGCCGCCGCCGCATCCTCGGCCAGCGCGGCGAGCCGGGCCTCGATCTCGGCCCCGGTGCGCAGCCCGATCAGCGGGGCGACGGGATCGGGCCGCCGCCCGGCCGCCAGGTCCGCCAGCAGCGCCGCGCGGCTTTCCGGCACCGGCACCCGGCCGCCGAACCGGTCCAGCAGCGCCTTGAACCGCTTCGGCCGCCAGACATGGCGCAAGAGCGCCGCCTTGCGCCGCCCGGTGGTCGACAGCCCGCGCACCGCGGCCAGAAGGATGCCGATATCGCCGGTCGCCGGCGTCAGCCCCAGCGGCGCCAGAACCCTGGCGAAGAGCGCGAAGACCTCGGCATCCGCCGCGACCGGGTCATCGCGCTGGAACACTTCATAGCCCACCTGAAGGTATTCCGCGGCGCGGGCGCCGCGATGCTCCTGCTTTCGGAACACCTCGCCGAGGTAGCAGTAGCGCGCC
Source organism: uncultured Rhodobacterales bacterium (assembly GCA_964448765.1). Taxonomy (GTDB): domain Bacteria; phylum Pseudomonadota; class Alphaproteobacteria; order Rhodobacterales; family Rhodobacteraceae; genus JANSXY01. Next base: position 2,064 of record CAYUXM010000269.1, read on the forward strand.
GGTTCCGCCCCCTCGGCCATGTGCATCTGCACCACCGGCACGGTGAAATCCGGCCGCAGCATCATCTCGCCCCTGAGCGGATCGGCGGTGACATAGGCGCGGGCGCGGATATCCTCGCCGTAAAGGTCCAGCAGCGTGTCGGCCGGTTGCAGGATGTCGGCCTCGACCGGCCGCGCCCCGGCGGCCTCGAAGGCCGCGAGGATCGCCGCGCCCTCGGCCCGTGCCCGCGCCTTGCCGGTCATGGGATGACCCCGTCTCGCGACACGCGCCCGACCCGCCCCCCCGGGGTGGGCGCGTTCGGGAACGCCCCCGCCCCGCGGGCCGGGCGCGCAGCGCGCTTGCCGTACGGGGACGTCATCATTGCCCGAGCATCCGGCGCACCGCGGCCACCAACTCGCCGCGCGGCACCTCGACCTGCGCGGGCCGGTCCTTCCATTCCTCCAGCGTCGCGCTTTCGGCGATCTTGGCGCCGAGGATCAGGTCTTTCAGCACCACGACGCCGCGCGCGTGCTCGTCCGAGCCCTGGATCACCGCCACCGGCGCGCCGCGCCGGTCGGCGTATTTGAGCTGGTTGCCGAAGTTCTTGGGGTTGCCCAGGTAGACCTCGGCCCGGAGGCCCGCGCGGCGCAACTCGCCGGCCATCGCCTGGTAGTCGGCCATCCGGTCGCGGTCCATCACCGTCACCACCACCGGGCCTTCGACCGCGCCGCCGATCCGGCCCTTTTCGCGCAAGGCGGCCAAGAGCCTGTCGACGCCGATCGACACGCCGGTGGCCGGCACCGCCTGCCCGGTGAAGCGCTTCACCAGATCGTCATAGCGCCCGCCGCCCGCGACCGATCCGAACTGCCGCTTGCGGCCCTTGTCGTCGAGAATCTCGAAGGTCAGCTCCGCCTCGTAGACCGGGCCGGTGTAGTAGCCGAGGCCGCGCACGACGGAGGGGTCGATCTCGATCCGGTCGGGGTCGTAGCCCTGCGCCGCCAGCAGCGCCGCGATGGTTTCCAGTTCGTCCACCCCGGCGCGGCCTGTCTCGGACCCGGCGGTCAGGTCGTGCAGCCGCGCCACCGTCGCCGCGCCGTCGCCGCGTTTGGCGGCCATGAAGCCCATGACGATGTCGGCCTGTTCCCCAGACAGGCCCGCGCCCCCGGTGAAATCGCCCGACTCGTCCAGCCGGCCTTCGCCCAGCAACGCGCGCACCCCGTCCTCGCCCAACCTGTCGAGCTTGTCGATCGCGCGCATCACGATCCCGCGTTCCCCGGCGAATTTCTCGGGATCGGCCGGGTCCAGCACCCCGGCAACCTCCATCACCCCGTTCAGAACCTTGCGGTTGTTCACCCGGATCAGGTAGTCCCCGCGCGGGATGCCCACGGCCTCCAGCGCATCGGCCAGCATCGCGCAGATCTCGGCATCCGCGGCCACCGAACCGCTGCCCACCGTATCCGCATCGCATTGGTAGAACTGCCGGAACCTGCCCGGCCCCGGCTTCTCGTTGCGCCAGACCGGGCCCATCGCGTAGCGCCGGTAGGGCATGGCCAGATCGTTGCGGTATTGCGCCGCGACGCGGGCCAGCGGCGCGGTGAGGTCGTAGCGCAGCGCCAGCCAGTCGCCATCCTCCTCCTGCCAGGCGAAGACGC
>CAYUXM010000270.1:0-3692 GCA_964448765.1 uncultured Rhodobacterales bacterium
AGGATGATGCCGTTGCTCGGCGGATCGGTCCGCAGGTCGATCTCCTGGTCCGCGAAGCGCAGGATCTCGATGTTGGTCAGCCGGTCGGTGCCGTCGCCGGCGACCGGGTTCGGGTCGCCGTTGACCGGATCGATCGGGTTCGGACCCGGGGTGACGTTGATGTGCTGGACCGTCACGCTGCCGTCGGCATTGGCGGTGATGCTGTAGTTGTCGCGGACGTCGTAGAACACCGCGACATCGACATCGCCCTCCTGTCCGCCATCGAGGAGTTCCCGAACGATCTGCAGCTGGCCGGGCGAGATCGAGCCGTCCAGCAGTTGCGGAACGATTTCCTGCAGGCTGTCGATGCTGCGCAGTTCGACCGCCGGATCGTTCGGATCGCGGATCGAGATCCGGGCGTTGAGCCACAGGTCGCCGTCGATCACGTCGTCGCCGCCGCGGCCCTGGATCACGTCGCTGCCGCCACCGCCCAGCAGGATGTTGCCGCCGGCGAACAGTTCGGCCGGGTCGGTGCCCATCAGGGTGCCCAGGAATTCGCGCAGGCCGTCGATCCGGTCGACGCCCTCCTGGGTCAGTTCGTTGCCGAACAGCGTGACCTCGTTGTCGAGGATCGCCCCGTCGACCGGCGCGTCGTTGCCGATCCGGTTGTCGCCCCAGATCAGGTCGTCATGCTGCGACCCCGAGACCGCCTCGGCGTCGATGTAGCGATCGCGGAAGAACTCCGTCTGTTCCGTGAACACCCGCTTGGTCAGGTCGACCTCGGCGCCGGAGTTGGTGTCCTTGTGGGCGATCCAGTCATAGCCCAGTTCGGCAAGGTTCACATGCGTGCCCTCGCCCTGGAACAGGATGTCGTCGCCGCTTTCGCCGTGCAGATCGTTGTCGTTCGGCCCGCCGATCAGCACGTCGTGGCCGATGACCCGCGATCCGCCCTGGTCGTCGTTGTTGTCGCCGACGAGGAAGTCGAAGCCGTCGCCGCCCTCGATCCAGTCGTCGCCTTCGCCGCCATCGACGATGTCCGCGCCGCTGCCGCCGAGGACGAAGTCGTTGCCCATGCCGGCGAAGGTGTGCTTGGCGTCGTCCGCGCCGACGAGGATCGCGTCGTCGCCGCGACCGCCGAAGATCAGTTCGGCCGCGCCGCCGCCGGCGGAGATCACGTCATCGCCGTCCTCGCCGTGCAGGAAGCTGATGTCGTCGCCGTCCATGATGATGTCGTTGCCGTCGCCACCCCGGAAGGTGTTGACCCCGGCGCCGCCGATCAGCAGGTCGTCGCCGGCGCCGCCCCAGAGCGCGTCGTCGCCCAGCCCGCCGATCAGGATGTCGCGCTGGTCGGTGCCGCCAAGCACCGCGTGCTCGCCGCCGTTGAAGCCCAGCAGGTTGTCATAGCTCCGCGCGCCTTCGACAAGCGGCGCATCGACCGTCGCGGTCGCGCGTTCGACCAACGTGGTGCCCATCGCGGCCAGGAACGGATCGACCTCTTCCGAGGTCGGATCGGGATCGGCCTGGAAGGCCTGGTTGACCTCCAGGTAGACATCCATCGCCGAGAAGATGTCGGCCGGCAGATGCGCGCCGCCTTCGGCGATATCGGTGTTGCGCACGATCATCGAGGCGAAGGAGTTGTTTTCCAGCTCGCCCAGCATGTTCATGCCGCCCGTCCGGGCGAGATAGTAGAACCGGTCGGCGTTCTGCAGGTTTTCCATCTGGTGCTGGAAGACGAAGCCGAAGGTCGAGCCGAGCATGCCGCCGAAGGGCATGATCGCCTCCGCAAGCCCGCCGATCCAGAACTCGACCGCGTTGATGCCGGTCTCGGCACCGGCCCAGGCGCCGGTGCCGCCCAGGAAGTCGAACCGGTCGGCCGGCGCGGTCGCGCCGCCCAGCACGAGGTCGGTGGCCGCCGCGCGCTTTTCCGCCACCGTGGTGGCGCTCACGATCGTCTCGTGTTCGCCGTAGGCGGCGATGAAGTTGACGATCGAGGCCGGGTTCTTGAGGTTCGCGGCATAGTCGACCCAGCTGTCATAGGGTTCGAGGAAGGCGCTGCCGGTGGCGTTGAAGAACGTCTCCCGCGCCTCGTTGAGCGTGGGCACGCCGGTTTCCCGGCCGCGCGCGATGTTCAGCGCGGCAAGGTCGAGCGGCAGGCCCACGAGGTTGTCGCGCAGCGCGCTGGTGATGAACTCGTCGATGTTCGAGCCGGTTTCGCGCGACATGCCGCGCGCCACCGCGCCCGCCGCCTGGTGCGAGGTCAGCGCCCCGTCCTGGTCGAAGGCGACCGGGTTGAGGAACGCGGAGATCAGGTCGGTCGTGGTGTTGACCGCGTCGGGCGTCATCGTGTGGACGTTCTCGGTCAGCATCGAATGGCCGAAGCGATAGACCACGTGCGCGAACTCGGCGAAGATGTCGCCGTCGATCTCCAGCGAGCTGTTCACCAGGAACTCCGCGATCGAGGGCTGCACGCGGCGGCCGAATTCCTCGAAGGCAAGGTGCTGGTACTGCATCTCGGTGGCGAATTTCGCCGCCTGGAACAGCCGTTCGCCGTTCCAGGCGAGGTCCGCCGCCGCGACGGAGGCCAGATCGGCCTCGGCGATCGGGTTGCGCAGCCATGCGTTGATGAAGGCCGGATCGCCCGTTTCGAGGATCGTCTGCTTCATCTCCTCGACCTGCCGGTTGTGCTCGGAATGGAAGATGTGATGCACGGCGGTCAGGCCGAAGTTCTCGTTGCCGCGGCCGTCACCGGCGATGAAATGCCGGTCCAGCAGCTCGTTGTCGTAGGTCTCGTTCTGGCCGAACTGGTTCGGGATGATCGCGTTGCCGGTCTCGGTATCGGCATCCGGGGCCTTGTCGAAGGTCTCGCCGGTGATCCGGTCGGTGAAGGTGCCGGGCACGGCGTTGTGCGCGATGTCTTCAAGGAACGCATGGCCGTTGCGCAGCGCCTGGCTGGCATCGACCGGGTTGGCGAGGTCGCCCTCGATCAGGATGTGCTCCGGCGCGCCGTCGACGGTGCCGAAATCGGGGTTCCGCACCACCAGTTGCGGCAGGCCGTTCGGGCCCGGGATGAAGTTGCCGTAGGGATCGGTGGCCAGCAGCGGGCCGTCCAGCACGTCGCTGTCATTCAGCCGGATGCCCAGCATCTCGGCCGCCTGGGCCTTCACGTCGCCCCAGGTCGACATGCCGCCGCTCGCACCGTGCAGCAGGCTGCCGTTCGCGACGGGCCGGCCATCGGCCATGTCGTACTCGCGCAGGAAGACCTGGTGCGAGGGATGCGAGGTGTAGGTCTGGTTCTGGTCGACCCACGGCGTCGTCTTGTTGAGATGCTCGCGCACGTCGTCGGCGGTGCCGAGGATACCGTCCGGGCCGGGCTGGTTGGTGGCCCGCGTCAGCACCATGAAGTTGGTCGGCGAGGCCGGATCGTAAAGCGGATCGTCCGGCTGCAACGGGATGAACACGGTGCCCGAACCGCCCTTGCCGACCAGGTCGAGACCGTGATCGAAGAACTGGCCGAACAGCGTCATCCACGAGTTGTACGAGGCGGAAAGTCCCTCGTCGGGCGACACGTCGGGCAGCCGGACGTTGTTGCCGTCCATCTCCACGCCATGCGTGGCCAGCGCGGTGTCGAGCGCGGTCTGCGCCTCGGTCGCGGCGACCTCGGCGGCGGCCTGCGCGGCCTCGGCGGCACCGGGCGCATCGAGCGCGGCCAGCGC
>CAYUXM010000271.1:0-3689 GCA_964448765.1 uncultured Rhodobacterales bacterium
CCGGCCCAGGAAATCGCCGAACCGGGGGCGCAGCACGTCGAGGAACGCGTCGTCGTCCAGCGCCGCGATTCGCGCCGCCGCGCCGGCCTCCTCGCTCCACACGATCGAGGACCGGTCGCCCGGCGGCAGGGGCAGGATCGCCAGCGGCCCGCCCGGCATGAAGAACTGGTGCGCGGTGCCGTCGTGCGGCCGCTCGTGCCGGATCGCGCAGACCAGCGCGGTCTGGTCGTAGCCCCAGCCGGTGCGGCGGATGCCGGCCCGCGCCGCGGTGGCCGAGGCGCGCCCGTCGCAGCCCGCCAGCATTGCCGCCGTCAGCCGCCGGCCGTCCGACAGGGTCACCGCGATGCCGGTGGCCGCGGGCTCCTGCCCGGTCACCTCGGTTGCCGGCAGGTGGGTCAGGCCGGGCTGCGCGGCCATCGCATCGGCGAAGGCGGCGTAAAGATGCCGGTCCTCCAGCATGTGGCCCATCGCGCCCTCTTCCAGTTCGGCGCCGTCGAAATGCAGAAGGAACGGCGCCGCGCCCTCGCCCGGCCGCCCGTCGGAGGCCTTGATCTGCCGGATCGGCTGCGACAGCGGCGCGAGGTGGCGCCACAGCCCCAGCCCCTCCAGCAGCCGCCGCGAGGCCAGCGCCAGCGCATAGGCGCGGCCGTCGAAATCCGCCGATGCGCGGGCCCGGGCGGGCTGCGCGTCGACGACCAGAACGGTCAGCCCGGCCCCGGCCAGCGCCAGCCCCAGCGCCGGGCCGTTCAGCCCGCCGCCCGCGATGATCACGTCGTAATCCCTGTCCATGTCCCTCAATATGGCGGTGGCCCCCGTCCTGTCCATGCGCCGCCCCGCCGCGCCCCGCCGACGCGGTCAGGAATCGCTTCCCTTCAGGGTGGTTTTCCCCTATACGCCCGCATCTGCCGCGATCCTGCGGCTTCTCCACGGGCCCTGCTGGACGACATCCCGGCTTGCGCCATCAGACGGAAAAGGAGACCCCGATGTCGATTACCGCCGAAGACAAGGCCCGCGTGATCAAGGAATTCGGCACCAAGGAGGGCGATACCGGCTCCCCGGAAGTGCAGATCGCGATCCTGACCACCCGGATCACCGCGCTGACCGAGCATTTCAAGACCCACGCGAAGGACAACCATTCGCGGCGCGGCCTGCTGAAGCTCGTCGCACAGCGCCGCAAGCTGCTGGACTACCTGCGCGGCAAGGAAGAGGCCCGCTACCAGGAGGTCATCAAGCGCCTCGGCATCCGCCGCTGAGCGCTGCCGCCACGGCATCCCGGAACGCCCGCTCGACCGAGCGGGCGTTTTCGTGTCCGGCCTGCCGGTTGGACCGCGCCCCGTTTCCTGACAGGATGGGCGCGATCGACGGCAGCGACGGGAGGCCGGACCATGACGCTCGATCTGCGACCAAGGCCGCGGGCCGTGCTGGGCCGGCTCGGCTTCGCTCTCGGCGCGGCGGCCCTGCTTGCCGTGCTGGCGCTTGGCCAGGCCGGGCCCTTCGCGACAGGACAGGATAGCACCACCTTCGTCGAGACCCCGGCGGAGGGGCTCGCGCTGATCGGCGACATGGTGACGGGCGAGGCGCGGGCCGCGCGCTGGACCGTCGATCGCGTGCTGGTGGCCGGGGCGGCGGGCTGCGCGGGGCTGGCCGTCATCCTCGGCCTCGCCGGCATCCTGAGGCGCGAACGCGCCGGCCCGGCGCTGGCCGGGGCGCTGCTGGGTGCGCTCGCTATGGCCCTGCCGCTCTTCGGCCTCCTTGGCGGCTGAGGCGCCGGCGCCGCGCGGCTTGACCGGCTCGGCCCGGTTCGGGCACCCTTGGTTCCGTGCAGTCCCAGTGGACGGGGTTCCTGACCGTACCGCCCGGAGGGCCGACCATGCCGGCAGCCGCTGTGCCCGACCTAGTCGATCTGTGCTACCGCACCGTCGAGGAGCCGCAGCTGTGGCAGACGGTGACCGAGGCGCTGGCCGACACGCTGGGCGCGGAGGCCGGCGACCTGGTGATCGAGGATTACGCCGCCGGCGCGGCGCGGGCGCTGGGCACGCTGGGCTTCGATCCGGCGCTGCGCGACAGCTATGACGCGGATTTCCTGGGCGCGAACCTCTGGGTCGAGGGGTTGAAACGGTTCCCGGCGGGCCGCGCCGTCGCCGATCATGCCGAACCGCCCGGCTTCGCCGACTCGGCCTTCTTCAACGAATGGGTCCGTCCGCAGGGCTACCGGCGCGCCGTGGGCGCGCTGGTGGAACGGTCCGACCGCCACCTGGTACTGATGGCCTACCTGCGCCCGGCGCGGCAGGGGGCCTTCACCGAGGCCGAGTCGCGCCGCTTCGACGCGGTGCTGCCGCATGTCGGGCGGGCGCTGCGCATCGCCCGGCGGCTGGGCGCGGCCGAGGCCGCGGGGGCACGTCTGGCCGCGATGCTCGATGCGCTGCCGCTGGCCGCGCTGGTGGTCGATCCGCGGGGCCGGATCGTCGGCGGCAATGCGGCCAGCGAGGCGGCGGTGGCGCAGGGCGGGCTGAGCACGCGGGGCGGCCGGTTGCGTGCGACGGCTCCGGCGGCCGCGGCCCGGTTGCGCGCCGCGCTGGGACGTTGCGGCAGCGATCCGGCGGCGCCCGCCGGGATCGTGCCGATCGATGCCGAGGGCCCGGCGCCCCGGTTTCTCGAGGTCGTGCCGTTCCGGTTGCCAGACGGCGGCGGGCCGGGCGGGCCGGCCTGCCTTGTTACCGTGCATGAACCGCTGCGGCCGCGTGACCGGCTGGCGCGGCCGGGGCTGTTGGCCGATCTTTACGGCCTGACCGCGACGGAAGAGGCCGTCGCCCGCGCCATCGGCCTTGGCGAAAGCCCGGCCGCGATCGCCGGCGCGACAGGCAGCAGCGTCGGCACCGTGCGCTGGCATCTCAAGAACGTGCTGTCCAAGCTTGGCGTTCATTCCCAGGCGGAACTGGCCAGCCGCGTCTGCCGGCTGCTCTGGTCGGCCTGATCGTGCAGCCCCCCATCCGGGAGGGGCAGGCCGGTCGAACCTGCCCGATGGTACGGGGGCCGCCACCGATTGCGCCGGGTGCGGGATCGGTCGCGCGGTGCAGCACGACCAGGAGATCGAACCATGTCCCATACCCTGTTGCGCCGGGCGGCAGCGCCGGCGTTCGTTCTGGCCCTTGGCGTCGTCGCCGCGCTGGCGCAGGACGTGCCCGAGCCCAAGCGCACGAAGCTGGGCCTTTACCTGACCGCGTCCCAAGCCACCGACATGCTGGCGGAGCCCGGCGCGGTGCTGGTGGACCTGCGCAGCCGCGGCGAGGTCGCCTTTCTCGGCCTGCCGGAGCGCGCGGACGTGCACATCCCCTACATGGTCATGCCGATGATGGCCGAATACAGCGCCGCATCCGGCGGCTACGGGCTGGAGATCAACCCCGACTTTCCCGGCGACTTCCGCGGCTGGGCCGAGGCCAACGGCGTCGGGCCGGACACGCGGATCGTGCTGATGTGCCGGTCGGGCAACCGCAGCGCCCGCGCCGCCGATCTGCTGTCGGAAATGGGCTATCGCAACGTCTATTCGATGATCGACGGCTACGAGGGCGACAAGGCCCGCGAGGGCCCCGGCAAGGGCCGGCGCATCGTGAACGGCTGGCGCAACGCCGGCCTTGGCTGGAGCTACACGATCCGCCCCGACCAGGCCTATCCGGCCGATCGCTGAGACC
>CAYUXM010000272.1:0-3672 GCA_964448765.1 uncultured Rhodobacterales bacterium
CGTCGGTGACGAGCTTTTTCAGGTCGGCGCGGGCGCGGGCCTGCATCCGCGCCGGAATTTCCTCGGACAGCAGTTCGATCAGAAGGTCCGGCATCCTAGTCTTCCGCGCTGTCGTTGAGTTGATGCCAGGCAAAGGCCCGGCCGTCTGGATAGACGGCGATCACGCGGTCGACGCCCGGTGCGATCTCGCGCTGCGAGAGGAAGGCGACGGCCGGGCCGTCGGCCACGTCCGGGCCGATCCGCGCCGCGTCGAAACAGTCGAACCAGGGCGGCGCGATCAGCGGCTCCGCGCCCTCGTAGATCTCGTAGGTCTCGGTCATGTGCGCCAGCGACATCGGCGTGGTGAAACAGGCGCGGAACCGCAGCGGCGAACTGTCGGCGTCGATCCCCTCGAACGCCTCCACCGCGATCGGCTCGGGCTCGCCGGTGGCCAGAAGGGTCAGCTGCATCCGCGCCTGCGGCGCATCCGCGGCCACGGGTTCATAGAAGGCGTGAACCTGCAACCAGTACATCGCCAGCCCGGCGACGGCCCCGGTCAGCACGATCGCCCCGCCGACGAGCTTGCCATTCACGCCAGCCCCCCGCCGCCGCCGGCCTCGGTCCGCACGAAGGCATCCGCGCAGCGTTTCGCCAGCGCCCGGACCCGGCCGATATAGGCCTGCCGTTCGGTGACCGAGATCACGCCGCGCGCGTCGAGCAGGTTGAACAGGTGGCTGGCCTTGATGCACTGGTCATAGGCCGGATGCGCCATCACGATCCGCCGGCCCGAGGCGTCGTGCTCCTGCGCCACGAGGATCCTGTCGCATTCCGCCTCGGCATCCTCGAAATGGCGCAACAGCATCTCGGTTTCCGCCTGGTCGAAGTTCCAGCGGCTGTATTCCTGCTCGGTCTGGCGAAAGATGTCGCCGTAGCTCAGCGGGATCGGCGCGTCGGGATCGTTGAACGGCATCTCCATCACGTGGTCGATGCCAAGGACATACATCGCCAGCCGTTCCAGCCCGTAGGTCAACTCGCCCGAGACCGGTTTGCAATCATGCCCGCCGACCTGCTGGAAATAGGTGAACTGGCTCACTTCCATCCCGTCGCACCAGACTTCCCAGCCCAGCCCCCAGGCGCCCAGCGTCGGGCTTTCCCAGTCATCCTCGACAAACCGGATGTCGTGCAGGTCGAGGTCGATGCCGATCGCCGCGAGCGAGCCGAGGTAAAGCTCCTGCAGGTCGGGCGGCGAGGGTTTGATCAGCACCTGGAACTGGTAATAGTGCTGCAACCGGTTCGGGTTCTCGCCGTAGCGCCCGTCCGTTGGCCGGCGCGAGGGCTGGACATAGGCCGCCGCCCAGGGTTTCGCCCCCAGCGCGCGCAGCGTGGTCGCCGGGTGGAAGGTGCCCGCGCCCACCTCCATGTCATAGGGCTGCAGGATGGCGCAGCCCTTCGAGGCCCAGTAGGACTGAAGCCGCAGGATCACGTCCTGGAAGGATCGCGGGGTGGCGTCGGGCATGGATCGGACTCGCGGCTTGCCGATGGCGCGTTCTCAATAGGCAACAGCCCCGCAAGGGTCAATCGACCCACGGGATTTTCAGGTGACGCTAAGGTTCAGACTGATAGTGTCCCGCCGGACTGGACCACTCGACTGAAAGGATGCAAGGGCATGCGCGCTGTTTTCGCGGTTCTGGCGCTTATCGTCTCAACCTTCACGGCCACCGTCGCGACCGCGCAGGAGGCCTGGATCCAGGTCGAGGCGCGGCCGACGCTGGCCGAGGCCGAGGATCGCGCCCGCGCCTACGCCCGGACGCTGCCGGACGTGACGGGCTACGAGATGGCCGCGGGCTGGCACGCGATCGTGCTGGGCCCCTACCAGATCGACGAGGCGGCGCGGCAGTTGAACCTGTTGCGGCGCGAGGGGCTGATCCCGGGCGACAGCTTCCTGACCGACGGCCGGGTGCTGCGGACGCGGTTCTTTCCCCCCGAAGGCGCCGACCCGGAGCCGGCGCAGGCCGTCACCACCGCGCAGGCCGAGCCGGCCGCGGAGCCCGCCGCGGCCGCGCCGGAGCCGCAAGCCCCGGAGCCCGCGGCCGAGCCCGCGCGGATCGTCGATCCGTTCCCGCCGGCCGAAAGCTTTGCCGAGGCCCGGAATTCCGAGGCGCTGCTGACCCGCGAGGAGCGCGAGGAACTGCAGCGCGCGCTGGCCTGGTTCGGCTTCTACACCGCCGGGATCGACGGCGCCTTCGGCCGCGGCACCCGTGCGGGGATGGCCGAATGGCAGGCCCGCAACGGCTTCGACCCGAACGGCGTGCTCGGCGCGCGGCAACGGGCGATCCTGCTCGCCGCCTGGCGCGACGACCTGGCGGCGATGGGGCTGCGGCTGGTGCGCGACGAACGCGCCGGGATCGAGGTGCAGATTCCCACCGCGATGGTCGAATTCGACCACTACGAGGCGCCCTTCGCGCATTTCCGCGAAAAGGATGGCTCGGGCGTGCGGGTCTACCTGATTTCGCAGCAGGGCGACGCGACCACGCTGTTCGGGCTTTACGAGATCATGCAGACGCTGGAGATCGTGCCGCTGGACGGCCCGCGCGAACGCCGCGCCTCGAGCTTCACGATCGAGGGGCGCAGCGCGACCGTCGCCTCCTACACCCAGGCCGGGCTTTCCGGCGGGCTGATCAAGGGCTTCACGCTGGTCTGGGATCCGCGCAGCGCGACGCGCATGGACAAGGTGCTCGACGCGATGAAGGCCAGCTTCCGGCCGTTCGGCGATGTCGCGCTGGACGATGCGCTCGCGGCGCCGGATTCGGCGGCGCGGGCCGACATGCTGGCGGGGCTGGAAGTGCGGCGGCCCGAACGGGTCCGGTCGGGCGTGTTCGTCGATGGCACGGGGCGGGTTCTGACCGCCTTCGAAGCGGTGGAGGGCTGCGACCGGCTGACGATCGACCAGGGCACCGAGGCGGCGCTGACGGCAAGCGATGCCGCGGCCGGGCTTGCCCTGCTCACCCCGGTGACGGCGCTGGCGCCGGCCGATCACGCCGCGTTCCGCGCCGAAACCCCGCGGTCCGGGGCCGAGATCGCGCTGGCGGGCTTCGCCTATGCCGATCTGCTCGACACCCCGGTGATGACCTTTGGCCGCTTCGCCGGGCCGGGCGGGTTCGACGGCGCGCCGGGGCTTCTGCGGCTCGACCTCGCCGCGCTGGAGGGCGACACCGGCGGCGCGATCTTCGACACCTCCGGCGCGGTTCTGGGGCTTTTGCTGCCGCGCTCGGCCGGCGGCGCGCGGCCCGCGCCGGAAGGCGCGGCGCTGGCGCGCGATGCCGGGGCGGTCACGGCCTTCCTCGAGGCCAACGGGGTGGCGCCGCAGGCGGAGCCCTTCGGCGGCGCGATGGCGGCCGAGGATCTGACCGACCGCGCCACCGCGATGGCGACGCGGGTGGCCTGCTGGAACTGACGCGGGCGCCGGGCGTCAGCCCCGCGCCGCCAGACCGGGCGTCATCCGGATCAGCGTCGGCCCCGGATAGGCCAGCGCGCGGCGCACCGCCCGGGCCAGCGCGTCAAGGCTGTCGGGTTCCTCCGCCGCCGCGCCCCAGGCCCGCGCCAGCGCGCCGAAATCGGGGTTGCGGGCCACCACGGCATTGGGCGCGATCTGGCTGCGCAGCATGCTGTCCTCGATCTCCTTGAGCTTGCCGT
>CAYUXM010000273.1:0-3652 GCA_964448765.1 uncultured Rhodobacterales bacterium
GCGCCGGGCGCCTTGCGGGGCGCCCGGCTCGCGCCCGGTCACGCTTGCGGGAGGCGGGATAGGCAGGCGGCGCGGCGGCTGGCACGATGGGCGCAGGAGGTGACCCATGCGCCCGATCGCCCTCGTTCTCGCCCTGATGCTCGCCGGCCCCGCCGTGGCCGATCCCGCGCGCTGGGCCGCCGCCTGGCCCGACACGGATTTTTCCCGCGCCAATGTCGATTTCGCCGAGATCCGCTCCGGCGGTCCGCCGAAGGACGGTATCCCCGCGCTCGACGCGCCGCGGATGATCCCGGTCGCCGAGGAAACCCGGCTGGATCCGGCCGAACCCGTCCTGGTGCTGGAGATGCCCGGCGACACGCCCCGCGCCTGGCCGATCCGCTACCTGACCTGGCACGAGATCGTGAACGACACCGCCGGCGGCATCCCCGTGGCCGTCACCTTCTGCCCGCTGTGCAATGCCGCGATGGTCTTCGACCGGCGGGTGGGCGGTGCGGTGCTGGATTTCGGCGTCTCGGGCCTGCTGCGCCATTCCGACATGATCATGTATGACCGGCAGACCGAAAGCTGGTGGCAGCAGGCCACGGCCGAGGCGATCGTCGGCGAGCTGGCGGGGACCGAACTGCGGCAGCTGCCGGGCTGGATGGAAAGCTGGGGCGCCTTCGCCGCGCGCAATCCCGATGGCCTCGTGATGGATGAACCCGACTGGCCGCGCAGCTACGGCCGCAACCCCTATGTCGGCTACGACAGTTCGGCCAGCCCGTTCCTCTACGACGGCGCTGACCCGCCGCATGGCATCCACCCGCTGGAGCGTGTCGTGCGGGTGGGCGAACGGGCCTGGCCGCTGACCCGCGTGGCCGGGGCCGGCGAGATCGCCGAAGCCGGGGTGACGATTTCATGGGTGGCGGGCGAGGCCTCGGCGCTGGATGCCGCGCGGATCGGCGAGGGCCGCGACGTCGGATCGGTGCGGGTGCGCGACGGCGGCGGCGCGGATGTCGTCCACGACGTGATCTTCGCCTTCGCCTTTCACGCCTTCCACCCGGACGGGGAATGGATGATCGGCCCCTGAACGGGCCGATCCGGCGCTCAGCCCAGCATCACCAGCGCGTGCCGCTTCTTGCCCGCCGTCAGCTTCACCGGCTGCGCGAGGTCGCCGGCGCCGAACATGCGCCCGGCATCGCCGGCGGGTTCGTCGTTCACCCGCGCGCCGCCCTCGGCGATCAGCCGCTTGGCGTCCTTGCCCGATTTCGCCAGCCCCGAGCGGATGAAAAGCTGCGCGAGGCTGATGCCCTCGCCGACCTCCGCCGCGCTCAGCGCCAGCGTCGGCAGATCGTCGCCCACGCCGCCCTTCTCGAACACCTCGCGCGCCGTGGCCTCGGCCGCCGCCGCCGCCTCGGCCCCGTGCAGAAGCGCCGTGACCTCGTTGGCCAGCACGATCTTGGCCTCGTTGATCTCGCTGCCCGCCAGTGCCCCCAGCCGGTCGCACTCGTCCACCGGCAATTCGGTGTAGAGTTTCAGGAACCGGCCGACGTCGGCATCGGTCGTGTTGCGCCAGAACTGCCAGAATTCGTAAGCGCTCAGCATCTCGGAATTGAGCCAGATCGCACCCTGCGCCGACTTGCCCATCTTGCGCCCGTCCGAGGTGGTCAGCAGCGGCGTGGTCAGGCCCCAGACCTCGTGATCGAGGATCCGCCGCGTCAGGTCGATCCCGTTGACGATGTTGCCCCACTGGTCGGACCCGCCCATCTGCAACCGGCAGCCGTAGCGGCGGTTGAGTTCGAGAAAGTCGTAGGCCTGCAGGATCATGTAGTTGAATTCGAGGAACGACAGCGATTGCTCGCGGTCGAGCCGGGATTTCACGCTTTCGAACGACAGCATCCGGTTGACCGAGAAATGCCGCCCGATGTCGCGCAGGAAATCGAGGTAGTTGAGTTCGTCCAGCCATTCGGCGTTGTTGAGCATGATCGCGTCCGCCGCGCCCGCGCCGTAGTCGAGGTAGCGGGCGAAGACCTTCTGCATCGAGGCGATGTTGCCGTCGATCGCCTGCGGCGTCAGCAAGGGCCGTTCCTCGGCCCGGAACGAGGGGTCGCCGACCTTGGTGGTGCCGCCGCCCATCAGGGTGATCGGCTGGTGCCCGGTCCTTTGCAGCCAGCGCAGCAGCATGATGTTCAGCAGGTGCCCGACATGCAGCGATTGCGCGGTCGCGTCATAGCCGATGTAGCCCGGCACCACGCCCGAAACCAGCGCCTCGTCCAGCGCCTGAAGGTCGGTGCAGTCGGCCAGGAAGCCGCGCTGGGTGATCACGTGCAGGAAGTCGGATTTAGGATGATAGGTCATCGCACTTGTTCCCCGTCTGGCCGCTGCCGTATATCGGCGCGAACAGGCAAGGGGAAGAGCATGAAGCCGGACGGTCCGCTCTGGGCACTGGGAACGATGTCGGGCACCTCGCTCGACGGCGTCGATGCCGCGCTGGTGCGCACCGACGGGGTGCGGATTCTCGAGTTCGGAGCGACGGATTATCGGCCCTACCGGAACAGGGAGCGCGAGTTGCTGCGCGCCGCGCTGGGCCGCTGGCCGGGCGAGCCGGGGGTGGAGGAGGCCGCCGAGGTCGTCGAGACCGCCCATGCCGCGCTTCTGTCGGGCTTCGCGGGTGGCGACGTGGTGGGCTTTCACGGCCAGACGCTGGCGCATGAGCCGGAGTTCCACCGCACCCACCAGGCCGGATCGGGCGCGGTGCTGGCCGAGGTGCTGGGGATGCCGGTGGTCTGGGATTTCCGCTCTGCCGATCTTCGGCTGGGTGGGCAGGGCGCGCCGCTCGCGCCCTATTTCCACCATGCCTGCGCGCGCTTCATCGGCGCGGAAGAGCCGCTGGCGGTGCTCAATCTCGGCGGCGTGGCGAACGTCACCTGGGTCGATCCCGGGCAGGCCGCGCCGGAGGCCGAGGGCGCCTGCATCGCCTTCGATACCGGGCCCGGCAACGCGCCGATCGACGACCTGATGCGGCTCAGGCGCGGGCTGCCGCGGGATGTCGACGGCGCGCTGGCCGCCGCCGGCACGGCCGATTCCGGGATCGTGCGGCGGTTTCTCGCGCATCCGTATTTCTACCGGGTGCCGCCGAAATCGCTGGACCGGTCGGGCTTCGACTGGCTGGTGACGGCGGTGGCCGACCTGCCCGATGCCGATGCCGCGGCGACGCTGTCGGCCTGCGTGGCCGCCGCGGTGGGCCGCGGGCTCGAGCATTTCCCGCGCCCGCCGGCGCGGCTGCTGGTGTCCGGCGGCGGGCGGCACAACGCGACGCTGATGGCGCTTCTGGCGCGGGAAATGCCCTGCCCGGTGGAGCCGGTCGAGGCGGCGGGGCTGAACGGCGACATGCTGGAGGCGCAGGCCTTCGGCTATCTCGCCGTGCGCGTGCTGCGCGGTCTGCCGACCTCGGGGCCGGCCACGACCGGGGTGGCGGCGCTGGTCGGCGGCGGGCAGGTGAGCGAACCGGAGAAGGGGTAGGCTGGCCGGCGGCAAGCCGAACCGGGCCGTCCCGGTCTGCGCGGTTCCGCGACGCCGCAAGGGGCCGCCCGGGCGTCAGCCCGGGCATCGCCCGCCCGGCCCCCAGGGCGGGCGCTTCGCGCCCACCCTCGGTCCGGGCGCCGCCCTTGTCTCC
>CAYUXM010000274.1:0-3591 GCA_964448765.1 uncultured Rhodobacterales bacterium
AACTGACCGAGACGCTGGCGCGGCGCTACCTTGGCGCGGCGCGGCAGGCGCTTTACCTCGTGCGCCCCGACCAGGTCGTCGCCGGGCGCTGGGTCGAGGCCGATGCCGGCGCCATCGCCGCAGCGCTGGGCGCGATCTGGGGGGGCCGGGCATGACGCTGAAGACCGATCTGAACATCGCCGATCCCGACACGCTTTATGCGGCGCTTCTGGCCGCCCACAAGGGGTTGAGCGCGGAGGGCAGCGCGGCGCTGAACGCCGAACTGATCCTTCTGCTGATGAACCATGTCGGCGATGCCGAGGTGATCCGCGCGGCGCTGGACCTCGCCCGTCAGGGCAAGGTCTGAGGCAGAAGCGGCACACGCCCGGCATCGGTCAGAAGGAAGGCCGCGCGGCCCTCCAGCACGATCGCCGAAAGCGGGCCGCCATAGGCCGCGCCGCTGTCGATGTTGATCCGGTTGCCGTAATGCGTGGCCGCCTCGACCGGGCTGTGGCCATGCACCACCAGCGGCCCGTGGTCGCGGCTGTCCAGAAGGAACGGATCGCGGATCCACAGCAGATCGGTTTCCTTCTGTTTCGCCAGTTTCACGCCGGGCCGGATACCGGCATGGACGAACAGGGCCTCGCCCGCCTCGTGGCGGACGGGCAGGCCGGCAAGGAAGGCGCGGTGCGCCTCGGGCACCGCCGCCTGCGCCTCGGCGCGGATCCGGTCGGGGCGCTGCCACGGATCGGCCTCGACCCCGTAGGAGGCCAGCGTCTCCACCCCGCCGATGCGTTCGTGCAGCCATGTGTAATCGGCGCGCAGGCCCGGATCGGTCTCGCCACGCAGGAAACATTCGAACATCCGGTCGTGATTGCCCTTCAGCACCACCCAGGGCGCACCCCGGGCCAGCCCGGCGAGGAGATGTTCGATCACGCCGCGGCTGTCGGGGCCGCGATCGACGAGGTCGCCGATATGCACCACCTGCGCCGCCGTGTCGCCGCAGGCCGCACGGTCCGCCGCGACCCGCTCATGCGCCGCGCGGAGCTTGTCGAGATGGCCGTGAATGTCGCCGATGGCGTAGATGCGCATGGGTTCGTCCGGAATGGTCCCCGCTTCCTACCGCAGTGTGCGACGCAGTGAAACCTGGGCCGGCGGAAACCTTCGGTCGAAGCCCGCCGCCGGCCCGCCCGATCACGCCACGTCGAACTGCAGCGGCCGCACCTGCTGGAACATGCCGGTGGATTCCAGCGTTTCCACCACCTTCGGATCGATCGCCTGGTCGAGGTAGAGAAGCGCGATCGCGTCCTGCGCCACGCCGGACCGGCCCAGCGTGAAGTTGGCGATGTTGACGCCGTTCTTGCCCATCGTCATGCCCAGAAGCCCGATGATTCCCGGCACGTCCTCGTTGGTGGTGTAAAGCATGTGCGCGCCGATCTCGGCGTCGATGTTGATGCCCTTGATCTGGATGAACCGCGGCTTGCCGTCGGAAAACACCGTGCCGGCGACCGAGCGTTCGCGTTCGTCCGTCACCATCGTGACCTTGACGTAGCCGTCGAAGGCGCCCGACTTGTCCTGCCGCGTCGTGGCGATCTTGATCCCGCGTTCCTTCGCCACCACGGGGGCGGAAACGAGGTTCACATCGGGGTTCGTCGCGGTCATCACCCCGGCGATCACCGACTGGTTCAGCGCGGCAAGGTTCATGTCGGCCACCCGGCCGTCGTAGAGGATGTTGATCGCCCGGATCGGTTCGTCCGTCATCTGCCCGATGAACGAGCCGAGGTGCCGCGCCAGCGTCAGCCACGGGCCCATCACCGCGGCCTCTTCCGCCGTGACCGAGGGCATGTTGAGCGCGTTCTCCACCGCCCCGGTCAGCAGGTAGTCCGACATCTGTTCGGCCACCTGCAGCGCGACGTTTTCCTGCGCCTCGGTCGTCGAGGCGCCCAGATGCGGGGTGACGACCACGTTCGGCAGCCCGAAGAGCGGGCTTTCCGTCGCCGGTTCCACCGCGAAGACATCCAGTGCCGCGCCGGCGACATGGCCCGATTTCAGCGCGTCCGCAAGCGCGTCCTCCTCGATCAGGCCGCCGCGGGCGCAGTTGACGATCCGCACGCCCTTGCGGGTCTTCGCCAAGGCCTCGCGCGACAGGATGTTGCGGGTCTTGTCGGTGAGCGGCACGTGCAGGGTGATGAAGTCGGCCCGGCCCAGAAGCTCGTCAAGGTCGACCTTGGTCACGCCCATCTTGCGCGCACGATCCTCCGACAGGAACGGGTCATAGGCGATGACCTTCATCTTCAGCCCCTGCGCCCGGTCGCAGACGATGGCCCCGATATTGCCCGCGCCGATCACGCCCAGCGTCTTGTTGTAAAGCTCCACCCCCATGAAGCGGTTCTTTTCCCACTTGCCGGCATGGGTCGAGGCCGAGGCCTCGGGCAGTTGCCGGGCCACCGCGAACATCATCGCGATGGCATGCTCGGCGGTGGTGACGGAATTGCCGAACGGCGTGTTCATCACGATCACGCCCTTCTTCGAGGCCGCCGGGATATCGACATTGTCGACGCCGATCCCGGCGCGGCCGATGACCTTGAGCCGGTCGGCCCCGTCCAGCAGTTTCGCGGTGACCTTGGTGGCCGAGCGGATCGCAAGCCCGTCATACTGGCCGATGACCTCGGCCAGCCTGTCCTTGTCCTTGCCCAGATCGGGCATGAAATCGACATCTATGCCGCGATCGCGGAAGATCTGGACGGCGGTTTCGCTGAGCTTGTCGGAGACGAGAACTTTCGGTGCCATGGGGCATGTCCTTCGAATATCGGGAGGGGGCGGGGCCGCCATGGCCCCGGAATTCCGGCGTGGTGTCGCGTTCGATCAGGCCGCGGCGGCCAGCGCCGCGCGTTCTGCGAGGTATGCCCATTCGATCCAGGGCATCAGGGCGGCGACATCGGCGGCCTCGACGGTCGAGCCGCACCAGATCCTCAGGCCCGGCGGCGCGTCGCGGTAGCTGCCGATATCCAGCGCCACGCCTTCGGCCTCCAGCCGCTTGGCGACCGCCTTGGCGAAGGCCGCGCCGTCGGCGATGGCCGGATCGGTGAACTTCAGGCAGACCGAGGTGGTCGAGGCCGTGGCCGGATCCTCCGCGAGATTGGCGATCCAGTCGCGGCTGGCGACGAAATCGGCCACCGCCTGCGCATTGGCCTCGGCCCGCGCGATCAGCGCCGGCAGGCCGCTGATCCGCTCCGCCCAGTCGAGCGCGGCGAGGTAATCCTCGACCGCCAGCATCGAGGGGGTGTTGATCGTCTCGCCCCGGAAGATGCCCTCGTTGATCTTGCCGCCCTTGGTCAGGCGAAAGATCTTCGGCAAGGGCCAGGGCGGCGTGTAGCTTTCCAGCCGTTCGACGGCGCGGGGGCTGAGGATCAGCATGCCATGCGCCGCCTCGCCGCCCAGCACCTTCTGCCAGGAGAAGGTGGTGACGTCGAGCCTGTCCCACGGCAGGTCCATCGCGAAGGCGGCGCTGGTCGCGTCGCAGATCGTCAGGCCGGCGCGGTCCGCCGGGATCGCCTCGCCGTTCGGCAGGCGCACGCCCGAGGTGGTGCCGTTCCAGGTGAACACCACGTC
>CAYUXM010000275.1:0-3584 GCA_964448765.1 uncultured Rhodobacterales bacterium
AGCCCGAAGAACCGCGGCCCCGACCAATGCGCGCCGGTGATCGCGCGCGCGATCGCCGAGAGCGACCGGTAGGGTCGGCCGTTCCAGTCAAACCCCTCCGGCGTGACCTCGACGACATGGGTCACGCCATTCCACTCGCGGATCAGCCGGGCCCCGGGCATCAGCCGCGGCGCGGGGCGACCCGACGCTCGACCCGACCGCCCGGAGCGCGCCAGCTGCGCCGCCACGCTCTTCGGCAGGCCCCCGGCCTCCCGGGCCTGCAGTTCGAAGGCGAGGAACAGCAGCAGGAGCGGTCGACCGATCTTCTTCGGCGGCGGGCTGCCGAAGAGGTCGGACCAGGCCGCGAGAAGCGCGGCCCGGTCCATCGCCTCCAGATCCTCGGTCCGGATCATGCCTCGGCGGCCGGCGCGGCCGTGATCCGGTAGGTCCCGCCGCCGCGCGTGCCCTCGGCCGGCGCGTCGCGTTCGATCCTGTAGCCGGCCTTCCTCAGCCCGCTCAGCGCGGCGCGGGCCGAATGCGCCTGCCAGCCGGTGGCCTTGCAGATCGCCGCGAGGCTCGCGCCCTGCGGCCGCGCCAGCATCGCGCGCAGCTTCGCGGCCTTGGTCTGTCCTGTCCGGGTCATGGTGTCTCTCCTCTGCGTTGGGGGGCGAGGGTCGCCCCCGGTACCGCAGAGCGCCCGACGTCGGGTTCGGGCGTGCGGACACTGACGCTCTTCGCGCGCGCGAAGTCCAGTCGGGACCTGGGGCTTTGGCGCGGGACCCGGGTGCGGGTGCACTGGATCTTGTGGCTGGTCGGTTGGCATCTACAACATTGGACTTGATCTAACGCTGCGCTTTCCTATCCTGACCATGCGGGTTTGATGGTCGACCGAGTCGCCGGGCTGGTTGATCAGATGTTGCGGAAGCGCACCCGAGTCCCGGCGGAAAGCCCAGCGGTTGGATGGCCGTTGGCGGCATGCATCACATGCGGCAGTGCCTGACCCCGGATGGGGATCGGGAGCCTGGCCTCGGATGGGGCAAGTGCACGCGCTTCGCGGCGGGTGGGCGCAGATCACCGAAACCGATGCTCGTTTGCCGAGGGCGGCGCCCCGCGTCCTCTCGCCATCCAACCCGGGAGTTGGCCATGGATGCCACCTATGTCTCCGTCGCGATCCGCGACCTCGTTCCCTACGCGCGCAACGCGCGGACCCACAGCCCGAAGCAGGTCGCGCAGATTGCCGACAGCATCCGCAGCTTCGGCTTCACGAACCCGCTCCTGATCGACGAGGCCAATGTCCTCATCGCCGGGCATGGTCGGCTGGAGGCGGCCCGGCAGCTCGACCTGGAAAGGGTGCCGGCGATCCGGGTGACGCATCTCTGCGACGCCCAGAAGCGGGCGCTGCGGCTGGCCGACAACAAGATCGCCCTGAATGCCGGCTGGGACATCGAGATCCTCGCCGGCGAGCTCGCCGATCTCTCGCAGATGAGCTCCGGGATCGACATCGGCGTGACCGGCTTCGAGGTGGCCGAGATCGATCTCGTCATCGGCACGGCCGACACCACGAACGACCCGGAGCCGGAGATCCTGCCCCCGCCCGATCCGGCGCTGCCGGCGGTTACCCGGCCCGGCGATCTGTGGCAGCTCGGCCGGCACCGGCTGATCTGCGGCGATGCGCGCGCCCCTGGAGACTACGCGCGGCTGATGCAGGACGAGGCCGCGGACCTGGGCTTTACGGATCCGCCCTACAACGTGCCGATCCAGGGCCATGTCTGCGGCAAGGGCCGCGTCCGGCATCGCGAGTTCGCCGAGGCCTCGGGCGAGATGAGCGCGGAGGCCTTCACGGGCTTCCTGGCCGAGGCGCTGGGGCTCGGGGCCCGGCACAGCCGCGAGGGCGCGGTCTGGTTTGCCTGCATGGACTGGCGGCACCTGCCGGAGATGCACGCGGCCGGGATCGCCGCCTTTGGCAGCTGGCTCAACCTCTGTGTCTGGGCCAAGACCAATGGCGGGATGGGCTCGCTCTATCGCTCGCAGCACGAGCTTGTCTTCGTCTTCCGCAAGGGCCAGGCGCCGCATCGCAACAACGTCCAGCTCGGCAAGTACGGGCGCAACCGGACCAACCTCTGGACCTACGCGGGCGTCAACACCTTCCGGCCGGGGCGGATGCAGGAGCTCGCCGCGCATCCGACGGCCAAGCCGGTGGCGATGGTCCAGAACGCGATCCTCGACGTCTCGAAGCGGGGCGACATCGTGCTCGACCCGTTCCTCGGCGCCGGCGCGACGCTGATCGCGGCCGAGCGGGCCGGCCGGCAGCTGCGCGGGATCGAGATCGACCCGGCCCATGTCGACACGACGCTGCGGCGCTGGCGGGCGGAAACCGGGCAGGAGCCGGTGCGGCTCGGCGACGACCTCACGCTCGCGGCCCTGGAAACCCTGGCGACGGAGGCCCGCGATGCGTGACGATGACGACTACGAGGTCGGCTACGGCAAGCCGCCGAAGCATACGCGATTCCAGAAGGGCCAGTCGGGCAATCCGAAGGGGCGGCCGAAGGGACGCCGGAACTTCGCGACCGAACTGGAAGAGGTGCTCGAAGCACCGGTGCCGGTCACCCAGAATGGCGCCAAGGCCCATGTCAGCAGCCGCCAGGCTGTCCTCTATCGGCTGCGCGAGAGGGCGCTCAACGGCGATATCGGGCCCATGAAGCAACTCCTCGAACTGGCCGAACGGCACGAGGCAGCGAAGGCCGCGACGCAGGCCGAGCGCAGGCTCAACCGCGACGAGGACGAAATCCTTGAGCGCTTCATCGCCGAGATCCGCGAGGGCGGCGAGGTATCGGCGGGAGAGGACGGCGCGACCGATGACCCGAATGGCGACGATCCGGAGGGCGACGATGACCCGTAAGCCTGATCGGATCGAGGTCCTGAAGGCAGCTCTCCGGACGGACCTGTCCTTCTTCATCCAGCGGACCGTCCAGACGCTCAGCCCCGGCAGCCCCTATCTGCACAACTGGCATATCGACGCGATCGCGTATCAGCTCGAGCGGGTCGCGGCGGGCGTGATCCGGCGGCTGATCATCACCATGCCGCCGCGCTGCCTGAAATCGATCTCGGGCTCGGTCGCCTTCCCGGCCTGGCTTCTCGGCCGCGATCCGTCGCGCCGGATCGTCGCGGTCTCCTATGCCGAGGGCCTTGCGGAAAAGCATGCGCGCGACAGCCTGCGGGTTCTCGAGGCGCCCTGGTACCGGGAGGTCTTCCCGGCGGCCCGGATCGCGCGTGGCCGGGCGGCGCGGCTCGACTTCGAGACCAGCCGTGGCGGCGGACGGTTCTCCACCACCGTGGGGGGCACGCTGACCGGCCGGGGCGGTGACATCATCCTGATCGATGATCCGCACAAGCCGGACGAGGTGAGCTCGGAGGCCCGGCGGATGGCCGTTCACGACTGGTATGCCTCGACGCTCCTGAGCCGGCTCAATGATCCGCGGACCGGTGGGATCGTGCTGATCCAGCAGCGGGTGCACGAGGACGATCTTGCAGGGCGCCTTCTGGCCTTGGGCGGCTGGACGCATCTGAACCTGCCAGCCATTGCCGAAGGTCCGGAGGTGATCGAT
>CAYUXM010000276.1:0-3578 GCA_964448765.1 uncultured Rhodobacterales bacterium
TCGACGATGTGATAGGCGTCGCCCGGCTGACCGTCCTCGCGTTGCAGCATCTGCAGGCCCGAACCGTGCTTCGGCCGGAAGCGGAAATTGTAGGTCTCGTCATGCCGGGTTTCCAGCGGCAGCCGGTCGGTGTCGTGCTTGTGGCTGGGAAAGCCCGACCAGCCGCCGGCGCCGACGGTGTAAAGCTCGCTGACCAGCAGCCGCCCGACACGGTCGGCCTGTTTCTGGCCGAGGATGTGCTTGATCTTGCGATGGGTCTTGGTGTCGTCGGACCCGTATTGCACGAGATCGATCGCGTCGGCGCGAACCTCGAACGGCTCCAGCACGTCCGCGTAGCGCGCGCCGGCGACGAAAACCTCGGCCGTGTCCGAGACGCAGGTCATCCGCGCCTCGGCCCCGGTGGGGACATACGCGCCCTCGGGCTCGCCGTCCCAGACATCGACGCCGCGCTGGCCCAGCGCGGCGAAGCGCGCGCCGGCGGTCTCGACATCGACGCTGCCGGTGGCGGGCACGATGCAGGTCTCGTAGCCCGGCACGGCATAGGTGAAGCTTTCGCCGCGTGTCAGCCGGACGATGTTGAAGTAGTTCAGCGGCACCACCGGGTCGTCCGCGCCGACGATCGGCCGGTTCTGGTTGTCGTGGGGGGCGATGTGCATGGCGCTCTCCTCAGGTCGGATCGGTGGGGCCGGGATGGCGGGCGAGGAACGCGTCAAGCTCCTCGGCGGTGGGGCAGGCCGGCGCGCAGCCGACGCGGGCGACGACGATCGCGGCGGCGGCCGAGCCGCGCAGCACCGCGTCCCGCAGCGCATGGCCGGCGGCAAGCGCGGCCAGGAACCCGCCCAGAAACGCATCGCCCGCGCCGGTCGGCTTCAGCGCCTCGGTCGGGTAGATGCCGGTGGCGAAACTCTCGTCGCCCCGGAAGGTGATCGCGCCCGCGCCGCCGCGCTTGTAGACCACGGTCTTGCCGCTGCGGGCCAGCGCGGCCGCCGCCTCCGGCCCGTCCTCGAACCGGCCGGCGAGAAAGCCGAACTCGACATCGTTTCCGACGACGATCGCCGCGGCCTCGGCGGCGCGCGCATAGGCCGCCTGCGCGGCCTCGGGCGAGGGCCAGGAATAGGGCCGGTAGTCGATATCGAAGACGATCGGCAGGCCGGCGGCGCGGGCGCGGTCGAAGGCGTGCAGGCAGGCCGCGCGCGAGGGGTCGGCCGACAGCACCGTGCCGGTCGTCACCAGCGCGTCGAAGGCCCCGTAATCGGCGCGCTCGACATCCGCCGCCGTCATCTCGAAATCGGCCGCGCCGTTGCGGTAGATCACCGCCTGCGTCGCCGCGCCCATCGTGTCGACCACGGCAAGCGAGTTGCGCGCCTCGCCGCCCACGGCGCGGACAAGGCTGCGGTCGATGCCGTAGCGGTCCAGCTCGGCCAGCGCGAAGCGGCCCACCGCGTCGTCGGACACGCAGGTCAGAAGCGCCGCGCGCGCGCCCTGCCGGCACAGCGCCGCCGCGATATTGGCCGAAGAGCCGCCCAGCGCGGCGGTGAACCGCGCCGCGGTCTCGATCGGCGTGCCCGGCGGATCGGCGTAGACATCCATCCCCGCCCGGCCGATCACCAGAAACCGGTTGCCGCCGATGATCGGCTTTTCCCCGCGCACTCCCGCCTCCCCGAACCGTCTTGCCGCGCCTCTTCGGGGACGATACGCCTTCGCCACGCGGATGCAAACCGGGGAGGCGGGACATGGCCGAGATCGGCATCGGGATCGTCGGGGGCGGCTACATGGGCAAGGCCCATGCCGTCGCCATGTCCGCCGTCGGCGCGGTGTTCGACACCGCGCTCCGGCCCCGGCTGGAGATGGTCGCGGCGTCGAGCCCCGAGAGCGCGGAGCGCTACCGCGCCGCCTTCGGCTTTCGCCGCGCCGCGCCGGACTGGCGCGCGCTGGTCGCCGACCCGGCGGTGGAGGCGGTGGTGATCGCCACCCCGCAGGACCAGCATCGCGCCATCGCCGAGGCCGCTTTCGCGTTGGGCAAGCCGGTGTTTTGCGAAAAGCCGCTGGGCGCCTCGCTGGACGACAGCCGCGCGATGGTGGCGGCCGCCGAGGCCAGCGGGCAGGCCAACATGGTCGGATTCAACTACATTCGCACCCCGGCCAGCCAGTTCGCCCGGCAGCTGATCGCGGCCGGAGAGATCGGCCGCGTCACCTGGTTTCGCGGCGAACATACCGAGGATTTCTACGCCGATCCCGCCGCCCCGGCGACATGGCGCACCCGCGATCCCTCGGCCGGCGCGCTTGGCGATCTGGCGCCGCACATGCTCAACGCCGCGCTGGCGCTGATCGGCCCGGTCGCCAGCCTGATCGCCGAGGTGGAGACGGTGCACGCGACCCGGCCGGGGCCGGACGGGCCGGAACCGGTGGCAAGCGACGACCAGGCGCAGCTGATGTGCCGGTTCGCCTCCGGCGCGATGGGCCAGATGCATTTCAGCCGCGTCGCGACCGGGCGGAAGATGGGCTATGCCTACGAGGTCACCGGCACGCGGGGCGCGATCCGCTTCGATCAGGAAGACCAGAACGCGCTGTGGCTTTACCGGATGGACGGGCCGGAGGCGGAGCGCGGCTTCGTCAAGGTGCTGACCGGGCCCGCGCATCCCGATTACCTGCCGTTCTGCCAGGGGCCGGGCCACGGCACCGGCTACCAGGACCAGATCATCATCGAGGCCAGGGATTTCCTGACCGCGATCGAGACCGGCCGCCCGGTCTGGCCGACCTTCCGCGACGGGATGGAGGTCAACCGGCTGATCGCGGCGGCGTCGGCCTCGTCCGCCGGCCGGCGCTGGGTCGATATCGCGGATTTCTAGACATCGGAAACGTCCTTTCGGGAGGATTGCATGACGAAACTTGCTTGGGGCCTCATCGGCGGCGGCGAAGGCAGCCAGATCGGCCCGGCGCACCGGCTGGGCGCGGGGCTGGACGGGCGGTTCGACTTCGTCGCGGGTGCGCTGGATCACCGGCCCGAGGCCGGGCGCGACTATGGCCGGCGGCTGGGCCTTGCGCCCGATCGCGCCTATGGCGACTGGCGCGAGATGCTGGAGGGCGAGCGCGCGCGCCCCGACCGCGTCGACCTTGTCACCGTGGCCACGCCGAACGCCACGCATTTCGAGATCACCCGCGCCTTCCTGCGGGCCGGGTTCGACGTGCTGTGCGAAAAGCCGATGACGATGACGGTGGAAGAGGGCGAGGAAATCGTCGCGCTGGCGCGCGAGACCGGGCGGATCTGCGCGGTGAACTACGGCTATACCGGCTACGCCCTTGTCCGGCACATGCGCGCGATGGTGGCGCGCGGCGATCTGGGGCGGATCCGGCTGGTGGTGGCGGAATTCGCGCATGGTCATCATGCCGATGCCGCCGATGCCGACAATCCGCGTGTGCGCTGGCGCTACGATCCGGCGCAGGCCGGGGTGTCCGCGCAGTTCGCCGATTGCGGCATCCACGCGCTGCACATGGCCAGTTTCGTGACCGGGCAGGAGGTGGCGCGGCTGTCGGCCGATACCGTGTCCTGCATCGAAAGCCGGGTGCTGGAAGACGAC
>CAYUXM010000277.1:0-3543 GCA_964448765.1 uncultured Rhodobacterales bacterium
CGCCGGCCCAGAGCGTGACGTTCTCCAGCACCACCTGGTTGCCGATCTCGATATCACCGTCGGTCTGCAGGATCAGGTTGCGGTAGGTGACGTTGTTGGGCAGGTCGATATCGACATCCCGGCTGCCCGACCGTTCCCAGATATGGTGCGTGAACGGATCGTCCGCGGCGCATTCGCGGCGCTCGCGCCCGGTGCTGCACATGTAGCTGTTTCTGTTCGACGGCCTGCTGCTTCTCCCGTGCTCGATCGTCGCCTCGATCGTGTCCTCGGCATAGACGTCGTCGGGATCCGCGGGCGGCGCCGTTGCGGTGCGTGTTGCCGCCACGAGCGGGCCCACCATGTCGGGCAGAACGAGGTCCAGCACCGCCGCCACCCCGTTGCCGGATCGGGCCGGTTCGTCGATGTCGTCGCGGTCCTCCGAGATCACCGCCGTCGCGTCGTCGAAACTCACATCGGCGCTGACGGAAACGGCGTTGCGGCCGTAAAGGCAGACCGTTTCATAGCTGCCCCCGCTGCGCAGGTTCAGCGAGGACGAGGTGAAGATGCCGCTGCTGCTGGTGCAGCCGCCGCCCTCGGCGAAGGTGGCGATGGCGCGGGCGGCAAGGCGGAACCCCTCGCCCTCGAGCCCGGCGGCCCCGCCGAAAACGTAGGGCAGAACGCTGTTGAGCCCCTCGTCGCGGCGGGTCAGAACCTGCACGGCATTGGCCGGCCGACCGGCGCCGGGGTCGGCCGCCAGCGCGCTGCCGGTCGCCGGATCCCAATGCACCAGTTCCACCCCGGTCACGTCGAGCGTGCCGGGGTAGTTCGCATCCGCCAGGCTCTGCGCGGCGGCGCGCGCGGCATCCACATCGGCCCCGTGGCGCGCGGCGGCGAAAGCGGCGGCATCGGCGGCGATCTGCAACCGTGTCTGGGTCAGCCGGGCGAGGCCGATATCCATCACCAGCGCGATCATCGCGAGAAACATCGGCAGGCCGATGGCGACGAAGACCAGAACGCCGCCGGACTCGTCCGCGATCCGCTGGCGCAGGGGCCGGCGACTATTCCCGGGGCCAGCCATCAGCCGCGCCGCGCCCAGGCGGGAGGTCCACCCCGATCGTCGTCGTCATCATCATCGTCGTCGTCGTCGTCGTCATCATCGTCATCGTCGTCGTCATCATCGTCGTCCCGATCGTCATCGTCGCGATCGTCGTCGTCATCGTTGCCGCCGCCGCCGCCCGGCGCGCCGCCACCGCCGGCTCCGCCGCTCGCCCCGCCGGCCTCCATCGGCATGGTCACAGAGGCGACAAGATCATCGGGCAGGGGCACGAAGGGCGCGACCATCGACATCGGGTTCGGCGTCGTCACCGTCACCACGGCATTGCCGGTTTCCACCAGCCCGGCCACGGTGAAGGTCGCCGGCCAGCCCTGCACCCGGCAGACGGTGGTGCCATCGACATCGTCGGCCTCGACGGCGCCGATCGCCACGCTGCGCGCGCAGGATCGCGCGGTGTCGTACATCGCGTTGTGCATCGACAGGGACATGCCCCAGCCGATGATTCCGAACAGCATCAACAGCAGGATCGGCAGGACGAAGGCGAATTCGACCAGCGCGCCGCCACAATCGTCGCGCCGGAAACGGATTAGCATCCGCTGAGGAAACAAACGCTGCATCAATGACTTACCTGAATCAAATTCGGGTGGGCCGAAAGCTCGGCCCAAGGTCATAAGCGACAATGGTGTAGATCGGATGAGCGATTTGGTCTGGTCTGCCGCTCAATGGTATGGTGCGGCGGTCGGGCAGCCGCGCCGCGCCCCTTTCCATCGCCTCCGGGCTGGCGTAGAAGCGCGCCGGACCGCGACCGGAGGGGCGACATGCAGGGCAGTGCCAATCTCAACCTGATGATCAAGGCCGCCCGCCGGGCCGGGCGCAGCCTGGTCAAGGATTTCCGCGAAGTGGAAAACCTTCAGGTCTCGATGAAGGGCGCGGGCGATTTCGTCTCGCGCGCCGACCGCGAGGCCGAACGGATCATCAAGGAAGACCTGCGCGGGGCGCGGCCGACCTATGGCTGGCTCGGCGAGGAAACCGGCGAGGAGAAGGGCGAAGACCCGACGCGGCGCTGGATCGTCGATCCGCTGGACGGGACGACGAACTTCCTGCACGGGCTGCCGCACTGGGCCGTCTCGATCGCGCTGGAACACAAGGGCGAGATCGTCGCCGGGGTGATCTACGATCCCGCCAAGGACGAGATGTTCGTGGCCGAGAAGGGCCAGGGCGCGTTCATGAACGACACCCGCCTGCGCGTCTCGGGCCGGCGCAGCATGATCGAGGCGATCTTCGCCACCGGCGTTCCGTTCGGCGGCCGCGCCACCCTGCCCGCGACGCTGAAGGATCTTGCCCGGCTGATGCCGGTCTGCGCCGGGGTGCGGCGCTGGGGTGCCGCCGCGCTCGATCTCGCCTATGTCGCGGCCGGCCGCTACGACGGGTTCTGGGAGCGCGGGTTGCACCCCTGGGACATCGCCGCCGGCCTGGTTCTGGTGCGCGAGGCCGGCGGTTTCGTGGCGCCGCTGCGCGAGGGCGCCGGGATTTTCGACAGCGGCACGGTGATCGCCGGCAATGCCGAACTGTTCAAGCCGTTCTGCGCCACCCTGCGCGAATCGGACTGAGGTTCGGAAAGGCGCTTTCGAACACCTGACTGCCTCGAGGCGCAGAAAATTGCCAGGTTTCCTGCACTTTTCGCATATTCCGGCGCCGGCTTCGGCACCGGCCCCGGCACCCTTCCCGCGCCGGGCAGGGCGGGCTAGCATGGCTGAAAAAGCGGAGCGCAGCGGAACCATGACCGAGTATTTCGTCGCCCAGAGCCCAGACCAGATCGCCAGCCGCGAGGATCTCGTCTCGCAGTCGGGCTACGATTTCATGCGCGGCATCCTCGAAGGCCGGCTGTCGGCGCCGCCGATCTCGGGCGTGCTGAACTACCGGTTGCACAGCGTCGAGGAAGGCCGGGTGATCTTTCGCGGCACGCCGGAGTTTTGCCACACCAACCCGGTGGGCGCGGTCCATGGCGGCTGGTACGGCACGCTGCTGGACAGTTGCATGGCCTGCACGGTGATGACGATGCTGCCCGCCGGGCAGGTCTACACGACGCTGGAATTCCGCATCAACATCACCCGCGCCCTGCCGCCGGGGATGGAGATCGAGGCGGAAGGCGTGATCCAGCACATCGGCCGGTCCACCGGCGTGGCGCGGGGCGAGTTGCGCGGGGTCGAGGACGGCAGGCTTTACGCCACCGGCTCGACCACCTGCCTGATCATGGATGGCGGCTGAGGCCGTCGCTTTCGCCGCCGGTCACGCCGCCGCGCCGGCCTCGGCCCGCTGCAACCAGGCCCAGACCCGGTTCGGCGTGAACGGCATCTGCACCTCGCGCACCCCGCTCTCCCACAGCGCGTCCAGCACCGCGTTCGAAACCGCCGCGATCGCGCCGACCGTGCCGGCCTCGCCGCAGCCCTTCATTCCCAGCACGTTGGCGGTGGAGGGCACCGGTTCGGTGGTGAAGCGGATGAACGGCA
>CAYUXM010000278.1:0-3538 GCA_964448765.1 uncultured Rhodobacterales bacterium
GTTGCGCGCCTTCGACGGGCCGGCGCCGCCGGGCGTGGCGGTGGTCACGGATTTCGCGGGCTGAACGGCGGCAAAATCCTTCGGACGAAGGATTTTGCCAGGCCGGCCAGGATCTTTCGGCCGAAAGATCCTGGCTGTCCCGCGGCGGGTCGAAATCTTTTCTGCGAAAGATTTCGGCGGCGCGCCCAAAATCCTTCGGGCGAAGGATTTTGGGCTTGTATCGGCGGGTGCGGGCCTCTGGCGTCGGGGCGCGGCTTGCGGTAAGCCACGCGCGGATCCCCCAGCGCCGGAGCATCGCCATGAAAGCCGCCGTGATCACCTTTCCGGGCAGCAATTGCGACCGCGATCTCGCGGTGGCCTTCGCGGCGGCGGGAGCCGAGGTCGCGCGGGTCTGGCACAAGGAGCAGGCGCTGCCGCCGGGCACCGATGTCGTCGGCATCCCGGGCGGGTTTTCCTATGGCGACTACCTGCGCTGCGGCGCGATCGCGGCGCAATCGCCGGTGATGGCGGCGGTGCGCGCCCATGCTGGGCGCGGCGGCCATGTGCTGGGCATCTGCAACGGCTTCCAGGTGCTGACGGAATCGGGCCTGCTGCCCGGCGCGCTGATGCGCAACGCCTCGCTGAAATTCATCTGCAAGCGGGTGGGCCTGCGCGTCGCGACCGCCGACAGCGGCTATACCGCGGGCTGGGAGGCCGGGCAGCGCATCGGCCTGCCGGTGGCGCATCACGATGGCAACTACGCGATCGACGCCGAGGGGCTGGCGCGGCTGCAGGGTGAAGACCGGATCGCCTTTACCTATCTCGACAACCCCAACGGTTCGGTCGCCGATATCGCGGGCATCCTGTCGGACAACCGCCGGGTTCTGGGGCTGATGCCGCATCCCGAACGCGCGATCGATCCGGCGCAGGGCGGCAGCGACGGCGCGGTGCTGTTCCGCACGCTGATGGGCGCCTTCGTGCCGGTCTGATCCGGCCCGCCTTGAGGGGGCGCCGCGCGCGGCATAGACTGGCGCCATGACAAGGGATCACGATAGCGCGCTGCCCGTCGTGGCCGGGGCCGAGGCGGGCGCGCCGCGCCTGCCGGTCTGGCTGCGGCTGGCGGTGGCGGGCGTGGTCGTGGTCGCGATCGGGGTGATCTGGGCCACCAACCTGTGGCTCACCCAGCGGTTCACCGAAACCACCCAGAACCGGGCGGAACTGCGGCTGGCGCTTTACTCCGGCAACCTGATGGCTGAGATGCAGCGCACCTCGGTGGTGCCGCTGCTGCTGGCCCGCGACCCGGCGCTGATCGGATCGTTGACCGGCGACGATTATTCCCAGACCTCGGCGCGGCTGATCTCGGCCCAGGCCGAGATCGGCGCGGCCTCGATCCTGCTTCTGGACGTGTCGGGCCGGACGGTGGCCGCGACCGACCGCAACCTGCTGGGCACGCCGCATGCCCAGACCGCCTATTTCGTCGAGGCGCAGCGCTCGCGCGACACGGTGTTCACCGTCACCGAACGCCCGGCGGGCGGTTATTCCTTCACCTATTCGCGGGCCGTGCTGTCCGAGAACCGGCTGATCGGCGTCGTCGTCGTCGCGGTCGAACTGGCCAAGTTCGAACGGCAATGGGCCGGGATCTCGGACGCCGTCGCGGTGACCGACAGCGAGGGCGTGATCATCCTGGCCACCGAGCCGCGCTGGCGCGGGCTGACGATGGACGAGGCGCTGGCGGTGCGGTCCGCGCCCTCGGCGATCGCGCGGGCGTTCCAGGTGACGGCGGACTGGGCCAATCCCTCGCCCGACGCCTATCTGGAGGGCGAGGCGGTGATGCGCAACGAGGCGCGGGTGCCGTTCCGGGGCTGGCGGATCATCGGTTTCACCACCTACCAGTCGGTACGCGAGCGGGTGAACGCGGTGCTGGCGCTGGAGATCATGGGCTTCGCGATCCTGCTGGCGCTGGGTTTTTACCTGGTGTCGCGGCGGGCGCGGTCGGAAAGCGCGCTGTTCCGGCGCGAGTCGGCCGAACTCAGGGCGCTGAACGCGCGGCTGCAGCGCGAGATCGCCGAGCGCGAGAAGGCGCAGCAGGATCTCGCGGTGGCCGAACAGACGCTGGAACAATCGTCCAAGCTGGCGGTGCTGGGCGAGATGTCGGCCGCGGTCAGCCACGAGCTGAACCAGCCGCTGGCGGCGATGAAGACCTATCTGGCGGGCGCGAAGCTTCTGATGCAGCGCCGCCGGTCGGAAGAGGCGCTGTCGTCGTTCCAGCGTATCGACGACCTGATCGACCGGATGGGCGCGATCACGCGGCAACTGAAAAGCTACGCCCGCAAGGGTGGCGAGGCCTTCGAGCCGGTCGACGTGAAGGCCTGCGTCTCGACCGCGCTGGCGATGATGGAGCCGCAGCTGCGCGCCCGGACGGTGCAGATCACCCGCACCCTGCCGCGCGGGCCGGTGATGGTGATGGCCGACCGGATCCGGCTGGAACAGGTGATCATCAACCTGCTCAGGAACGCGCTCGACGCAACCAAGGCGACGACGGAGCCGCAACTGGAAATCCTGCTGACGGCCGGGGAAACCGCGATCCTGTCGGTGCGCGACAACGGCCATGGCATCGCCGATCTCGAAAGCCTGTTCGAACCGTTTTACACCACCAAGAGCCCGGGCGACGGTGTCGGCCTCGGGCTTGCCATTTCATCGGGTATCGTCAACGACCTCGGCGGTCGCCTGACGGCCCGCAACGCCCCCGGCGGGGGTGCGATTTTCGAAGTGCAATTGCCGGTCCTGGGCAACCGGGTCCGGGCCGCTGAATAGGGAGGCCCAGGGATGGCCCGTGCGATGAAGATCGCGATCGTCGACGACGAACAGGACATGCGCCAGTCGATCAGCCAGTGGCTGAGCCTGTCGGGCTTCGACACCGAAACCTATGCCTCGGCCGAGGAGGCGCTCAAGGCGATCGGGCCGGACTGGCCCGGCGTGGTGGTTTCCGACATCAAGATGCCGGGGATGGACGGGATGGCCTTTCTCAAGCGCATCCTCGGGCTCGATAGCGGGCTGCCGGTGATCATGATCACCGGCCATGGCGATGTGCCGATGGCGGTCGAGGCGATGCGGATCGGCGCCTGGGACTTTCTGGAAAAGCCGTTCAATCCCGACAAGATGACCGATCTGGCCAAACGCGCGACCCAGGCACGACGGATGACGCTGGACAACCGCGCGCTGCGCCGCGAACTGTCCGACGCCACCGGGATGATGAAGAAGCTGATCGGCGCCTCGCCGGTGATGGAGCGGCTGCGCGAGGATATCCTCGATCTCGGCCAGGCCGATGGCCACGTGCTGATCGACGGCGAGACCGGCACCGGCAAGACGCTGGTCGCCCATGCGTTGCACGCGGTCGGGCCGCGGGCCGGCCGCAAGTTCACCGTGGTGTCCTGCGCGGCCTGGTCAGAGGACGTGCTGGGCCAGCGCCTGTTCGGCCCGGTAGACGAGGGCGCGCAACTGCCACTGGTGGAAGAGGCGCGCGGCGGCACGCTGGTGCTTGAGGATGTCGAGGCGCTGC
>CAYUXM010000279.1:0-3528 GCA_964448765.1 uncultured Rhodobacterales bacterium
GCGATGCCGACTGGCATTCCGACAGCGCGCGGGCGGTGATCGGCGCGCTTCTGGCGGCTGAGTAGCGCTCAGGCCGCTGCGGCGGCCGTGCGGCGCGGCAAAAGCGCCTGCGCGCCCTGCGCGATCTTGTCGGCGAGATCGGTGATCTCGGCCAGCCGCTTGTCGGTCTCGCCGTGGAACACGTCGAGCTGGTCGATGATCGCGGTCAGCCCGTCGACCTTGCCGCGCAGCCGGCCGCTCTCGACCCGGCACATCACCCGCACCGAATCGAGCCCGACGACCAGCCGGCGCAGATCGGTGCAGGTGCGCGCCAGCTTCGCGGCATCCTCGGCGATCCGGCGCATGCCCTGCATCGACTGGTCGCGATAGGTCTGTTCCTGTCCGTGCAGCAGCTCGATCTCGGTTTCGGCGTCGGGCAGCGTGCCTTCGGCCATCTCGGCCTGGCATTGCGCGACCGTCTCGGCCTGGACCCGCGCGATGGCCAGCAGCACGAGCCCCTCGCGCACCAGCCGCGCCATTTCGGTGTAGTGCGAGTTCCGGCCGCCCGAGAAGGCGCTCAGATGCGTGGTGATGTCATGCGACATCACGCGGTAGTTTTCCGAGATCGCGCTGATCGGCCCGCCGGCGGGTTCAAGCCGCGATGCGACGATCCGCATGTTCGAGGGAATGCCGCGGATCGCCTCGAAATTGGCGAACAGCGCGGACAGTTCGCCCTGCATCCGGTCCAGCCGTTCGGCGATATCGACGACCGCGGCGAACCGCGCATCCGCCCGCCGCTTCAGCGCGGCGTCGCGGGCCGCCATCTCGGCCGAGATCGCATGGGCGAGGAACGCGTCGTAATCGGCGAAACCCAGGTCCTTCAGCCGGTCGAGCAGCAGCGCCGCGCTGTCGGCGGGATCGAGCTTGCGCTCGGTCTCGGCCTTCAGCAGCCCGGCGTATTCCTGCTCAACCAGCCGGAACACGGCGGATGTCGGCTTGATCCGGACGGAGAGATAGCCGCCCGGCGTCGGCGTCACGATCGCGAAGACCCAGTAGAACAGCCCGTCGGCCGCCCGGTTCTTGACATAGGCGCCGATCGGCTTGCCCTGCTTGATCGTGTGCCACAACAGCCAGAACACCGCCTTCGGCATGTCGGGATGCCGGATCAGCTTGTGCGGCGCGCCGATCAGCTTGTCCCAACCGTAGTCGGCGACCCGCTGGAACACGGAATTGCCCGACAGGATCACCCCGCGATCGTCGGTCCGTGAAAAGAAGATCTCGTCGAGCCCGAAGGGCGCTTCGCCTTTCGCCGGTCTGATATGCCGCGCGTGGTGTCCCGATGCCATCCTGACGTCTCCCGACGGGCTCAAATTGCCCGCGGGCCGCAGGAAAACAGCAAAGCCTTTCCGCTTTGTTAACCCTGGCCGGCCAGCGCCGCCACCCGGTCATGCGCCGGGCAGGTCACGAGGTGGTCGTTGAACAGGCCGGAGGCCTGCATGAAGGCATAGACGATGGTCGGCCCGGCGAATCGAAAGCCCTCGGCCTTCAGCGCGCGCGAGACCCGGCGCGACAGCTCCGTTTCCGCGGGGACGTCGGATTGTTTCCGAAACCGGTTCTGCACCGGCGTGCCATCGACGAAGTCCCACAGGAAGCTTGCGAAGTCTTGCCGCGCGGCGAGGTCGAGATAGGCGCGCGCGTTGCCGATCGTCGCCTCGATCTTGCCGCGGTGGCGCACGATGCCGGGATCGGCCAGCGCCGCGGCGATCTCGGCCTCGCCCCAGCGGGCCACCGCCTCGGGGTCAAAGCCCTGAAAACGCGCGCGAAACGCCTCGCGCTTGCGCAGGATCGTGATCCAGGACAGCCCCGCCTGGAACCCGTCGAGCATCAGCTTTTCCCACAGCGCGCGCGGGTCACGCTCCGGCACGCCCCATTCGGTGTCGTGGTAATGCACGTAGAGCGGATCAGTGCCGCACCAGGGGCACCGCCCCGGCGGTCTTTCGGATGGCGTCGCCTGCATCTTTGCCCCTCACTGTATCCATCCGCAAACGCCAACGTTTACGGCATTTTAGCCCTTCCGGCGGAAGCTGTTCGCAACCGATGCGGGAGAACGACGATGGCCGGGGCCAAGCTGGACGATCTCGAACTGATTGAACTCGGCTCCGAGAGTCCGCTGGACGCCGCCGTGTCCGAACGCGACCGCAACACGATCGCCATGGTGCGCAAGGCGGTGGCCGAACGCAACGTCGTGCTGGCCTTCCAGCCGATCATGCAGGCCGCGCGGCCCGACAAGCCGGCGTTCTACGAAGGTCTCGTCCGCGTGCTCGACGAAAAAGGACGGGTGATTCCGGCCCGCAATTTCATCGACACGATCGAGACGACCGAACTGGGCCGGGTGATCGACTGCCTCGCGCTGGAAATGGGGCTGATGTCGCTGGCCGAGGATCCGGAGCTGCGGTTGGCGATCAACATGTCGGCCCGGTCGATCGGCTATCCGCGCTGGCGCCAGACGCTCGACCGGGGGCTGGCCGCCGACGACACCGCGGCGGAACGGCTGATCCTGGAAATCACCGAAACCTCGGCGATGGTGGTGCCCGACATCGTGTCGGTCTTCATGCACGAGATGCAGGTCGAGGGCGTGACCTTCGCGCTGGACGATTTCGGCGCCGGCTTCACCTCGTTTCGTTACCTGCGGCAGTTCTATTTCGACGTGATCAAGATCGACCGGCAGTTCTGCAAGGGCATCTCCGACAATCCCGACAACCAGGTGCTGACCCAGGCGCTGTTGTCGATCGCCCGGCATTTCGACATGTTCACGGTCGCCGAGGGCGTGGAAAGCGGCCAGGACGCCGCGTTCCTCACCGATCTCGGCATCGACTGCCTGCAGGGCTACTATTTCGGCGCGCCGTCGATCATGCCGCCGTGGAAGGTCGAGGCCGAGCAAAAGCGCGCCTGATCTGCAACAGGCCGATGCTGCGGCGCAGAAACGCACCCCGGCGGCGGACGCCGCCCTTGCGCGATTTCGCCGCAACCCTTACGCAAAACGCAACGCGGCCGGCCCGGGCGCCCCGCCCGGCCGGCGTTGCACGTCGCGCCAAGGGAGAGGACCCATCATGACCAATGTCGTAATCGTCTCGGCCGCCCGCACCGCCGTGGGCAGCTTCAACGGCTCTTTCGCCAGTACCCCGGCCCATGACCTCGGCGCCGCCGCGATCGAGGCCGTCGTCGCCCGCGCCGGGATCGACAAGTCCGAGGTTTCGGAAACCATCCTCGGCCAGGTGCTGACCGGCGGCCAGGGCCAGAACCCCGCGCGGCAGGCGCATGTCAACGCCGGCCTGCCGAAGGAAAGCGCCGCCTGGTCGATCAACCAGGTCTGCGGCTCGGGCCTGCGCTCGGTCGCGCTGGGCGCCCAGCACATCCAGCTTGGCGACGCCGCGATCGTCATCGCCGGCGGGCAGGAGAACATGTCGCTCGCGCCGCATGTCGCGCATCTGCGCGCCGGCCAGAAGATGGGCGACATGAAGTTCATCGACTCGATGATCAAGGACGGGC
>CAYUXM010000280.1:0-3500 GCA_964448765.1 uncultured Rhodobacterales bacterium
TCCAGCGTGAACGCCTCGCGGTCCCAGTACTCGCGCGCGAGGTAGCCGCGCAGGATCGTCCGGCCCACCGTCGGGCCAAAGGCCGCCGATGTCACCAGCGAGACGACCTCTTCGCCGGCGCGGATCGTCTCGCCGCCGGTCAGCGGCAGGTTCTCGGCCGTCGCGAAGGTACACAGACGGCGCGTGGCGCCTTGAGCCTTCTGCGCCTCCAGCGCGGCGCGGCCGATGAAATCGCCCTTGGATTTCAGATGCACGCGAAAGCCCAGCCCGGCCTCGTAGGGCGTGTAATCGGGCGAGATGTCGCCCGACCAGTAGACGTAACCCTTTTCCATCCTCAGGCTTTCGATCGCGCGGTAGCCGACATCGGCGATGCCGTGGGCCTGCCCCGCCGTCCGCAGCCGGTCGTAGACATGCAGCGCGAATTCGGTGGGGATGTAGATCTCGTATCCCAATTCGCCGACATAGCCGATCCGCGCGGCGCGCACCGGGGCCGCGCCGATGACGATCTCGCGCGCGGTGGCGAAGGGCAGCGCGGCGTCGGACACGTCGCTTTCCGAAGCGGCCGCCAGAACCCTGCGCGATGCCGGCCCGACGAGGTTCAGCACCGCCCAGCCGCTGGTGACCTCGATCATCTGCACCGATCCGTCGGCGGGCAGGTGGCGACGCAGCCAGTCGCCGTCATGCACGCCGAAGCCCGAGCCGGTGACCATGACGAACCGATCCCGGCCCAGCCGGGTGAAGGTCACGTCGGCCTCGATCCCGCCACGCGCGTTGCACAGCTGGGTATAGATCACCGCGCCGTCCGGCCTGTCCATGTTCGACACCGCCAGCCGTTGCAGCAGGTCCAGCGCGCCGGGGCCGAGGATTTCGAACTTCGAGAAACTGGTCTGGTCGATCAGCGCCACGCGCTCGCGCACCGCGCGGTGTTCCTCGGCCGCGAAGGCCTTCCAGCCCGGCGCGAGGAAATCCAGCTGGTCGACCGGCGGCACGCCTGCGGGCGCGAACCACAGTGGCCGTTCCCAGCCGTTCTTCGATCCGTAGACCGCGCCGTGGTCCTTCAGCCGGTGATACAGCGGCGACAGGCGCAACTGCCGGGCGCTTTCGTGTTCCTGGCCTGGATAGCGCATCTTGTAGTGATGCGCGTAATGCTCCACCGCGCGCGGATACATGAAGGCCCGGGTGCCGTGGTGCGGGCCGAAGCGGCGCACGTCAAGCGGCCACAGATCGAGCGAGGGGCGGCCATCGACCACCCATTCGGCGATCATCTCGCCCGCGCCGCCGCCCGCCGCGATGCCGTAAAGAAAGCCGGTGGCCATCATCAGGTTGTCGAACCCCGGCTGCCAGCCCATCACGAAATCGCCGTCCGCCGAATAGGGGATCGGCCCGTTGATCACCTGCCTGATGCCGACCTCGTTGACCACCGGCGTGACCTGCCCGGCCAGTTCCGCCAGCGGCAGGAACCGGTCGAGGTTCTCGGGCAGAAGCTGGCGCACGAACCGGCCCGGAATGCCCGCGTCGCCGAAGGGCAAGGTGCCGTCCTCGTAACCGCCGATCACCAGCCGCCCGCCGACATCGGGCTTGTAGTAGACCAGCCGTTCGGGATCGCGCAGCGTCGGGAAATGGCCGATCTCGGCGCCGGTGGACTCGGTGACGATATACTGGTGCTCGACCGCGCAGGCCGGCACCCGCAGCCCCAGCTTCGCGCCGATCTCGCGGCTCCACATCCCGGCGGCGAGGATCACGGTTTCGGCCTGCCACGGCCCCTCGGAGGTTTCGACCCCGGTGATCCGGCCGCCTGAGACGTGGAAATCCAGCACCTCGACGTTCTGCCGGATCTCGGTGCCCTGCCGGCGCGCGGCCCCGGCCACCGCCTGGCACAGCGAGGCGGGATCGACATAGCCGTCCGACGGGATGTAGGCGGCGCCCTCCAGCCCGCTTGCGTCGATCAGGGGGAACAGGTCCCTGGCCTCCGACGGCGTGAGGATCTGCATCTCCAGCCCGAAACTGGCCGCCATCGTGGCCAGCCGCCTGGCTTCGAGCATCCGCTCGCGCGTCGCCGCGAGACGCAGCGAGCCGGTCTTCTTCCAGTCGAACTGCAAGCCGTCCTCGGCCTGCAACCGGTCGTACATCGCGACCGAGCGTTGCAGCATCCGCGTGGTGTTGCGCGACGACCGCAACTGCCCGACGAGGCCCGCGGCATGCCATGTCGCGCCCTCTGTCAGGCCGGCGCGCTCCAGCACCACGACATCGGTTTCGCCGCGCCGTGTCAGGTGGTAGGCGATCGAACAGCCGATGATCCCGCCACCGATGATCAGGTGTTTCGCCGCCTGCCGCGCCATGTCGAAGCCCCAGAATCGTCCGCCCGGAAAGCTTAGCAGGCCGCGGCATGGCAACAACAATAATGTTGATTTCTGTTGATTTCGGGGAATGAATTGGCAATCAACCGGGGCAAAGCGACAGTTTCGTCGGCCAAGAGACAGCCAATGTCGAAATACCGGGAAGAGATTTTGCGCATCGTCGACATGCGCGGCACGGTCACCGTGAACGAGATGTCGCGGCTTCTGGGGGTATCCGGCCAGACGATCCGCCGGGTCACCCGGCCGATGGCCGAGGCCGACGAGCTGAGCAAGGTGCACGGCGCGCTGGTGTCGAAAAAGACGGCCTCGGACCCGCCGTTCCTGTCGCGGATGAACGTCAACCGCGACGCCAAGGTCGCGATCGCGCGCGAGGTGGCGCGGATCGTGCAGGACGGCGACAGCCTTGCGATCGACACCGGCTCCACCTCGGCCTTCGTCGCGCAGGCGCTGCGGGCGCGGCACCGGCTGACCGTCGTCACCAATTCGGCCTTCGTGGCCAGCACGCTGGCGATGATCCCCGGCAACAACGTCTCGATGGCCGGCACCCAGCTGCGCGATCACGACGGCGCGGCCTTCGACCGGTCGACCTTCGAGGTGATCGAGCGCATGCAGGTCGACTACGTCGTGCTCAGCGCCTCGCTGGTGGACCCGCGCAAGGGATTTCTGGTGCACGAACAATGCGAGGTCGATGTCGCGACCGCGATGCTGGGGCACGCGTCGCGGGCGATCATGGCGGTGGACCATTCGAAATTCAGCGTGCAGAGCCGGAAACCGGCGCTGCGCCAGCCGGCGCTGAAACCCGGCGATTACCTCGTCACCGACCGGCCGCTGCCCGACACCTTCGCGGGCGCCTTTCCGGACCTGACGCTGAAGATCGCCGGCTGACCGACGCCGAGGCGGGCGGCGGACCGGTTCGGCGCCGTCGCCTCCGGCAGTGGCACCGCCACAAGCGCGATGCCGCCATGTCGCCGGCGCGATCCGCAGCCCGCGACGGGCCTTGCCGGAACCGGGCGAAGGGCGGCGCGGGCCTAGGTGTTCAGTCCCGGCATCTGGTGGATCGGGTCGGGGATGAATCTGTCCGGCTCTGATGTCCAGATTTTGCAGATGTATTCGTAGGGCGTGAGACCGCGGAGGGTCTTGAGC
>CAYUXM010000281.1:0-3485 GCA_964448765.1 uncultured Rhodobacterales bacterium
TGCCGCATATCCGCGGCCTGCCGATGAGCCAGGATCCCAAGCTCAACAGCCATTCGAAGCTGAACTGCATCCTCGCCTGCATCGCCGCGGAAAAGGCCGGCGCGGACGAGGCGCTGATGCTGGACGTGCATGGTTTCGTGAACACCACCAACGCCTGTAACTTCTTCATCGTCCGCAAGGGCGAGGTTTGGACCTCGACGGGCGATTACTGCATGAACGGGATCACCCGCCAGAAGGTGATCGACCTGTGCCGCGCGAACGGCATCCCGGTGTTCGAAAGGAATTTCTCGCTGGTCGAGACCTATTCGGCCGACGAGGCGTTCCTGACCGGCACCTTCGGCGCGCAGACCCCGGTGGGGATGATCGACGGGCGGGTGATCGGCAGCGGCGGCCTGGGGCCGGTGACGGAACGGATCAGGGGCCTATACAAGGCGCTGGTGGGGGCGTGATGGCCGGGACGGTAACGGTTTATCCCGAACCTGCCGGCTGGAGCGGGCGGCACCCGCCCGTGCGCGAGCACGGGCAGCGCCCGACCCGCCCCCCAGGGGCGGGCGCTTTGCACCCACCCCTCGGGTCGGGCGCTGCCCGTGTTCGGCCGGGGTGTCGCTGTCGCCGCGTTTCCGGTGCCATGTGCGGCACAGGCCCCGGGGGAAGGCCGTGAAGATCGCCATGTGGTCCGGCCCGCGGAACCTGTCGACCGCGATGATGTATGCTTTCGGCGCGCGGCCGGATTGCGCCGTCAGCGACGAGCCGTTCTATGCCGCCTATCTCGCGGCAACCGGGCTTGACCACCCGATGCGCGCGGCGATCCTCGCCAGCCAGCCCAACGACCCCGACGAGGTCGCGCGGCGGCTTGCCGGCCCGGTGCCGGGTGGACGGGCGCATTGGTATCAGAAACACATGACGCATCACATGGTGCCGGGCGTGCCGCGCGACTGGATGGCCGATGTCGTGAACGTGTTCCTCGTCCGCCACCCGGCCCGCGTCGTCGCCTCCTACGCGAAAAAGCGCGAGGCGCCGGTTCTGGCCGATCTGGGTTTCGCGCAGCAGGCGGACCTGTTCGACCATGTCCGCGCGCTGGGCCAGACCCCGGTGGTGATCGACAGCGCCGATGTCAGGGCCGATCCCGAGGCGGCGCTGTCGGGCCTGTGCGCCGCGATCGGCCTGCCGTGGACCCCCGCGATGCTGTCCTGGCCCCGGGGCGGGCATGCCGATGACGGCGTCTGGGCCGCGCATTGGTATGGCGCCGTTCACCGCTCCACCGGCTTCGACGGGCCGGAGGAGGATTTGCCACGGCTGGACGGTGACTATGCCCGGCTGGCCGAGGCCGCGCTGCCCTTTTACGACCGACTCAGGGCGGGTTAGAGCCGATTCAACATCCCCGCCTGGCCCCCGCCCGATGCCCCGGCGCACCGGAAACGACCGGTATCAACACCTACTCGTCGGACACGCGCATCATCGCCAGCCGCCGAAGCGGGAAAAGCGCGATGCCCAAAGCGAGCGCGCCGAGCAGGAAGAACCCCGCGCCGAAAGCCCAGAGGTTCCAGAATCCCGGCATCCGGACGTGATCATGGGCCGGGTTCTGCAGGACGGTCCGTTCCGTCCCCTCCGACCAGCCGTAGTTCGAGGCGCCGTATAGCGTCCGCGCCTCGCGGGTCTCGCCCGCGGGGTCGGTGAACCGGAAGGTCGGCCGCCAGGTGCAGCCATCATCATCGCAGCTTTCGTCTTGCGCGATGACGGTGGCCTGCACCGGCTCCGCCCCGTTCAGGAAGGCCCGGGTCGTCACGAGATGATGGCCCCCGAACGCGGCGAAGCCGCCGCCCACGATCAGGAAGGCCAGCGCCCCGGCCGCCACGCCCCGATCGATCCGGAGCGGGCCGCGCCCGGTCATCCGCCCAGCCGGATCCGCCGCGCCGCCAGCAGCCGCAGGCGCAGCGCGTTCAGGCGGATGAAGCCCTCGGCATCCTTCTGGTCGTAGGCGCCGGCGTCATCCTCGAAGGTCACATGCGCCTCGGAATACAGGCTGTGGTCGGACC
Organism: uncultured Rhodobacterales bacterium; assembly: GCA_964448765.1. Taxonomy (GTDB): domain Bacteria; phylum Pseudomonadota; class Alphaproteobacteria; order Rhodobacterales; family Rhodobacteraceae; genus JANSXY01. Next base: position 2,037 of record CAYUXM010000281.1, read on the forward strand.
AGCGCGCGACGGTGCGGGCCGAGCCCTTGTAAAGCTTCACCCGCACGGTGCCGGAAACATGTTCCTGGCTCTTGTCGATCAGGGCCTGCAGCATCTCGCGTTCCGGGCTGAACCAGAAGCCGTTGTAGATCAGTTCCGCGTAGCGCGGCATGATCGAATCCTTCAGGTGGCCCGCGCCGCTGTCCAGCGTGATCTGTTCGATCCCGCGATGCGCCTCCAGCAGGATCGTGCCGCCGGGGGTTTCGTAGATGCCGCGCGACTTCATCCCGACAAAGCGGTTTTCGACAAGGTCGAGCACGCCGACGCCATGCTTGCCGCCCAGTTCGTTCAGCCGGGTCAGGATCGTCGCGGGGCTCATCGCCTCGCCGTCGATCGCGACGGCGTCGCCCTTCTTGAAGGTGATTTCCACCATCTCGGGCGTGTCGGGCGCGTCCTCGGGCGCGACGACGCGCTGGCAGACGTAGTCGGGCGCCTCCTGCGCCGGGTCTTCCAGCACCTTGCCCTCGGACGAGGTGTGCAGAAGGTTCGCATCGACGGAAAACGGCGCCTCGCCGCGCTTGTCCTTGGCGATCGGGATCTGGTGCGCCTCGGCGAATTCCAGAAGCCGGGTGCGGCTGGTCAGATCCCATTCCCGCCACGGCGCGATGACGCGGATCGCGGGGTCGAGCGCGGCGGTCGACAGTTCGAACCGCACCTGGTCGTTGCCCTTGCCGGTCGCGCCATGCGCCACCGTGTCGGCCCCCGTTTCATGCGCGATGCGGACCAGTTCCTGCGAGATCAGCGGCCGCGCGATCGAGGTGCCCAGAAGATACAGCCCCTCGTAGACCGCGTTGGCGCGGAACATCGGGAACACGAAGTCGCGCACGAATTCCTCGCGCAGGTCGAGGATGTGGATGTTCTCTTCGCGGATGCCCAGCATCAGCGCCTTGGCCCGCGCCGGTTCCAGCTCCTCGCCCTGGCCAAGGTCGGCGGTGAAGGTCACGACCTCGCAGCCGTATTCCGTCTGCAGCCATTTCAGGATGATCGAGGTGTCGAGCCCGCCGGAATAGGCAAGGACGACTTTCTTCGGCGCGGTGACGGTCATGGGGCCCCCTGATCGGCGGATGAACGGGGGGCGACGTAGCCGGTTTTGCGAAGCCCGGCAAGGGAGCCGCGCGGCCGTGCGGGCCGTGCGCAGCCTTTCACGGCCGGGCCGGGCATTGCCGATGCCGCCGCGACACCCGGTCGATGGCCGGGTTGCAAGCGGCGGCGGTTCCGTCCAAACCGGTGCGATGGACCAGCCGACCGACAGCTTCGCCGCCCATGCCCGCGCTTCGGACGCGGCGCTGCGCGCGTTGTTTCCGCCGACGCCCTTGCAGCGCAACGATCACCTGTCGGCGCGCTACGGGGCCGACATCTGGCTGAAACGCGAGGATCTGACGCCGGTGCGCAGCTACAAGCTGCGCGGCG
>CAYUXM010000282.1:0-3461 GCA_964448765.1 uncultured Rhodobacterales bacterium
AGGTCGTAGCGCAGCGCCAGCCAGTCGCCATCCTCCTCCTGCCAGGCGAAGACGCCGGCATTCGGGCGATCGACATCGGGCAGGTATTTTCCCAGCGCCTCGACCGTTTCCACGGCCGAGGTTTCCAAGGGGTCGAAGCCGTAGCGGTGATAGACCTCGGTGATCGCGCGCAGCATCTCGGCGCGCTCGGTGACCTCCGCGCCGAAATAGTCGCGAAAGCCCTTCGGCGCCTCCGCGCGCGGCCGTCTCGCGCCCTTGTCCTTCGCCATGATCCTGCGCCCCGTGACCCGTGCCAGCGTCGCGGGCGTCCTTAGCCCAAGGGGGCGGGGGCGGCAAGCGGGCGGGGCGCGGTATCCGGGGTGCATCCGGCCGTGACGGCGGCTAGAGTGGTGGCGGCAACGGGGGACGGGATGGACGAGGCAAGGCTCATCGCGGCGGAGGAACGGATCGCCGACCTGCTGCGCAGCGTCGACGACCTGTCGGCCACGGTCGCGCGGCAGGCCGAAACGATCGATCGGCTGGAACGCCGCGTCGCGCTCCTGATGGAACGCGAGGCCGGGCGCGAGGCCGATCTCGGCGGCGGCGTGGTGCTGGGGGACGAGCGCCCGCCGCACTGGTAGGCCGGACGGCGCGTCGGTGACCGGCCCCTTGCCCTCGCCCGGCGGGGGTGACACTGTGCCGCTCGCGCCACTCCGGCGCGGTTCCCTCGTTCCACGATGCGCCTTTCGCTTCGCCCCGTTCTTTCCGGCATCCACCTGCCGACCGTCGCCCTGTCGGTGCTGGCGGGCTGGGCGGGCGGGATCGTGGCGGGCTGGCTGCACCTGCCGCTGCCGATGCTGCTGGGCTCGCTGATCGCCGTGGGGGCGCTGGCCGTGGCCGGGGTGCGGCCGCTGGGTCACCTGCCGCAGTTTCCCCAGACCGTGCGGCAGATGTTCATCCCGGTGATCGGCGTGGCGATCGGCGGCGCCTTCCGCCCCGAGATCATCGAAGAGGCGAAACACTGGTGGCCCTCGCTTCTGGCGCTATGCGCCGCGATCCCGGTGATGCATTTCCTCGGCTACCGCGCGCTTGCGGCGCTGTCGGATATCGACCGCAAGACGCTGTTCTTCGGCGCCGCGCCCGGCGGGCTGATCGAGGCGGTGCAGATGGGCGAAGAGGCCGGGGCCGATCCGCAGATGCTGACGATGCTGCAATTCCTGCGGCTGATCCTGACCATCGTGCTGGTGCCGCTGGCCTTCACGGTGCTGACCGGCCATGCGGTGGGCTCCGCCGGCGGGGTGAAGATGACCGGGGCCGATGTGCCGCTGGGCGCGGCGGACGTGGCGATCCTTCTGGCCTGCGCGGTGATCGGCGCCTGGGCGGGGGTGCGGCTGCGGATGCCGGCGGGCTGGATTTCGGGGCCGATCCTCGCCTCCGGCCTCGTCCATCTTGCAGGCGTGACCGAAACCGTGCCGCCGGAATGGCTGCTGGCCGTGACGCAGGTGGTGATCGGCACCGGCCTTGGCGTGCGGTTCGCCGGCATGCCGGCGGGCCGGGTGCTGCACGCGCTGCGCTTTGCGGCCGTGAACGTGGCGATCTCGGTCGCCGTCGCGCTGGCGGTGGCGCTCCCGCTCGGGCCGGTGGTGGGCGAACCCGTCGCGGCCGTGTTCCTTGCCTTCGCGCCGGGCGGGCTGGCGGAGATGGGCCTGATCGCGCTGAGCCTTCAGATGAGCGTGGTCTATGTCACCGCCCATCATGTCGCGCGGATCCTGATCGCGGTGACGGTGGTGCGGCTGTTCGCGCACCGGGTGGCGGGGGACTAGCGAAACACCGTCATGATCTCGTCCAGCGGCTTTTTCATCTTCGCCGCCGCCGGCACCGTCGCATCCGCCGCCGGGTAGCCGACCGGCAGGATCATCACCGGTTTCTCATGCTCGGGCCGGCCGCAAAGCGGGCCGAGGAACTTCATCGGGTTCGGCGTATGGGTCAGGCAGACCAGCCCGGCGTTATGGATCGCGGCGATCAGGAAGCCGGTGGCGATGCCCACGCTTTCGGGCACGTAGTAATTCTTGTAACGCGCGCCATCCTTCGTCACGCCGTAGCGCTGCGCGAAAACGACGATCAGCCAGGGCGCGATTTCCAGATGCGGTTTCTCCGCCCCGGTGCCGATCGGTTCCAGCGCGGCGAGCCATTCGTCGCCCGCGCCGCCCGAGTAGAAGGCGCGTTCCTCCTCTTCCGCGGCGTCGCGGATACGGGCCTTCATCGCCGGATCGGCGATGGCGGCGAAATGCCAGGGCTGGTGATTGGCGCCGGATGGCGCGCCGCCCGCGGTGGCGATGCAGGCCGCGATCACCGCCTCGGGCACCGGGTCGGGCGCGAAATCGCGCACCGAATGGCGCCGCGCCATGTGGTCGCGAAACGCCTCGGCCTGGGCCTGCGCGCGGTCGGGCGGCACCTGCACACGGTCGGGCAGGGGCAGGGCCCGGTACTCGATCTCGCCGCTTCTGTACACCGCTCGCCTCCCTATCCGGCGCCGATCAGCGCCCCCGCCGCGAACACCAGCGCCCCGCCCAGCACGACCTGGAACGTGGCGCGCAGGAACGGCGTTTCCATGAACCGGTTCTGGATCCACACGATCGCCCAAAGCTCGACGAAAACGACCGCGATGGCAATCGTCGTCGCGGTCCAGAAATCGGGGATCAGGTAGGGCAGGGCATGGCCCAGCCCGCCCACCGTCGTCATGATCCCCGAGGCGAAGCCGCGCTTGATCGGCGAGCCGCGCCCCGACAACTCGCCATCGTCCGAGGCGGCCTCGGTGAAGCCCATCGAGATGCCCGCGCCGATCGAGGCGGCGAGGCCGACGAGGAAGGTGGTATGCGTGTCCTGCGTGGCGAAGGCGGTGGCGAAGATCGGCGCCAGGGTGGAGACCGAGCCATCCATCAGCCCCGCCAGCCCCGGCTGCACCCAGGTCAGCACGAACTGCCGTTTCGAGGCGCGTTCCTCCGAATCGCGGCTATCCTCGTCGAGATGTTCTTCGGCCAGTTGCCCGGCCTTGATCTCGTGCCCGGCCTCGGCGGCGGCCAGATCGCCCAGCAGCTTGCGGGTGGCGGCGTCGGAGGTGCGCTGCGCGGCCTTGCGATAGAAGGTTTCCGCCTCCGTCTCCATCGCCGCGGCCTCGTCGCGGATCCGCTCGATCCCGAGGTTTTCCACCAGCCAGACCGGCCGGCGCGCGTAATAGCCCGCGACATGCTCGCGCCGGATCAGCGGGATGACCTCGCCGAACCGGCTGCGATGCAAGTCGATCAGGCGCTGGCGATGCGTGTCTTCCTCTGCCGCCATGCCGTCGAACACCTTGGCCGAGGCCGGGAATTCCTCGCGCAGCTTCTCGGCGTAAAGCCTGTAGATGCTTGCGTCGTCCTCTTCGGACGAGATCGCGAGCGCGAGGATTTCCTGCTCGCTGAGATCGGAAAAGCGGCGCCGCC
>CAYUXM010000283.1:0-3446 GCA_964448765.1 uncultured Rhodobacterales bacterium
TGATCACACGGTCGCCGGGGCGGATATCCTGCACCGCGACCTCGCCCCGGTCGGTGAGGATCAGGGTGCCGCGCACGAAGCAGACCGGGGCGTTGGCAAGGCTGATCTGGCCGTCAAGGCTGCCGTCGGCCGCGTCCATCGCGTCAAGCTGACCGCCCAGGACAAGATAGGCCTCGCCTGAATTCGCGCCGCCGGTATCGGCCCTGCCGGTTCCAATCAGCAGGTCGCCCAGCCCGTCGCCGTCGAAATCGCCGGTGGTGATCGCATCCCCGCCGACATTGTCACCGGCGCTGATCCCGCCCAGAACGTAGCCCCCGGCGCTGCCGACCTGGGCCAGGTCGATCACCCCGTCCGTCGCGCCATCGGCCGCGTCCAGCGCCGCGAGGTCGGCCTGCGGCAGAAGGTAGAGCCTGCCGCTGTCCGATCCGCCGTAGGAGGCGAAGGGCGCGCCGATCACGAGGTCGCCCAGCCCGTCGCCGTCGACATCCCCGGCGAAAGAGACCGTTTCGCCTGCGGCGTCGGAACCTTGGACACCCTGGAAGATATAGCCGCCCGCGCCCACGGTATGATCAAGGTCGATGACGCCATCCGTGGCCCCGTCGGCCCCGTCCATCGCCGTCAACCCTGCCCCGGGCAGCAAATGCGCGTCACTAGAGCCGTCATTGGGGGTGCCGATCAGCAGATCGCCAAGCCCGTCCCCATCGACATCCTCGGCAACGATGGACTTGAAGCCGAGAAGACCATTGGATTCGCCCCGGATCACGAACCCCCCGGAGGGGCCAACATGCGCGACATCGATTTCGCCATCGGTGCTGCCATCGGCGGCGTCGAGGCTGTCGAGGTCGGCGGCGGTGACAAGATAGATGTCGCCCGACAAGATGCCGCCGAAATCGGCCAACGGTGCGGTGATGATCAGATCGCCCAGCCCGTCGCCGTCGAGATCGCCGGCAGAGGACGTGACGTAGCCGAGATAGTCGAAGCTGCCGGAGGTGCCGAATTTGTAGCCGCCCGCCGCACCGACATGGTCGAGGTCGATCTCGCCATCGGTTGCGCCATCGGCCGCGTCGATGGCCGCCAGATCGGCCGCGGTCAGCAGATAGGCCGCGCCGTCGCTGCCGTCGACCCCGGTGGCGCCGATCAGCAGATCCTCCAGCCCGTCGCCATCGACATCGCCGGCTGACGAGACGGCGATGCCGGAAATGTCCTGCGCGGCCTCGCCGCCGATCAGGTAGCCCCCGGCGGACCCGGTGTTGCCAAGGTCGATGACCCCGTCGGTGGCCCCGTCGGCGCCGTCCAGCGCATCCAGGTTTTCGGCGCTGATCAGGTAGGTCCGCCCGGCAGCACTGGCACCGAAAGACGCGTTCGACGCCCCGATCAGGATGTCGCCCGTGCCGGCGCCATCGACGTCGCCGATGCCGGCGACGGCGATTCCGGCCAGGTCGTCCGCGGCCTCGCCGGTGATCAGGTAGCCGCCGGCGCCGCCCACCAGCCCCAGATCGATCTCGAAATCCCGCGCGCCATCGGCGGCATCGAGCGCGGCAAGATCGCCGGAGGTGAGGAGATAGGCCGCGCCGGAGTCCGTGCCGCCGGCATCCGCACCCGACGCGCCGATCAGGATCTCGGCGCGGCCGTCGCCGTCGATATCGTCTGTGAAGCTCAGCGTATAGCCGGCCCTGTCGCCCGCCGCGCCTCCCAGAAACCTGTAACCCATGACCCTGAACCCATGACCGGTGCCGGTGTCGCGACCGGCCGGGCAAGGCTAGACGGGCGCGGTTAACGCGCGGTTGTGGTGCCCCCGGCGCAGCACCGGGCGGGCGAGCGGGCCGAAGCCCGGCACTGGGCCGGGGCCGGGGCGGCCCTTGGGCTTCACGGTGGCGGCGGGGGCGAGGCCGGGGAACAGGTCGCGCAGTTCGGCGCGGGCCTCGGGCGGCAGGCTCTTCCACGCCTCGGGGCCGGGAAAGAAGCTTTCGGCCGCCGCGCCCTCGGCGAAGATCACCTGGTGGCGGTCGCACATCAGGTGGAAATACTCGACCGTGCCGCCCTCCACCTGCCGGATCGTCCGGCCGTCGACCAGATGGATCGCGGGGCGGAACCCCTCGGCCCCGTCCGGGCCGCGCACCAGCATCCGGTGCTGCGGCGACACCCACAGGTCGCGGGCGTTGCCCAGCGCGCCGGCGGCGATCCGCACCGGCGCCATGCGGCCCCGGGCGGGCCGGGTGGCGGAGGCGATCCAGACCACCGGCTGCGGCCCCGCGTCCAGCGTGATCACACGGTCGCCGGGGCGGATATCCTGCACCGCGACCTCGCCCCGGTCGGTCAGGATCAGGGTGCCGCGCACGAAGCAGACCGGGGCGTTGGAAAGGTCGATCTGGCCGTCAAGGCTGCCGTCGGCCGCGTCCATCGCGTCAAGCTGTTCGCCGCGCAAGAGATAGGCCTCGCCCGCGTCCGCGCCGCCGCCATCGGCCAGCCGCGCCCCGATCAGCAGGTCCGATTGCCCGCCTCCGTCGTTTCCGGGGATGACCGACAGGCTGCCGGAGGCGAAATCGCCGGGCGAGGCGCCCAGGATCGAATAGCCCAGCGGCGCACCGTCGCCGCCCGTGGCGCCGACATCCTCCAGGTCGATCGTGCCGTCCAGGGCCGCGCCGCCGAACCCGTCGAGTTCGGCAAGGTCGGCCATCGACACGATGTAGGTCTTGCCGCGCGCATCGGCCCCGCCGCGCAGCGTGCCGATCACCAGATCCTCGGCGCCATCGCCGTCAATGTCGCCGGCGGCGGCAAGGTTCACCCCGGCCATTTCGATTTCCGGGTTTTCGTCGGGTCCGACAAGGCGATAGCCGAAGGGCTGGCCGTCGCTGCCGGTCGCGGTGACGTTGCCAAGGTCGATCCGGCCGTCCGCGCCGTCCATGGCGTCGAGCGCGTCAAGGCTCGAGGAGTTCACGAGATAGACGATCCCGGTGCCCGCCGTCTCGCCCGGAAGGGTGCCGTCGCGGTCGGCGAAAGGCGCCGAGATCACGATCTCGTCGCGCCCGTCGCCGTCGAGATCGGAGACCGTCGTGACGGCGACACCGGCCTTGTCCCCGGCGCTGGCACCTTCGAAGACATAGCCCAGCCGCCCGCCGCCGGCCTGCGCGGCGCCGACCTGGCCCATGTCGATCCGCCCGTCGGCGCCGTCCAGCGCATCGAGGTCGGGCAGGTCGTCGAGCGAGACGAGGTAGACCTCGCCGGCGTTGCTGCCGTTCGCGTCGGCCCAGTAGGAGGTCAGCAGCAGGTCGCTGGCGCCGTCGCCGTCGATATCCTGCAGCAACCCGGTCTCCCGCGCGGTCAGGCGATCCCCGGCCGCCCCGCCGACAAAGACGTATCCGGCGCCGGCGGCCAGTTCGTCGCCGATATTGGCCAGACCGATCGTGCCGTCCGCACCGCCGCTGCTGCCGGCGTCGAGCGTGTCG
>CAYUXM010000284.1:0-3438 GCA_964448765.1 uncultured Rhodobacterales bacterium
TCGCCCAGCGCCACGCGCTGCAGCGGCTGGCCATGCCAGAACGCCGGGCGCAGCGCGAGATCACCGGCCGCCGCCCGGCCGGCGCCGGCCCCGTCACAACCCTCGGTTTCGGTGGAAAAGGCGGTGTGCGGCGCGTCACGCATGGGAACTCTCCGAACTCGATACAACACGGGGCGCCTGTCTCGCCCCCGGGGCAACCATACGGATCGCCCGGCGCAGATCAACCGCAACGTGGCCCTCCCATCCTCTTGAATGTATGGCCAAACGCATGGTCGGGGCTTGCCTTCCCGCACCGGGCCGGCCCAACATGGCGCGTCGAACGGGCGGGGAAGGACGGGATGGATCTGGTCATCCGCAACGGGCTTGTCGTGAGTGCCGCGGGCCGGTGGCAGGGCGCGATCGGGATCGCCGGGGGCCGGATCGCGGCGCTGGGCGACGTCGGCCCCGGCGCGCGCGAAATCGACGCGGCCGGCCGGATGGTGATGCCCGGCGGCGTCGATCCGCATTGCCATGTCGAACAGATGTCGGGCATGGGGCTGATGAATGCCGACACGTTCGAAACCGCCAGCCGGTCGGCGGCGATGGGCGGCACCACCGCGATGATCTCCTTCGCCGCGCAGGCGCGGGGCGAGCGGTTGCGCGACACGGTGGCCGCCTATGCCGCCCGCGCGGCGCGCGGCGCGGCGATCGATCACGCCTTCCATGTCACCGTCGCCGACCCCTCGGTTGAAGGGCTGGAGACCGACCTGGCCGATCTGGCGGCGGCCGGGCACCGCTCGGTCAAGCTGTTCACCACCTATGACATCCGGCTCGACGATGCCGCGCTGCTCCGGGTGCTGGCGGCGGCGAAGGCGGCGGGCATGCTGACCTGCGTTCATGCCGAGAACCACGGGATGCTGGACTGGACGAAGGCGCGGCTGCTGGAGGCCGGGCTGGACCGGCCAGAACATCACGCGCTGTCGCATCCGCGGCTGGCCGAGGTCGAGGCGGTGGAGCGGATCTGCCGGTTCGCCGAGTTCCTCGACGCGCCGGTGATGATCTTCCATGTCTCGACCGAACGCGCGCTGGCCGCGGTGCGCGCGGCGCGGGCGCGCGGCGTGCCGGTGCGGGCCGAAACCTGCCCGCATTACCTTCTGTCCACCGCCGGGGTGCTGCACCGCGACGGGATCGAGGGCGCGAAATGGATGTGTTCGCCGCCGCAGCGCGACGCGGGCGACGTGGCGGCGCTGTGGCAGGGGCTGGCGCGCGGCGACCTCGACCTCGTGTCGTCGGATCACGCGCCCTACCGGTTCGACGCGACCGGCAAGCTGCAGGCCGGGCCGACCCCGCCGTTCCCGGCCATCGCCAACGGGATGCCGGGGCTGGAAACCCGGCTGCCGCTGCTGTTCGACGCGATGGTGAGCCGGGGGCGGGGCGGGGCCGAGGCCTTCGTGCGCGCCACCGCCACCGCCCCGGCGCGGATCTACGGGCTGCCGGGCAAGGGCGACATCGCGCCGGGCATGAATGCCGACCTGGTGATCTGGGACGCCGACCGCCGCGTGACCTTTGGCCCCGACGACCTGCATGACGCGGTGGGCTACAACCCCTGGGCCGGCACCACCGTCACGGGCTGGCCCGAAACCGTGATCCTGCGCGGCGGCGTGGTGAAGGAGGGCGACGACTGGCGGGGAACGCCGGGCGCCGGGCGGTTCCTGCCGCGCGCCGGCCACGGGGTGCCGCCGGCCGGCCGGATGGCGCCGGAACTGGCCTTCATGGAGGCAGACGGATGACCCGCCCCGCCGCCGCCGAACTGGCGATCACCTTCCTTTACTACCGCGACCTGCCCGCCGCGATCCGGTTCTACGAGGACGTGCTGGGGCTGGACCTGGCGATCGACCAGGGCTGGTCGAAAATCTACCGGATCTGCCCCGGCGCGCATGTCGGGCTGGTCGACGAGGCGCGCGGCATGCATCGCGCCGCCGCCGAGAAACCGGTGCAATTGTGCCTGCGGGTGCCCGATGTCGACGCCTGGCGGCGCTGGATCGCCGCGCAAGGCGTGGCCGGCCTGTCGGAGATGTTCGAAAACGACGCGCTGGGCATCCGCGCCTTCGTCTTCGACGATCCCGAGGGCTACCAGATCGAGGTGCAAAGCCCGACGCGGGAGGGCGCATGACCGGCCGCGCGCTGATCGTCATCAACCCGAACTCGTCGGACACCGTCACCGCCGGGATCGACCGCGCGATGGACCCGCTTCGGGGCTTCGGCATCCCGATCCGCTGCGTCACGCTGGCCGAGGGCCCGCCGGGGATCGAGGATCAGGCCCAGGCCGATCTGACGATCGCCCCGATGCTGGCGCTGGCCGGACGGCTGGAACCCGAGGCGGCGGGCTTCGTGATCGCCTGTTTCGGCGATCCGGGGCTGCATGCGTTGCGCGCCCGCACCGCCCTGCCGGTGCTGGGCATCCAGGAGGCGGCGGTGATGACCGCGCTGACGCTGGGCCAGCGGTTCGGGGTGATCGCGATCCTGCCCGCCTCGATCCCGCGCCACCTGCGCGCCTTCGCGGCGATGGGGGTGACCGACCGGCTGGCGGGCGACCGGGCGCTGGGGCTGGGCGTGGCGGACCTGGCGGATTCCGACCGGACACTGGCCGCGATGCTGGACACCGGCCGCGCGCTCCGCGACAGCGACGGGGCGGAGGTCCTGATCATGGGCTGCGCCGGCATGGCGCAGTATCGCGACCGGCTGGCGGCCGAGACCGGCCTGCCGGTGGTGGAGCCCTGCCAGGCCGCGGCCGCGATGGCGCTGGGCCGGATCGCGCTGGGATATTGAGGGAGGAAGCCATGAGACTGACCGAGGCCGCGACCGGCGTCTTCACCATTACCGCCACACCGTTCCTGCCCGACGGGGCGCTGGACCTCGACAGCGTCGACCGGATGGTGGATTTCTACGTCGGCAAGGGCGCGACCGGCCTGACCATCCTCGGCATCATGGGCGAGGCCGGCAAGCTTTCCGCAGATGAATCGATCTCGGTGATCCGCCGGGTGGTGGCCCGCACCGACCTGCCGGTGGTGGTCGGCGTCTCCTCCCCCGGGTTCGCGGCGATGCAGGCGCTGGCGGGGGCGGCGATGGAGGCCGGCGCGGCGGGGGTTATGGTGGCCCCGCCCGGCAGCCTGAAGACCGACGACCAGATCGCGGGCTACTTCCGCACCGCGGCCGGGATGCTGGGCGACGCGCCGCTGGTGGTGCAGGATTTTCCGCTGGTCACCGGCGTGACGATCGCGCCGAAGGTGATCGTGGAAATCGTGCGCGACTGCCCGAGCGTGGTGATGCTCAAGCACGAGGACTGGCCGGGGCTGGACAAGATCGCCGCGCTCCGGGCCGCCGAAGCGCAGGGCGCGCGGCGGATCTCGATCCTGTGCGGCAACGGCGGCCAGTTCCTGCCCGAGGAGATGATCCGCG
>CAYUXM010000285.1:0-3433 GCA_964448765.1 uncultured Rhodobacterales bacterium
TGACCGCCGCCGGGCAACTCGCGATGACCGAACCGGGGGCGGCGCTGTTCCTTGCGCAGGCCGGGACGGCGGGGGCCCACGGGCTGTTCACGCTGGGCGCGGAGGGCGGCTGGACCTACGCGGCCGACAACGGGCAGGACGCGATCCAGGCGCTGGGCGCGGGGGCCGCGCTGACCGAACGCTTCGCGGTGGCCACGGCGGAGGGCGCCGAGGGCGTCGTGACGGTGACGATCACCGGGGTGAACGACGCGGCGGCGATCGACGGCGACCTGTCGGGCGCGGTGACGGAAGATGCCGGCGCGACGCTGGGCGCGACGGGCAGGCTCGACGTGACCGACGTGGACGCGGGCGAGGCGGTGTTCGTGGCGCAGGCGGGGACGGCGGGCAGCCACGGGCTGTTCACGCTGGGAACGGATGGCGCATGGGCCTACGCGGCCGACAACGGGCAGGACGCGATCCAGGCGCTGGGCGCGGGGGCCACGCTGACCGAACGCTTCGCGGTGGCCACGGCGGACGGCACCGCAGGGTCGGTGACCGTGACAATCGGCGGGGTGAACGACGCGCCGTCGATATCGGCGAGCGCGCCGATGGCGATGGTGGAGGCGGAGGACGCCTCTGCCCAGACCCTCTCGGCCATGGGCACGGTGAGCTTCGGCGATGTTGATGGCGGCGATGCGGTGGATATCACCTTCGCCGGGAACGGGGCACCGGTGTGGTCGGGCGGGACGCTCGATCAGGCCCTCGCCAATGCGCTCGCAGGGGGCTTCTCGACCGGCGTGACCGGGGCAGAAGCGCCGGGGCAGACGGGCTGGACCTATGCCGCCGAGGATATGGCGCTCGATTTCCTCGCCGGGGGCGAAACGATCACCTGGTCCCGCACCGTCACCGCGACCGACCGCGCCGGTGCGGAAGCGGGCGCGACGGTGGGCTTCACCATTACCGGCAGCAACGACGCGCCGGTGGTGGCGGGGATCGCGCCCGTCGCGCTGACCGAGACAACGGACAACGCCGCGATCGCCGGCGACATCACGGTGAGCTTCACCGATGCCGACCTGTCCGATACCGGCCACACCGCAACGGTCACGAGCACCGGGGCCGATGGCGTGACCGAGGGTCTTCGGCTCGATGCGGAAGCCCTCGCGGCGCTGGTGACGGCGGGGGTGGTGACGAAGTCGGCCGGGGAAACGAGCGGTTCGGTGCCGCTGACCTTCTCGGCGGCAACGACGGTGTTCGATTACCTGGCAGCTGGTGAGGCGGTGACGCTGGGCTACGACATCACGGTGGACGACGGCGCGGGCAGCAGCGGCACGCGGGCATTCGAGGTCACGATCACCGGCACCAACGACGCGCCGGTGCTGGCGGACATCGCGCCCGTCGCGCTGACCGAAACGACGGACAGCTCCGCGATCACCGACCAGATCACCGTGGCGTTCACCGATGCCGACCTGTCGGATGCCGGCCACACGGCAACGGTCGCCGTCACCGGGGCCAGCGGCGTGACCGCGGGTCTTGGGCTGGATGCAGAGGCCCTCGCGGCGCTTGTCACGGCCGGGGCGGTGACGAAGGCGGCCGGGGAAACGGGCGGTTCGGTGCCGCTGACCTTCTCGGCAGAGGTCACCGTGTTCGACTATCTGATCGAGGGCGAGACGGTGACGCTGGGCTACCGGGTCGAGATCGGCGATGGCGAAGGCACCGGAACGCGGGATATCTCGGTCACCATCACCGGCGCGAACGACGCCGCCGTGATCACCGGCGACATGACCGGCGAGGTGGCCGAACGGGCGGCGGAAGAAGCGACGGGCACCTTGCGGGTGGCCGACCCCGACGGGGCGGATACCTTCGTTGCGCAAACTGGCGCGGCGGGCACCTATGGCACCCTGACGCTTGAGGAGAATGGCGACTGGACCTACACGCTCGATCCCGCCAAGCCGGCCGTGCAGGCGCTGCGGGGCGGCGAGGTCGCGCAGGATGATTTCACCGTCGCCAGCGCCGACGGGACGGAGGCGGTGCTGCGCGTTACCGTCACCGGCACCACCGCGCCGGTGGACCTGTCCGGCGCCTCCGGCCTCGCCATCGCTGGCGCGGCGGCGGACGGCGGGTTCACCGCGATGGCGGTGGCGGGCGACGTGAACGACGACGGGATCGATGACCTGATCCTCGGCGTGGACGGGCGCGCGGACGAGACCGGCGGCGCCTATGTGCTGTTTGGCGGCAGCGCGGAGATCGACCTTGGCCAGATCGCGGCGGGAACCTCCGATGCCGGCTTCTTCATCGAGGGCGAGGCGGCGGGGGACCGGGCGGGCGTTTCGGTCAGCGGCGCGGGCGACGTGAACGGCGACGGCAAGGCCGACGTGATCCTTGGCGCGTGGCTCAACAGCGGGTCGGAGAGTTATGCCGGGGCCAGCTATGTCGTCTATGGCAAGGCAGATGGCGCGCCCGTTGCCCTTGCCGATCTGTCGCCTGACGGGGATGCCGCTGGCTTCGCCATCCGGGGTGCCGCCATGCTCGACCTTTCCGGCGAGGCGGTCGGGGGCGCGGGCGACGTGGATGGTGACGGCCTGTCCGACGTGATCGTCGGCGCGCCCTGGGCGGAACGTCCGGAAGACAGGCCGAATGGCGAGACACCGGGCCTGGCCTACGTGATCTACGGCAAGGCCGGTGGCGGGGCGGTCGACCTGGCTGATGTTGAAGGCAACGGCAATGCCGAGGGCTTCGTGATCCTGGGCGAAACATTGGGCGCGGCCTTCGACAACGGCCAGTTGGGCACGACCGGAACGGTCGCCCTCGCCGGCGACGTGAACGGCGACGGCCGCGCCGATCTTGTCGTGAGCGCCCCGCAACTCGATGCCGACGGGGTGCGATACAGCGACACCGGCGCCGCCTATGTCGTCTACGGCGCGGCCGGGGATGCCAAGGGCGACCGTGTCGACCTTGGCGCCATCGACACGGCTGGCAGCCGCGGCTTCTCGATCAAGGGCGCCGCGGCGGGTGACCATCTGGGCCATGCCGTCAGCGGCGCGGGCGACGTGAACGGCGACGGCTATGCCGACGTGATCGTGTCGGCGCATCAGGCCGACGGGGCGGCGGGCTCGAACGCGGGCGAAAGCTTCGTCGTCTTCGGCGGGCCGGACCTTGGCGCGATCAGCCTGAGCGACCTGCGCGCCGGGACGGGCGGCTTCGTCATCGCCGGCGCCGAGGCCGGCGACCTGTCCGGCGCCACCGTGTTGGCGGCGGGCGACGTGAACGGCGACGCCTTTGGCGATCTCATCGTGACCGCGCGATGCGGGGTCCACGTGATCTTCGGCAAGCCGGATGGCGGGGCGGTGGATCTGGCCGATGTCGCGGCCGGGCTGGGCGGCTTCGTCATCACCCTGCCGCAGACGGAGGGCCTGCAATCGCAGGTGACGGGCGCGGCCGATCTGAACGGCGACGG
>CAYUXM010000286.1:0-3415 GCA_964448765.1 uncultured Rhodobacterales bacterium
CCCGAGGTGTGGTCGAAGATGTCGACGGGCAGGCCGGTCATCCCGGTGTTGCGGGCGACGATGTCGGCGAAGGTGATGTTGCCGATGAAGTTCTCGTAGACCGGCAGGTCGCCGACGCGGTCGGTGTAATAGAACCTGTCGCCCTCCTGCAGGCGGTCGAGCTGCTCGTGCATCACCACCCAGAAGGTGTGGCCCACGATCCCGCCGTTGATCCGCGCCTCGGCGAGGCCGCCGACCCATAGATCGACACGGTCGATCCCCCGCACCGTCATCGTGCCGTCGGGGTTCTCGACCAGCGCGATGTCGGGGTTCGCCGCCCGGAAGGCCGCGATCTCGTCACCCGCCAGCACGAGGTCCGGATAGGCCTCGCGGAACTGCGCGATCACCGCGTCCGACAGCCCGTTGCGGTTCTGGAAATCGGCCCAGTCCGCATAGGGCTCCATCGCCATGTCCGACAGCTCGATGGCTTCGCGGACATAGGGATCGGTGGAGGCGGCCAGCGACATCTTCACCTGGTTCATCGTGCCGATGCCCAGATCCCAGCCGCGCGCGACGTTGAACGAGAACAGGTCGGCATTGACCCGCACGAGATCGTTGCGCACCGCGTCGACGATGTTGAAGTCGACCAGTTCCGAAGGCTGCTGCGCCATGCCGCCGAGGATCGTGTTGACCCCGTATTCGGAATAGCCCGGCTGCGGCACGTATCCCCGTGCGGCCAGCGCGCCCACGGCCTCGGCCCCCATGATCGTCGGCGCCGGGCCGGCCCCGTCGGGATCGACCTGGAACACCGAGGGATCGTTCGTCGGGTTCAGGAACACGTCGAACAGCGGGATGTCCTGCGGCTGGCCCTCGGCATCGAGGATCGTCAGCGTCTGGCCGATCATCGAATGGCCCAGCCGGTAGACCGCGCCGGCGAATTCGTGGCTGATCCGGGCGTCGGCCTCGGGGTTGTAGTCGTCGTGGCCGTGCCGGCCCGACCCCCGCAGACCGCCGATCAGCGCATCGGCGAAGTCGTTGAACACAACCTGCTGATACTCGGCCTCGTTGAGGATCTTGGCCGCCTGGAAGATCTCTTCCTCGCTGCCCGTGAACCCGGCCGCGGCCAGTTCCTCGACATGGTGGTTGTGGTTGCGCGCCCAGACCGTGTGCATCGCGGTCAGGCCGACGTTCTCGTTGGCGCGCCCGTCACCGCCGACGAAATGGTCGAGCAGGTTCATGAACGGGTTGCTGTCGATCAGCAGCGGCCAGCCCTCGCCCATGAAGTCCGCCGACAACTCGGCGACCAGCGCGGCGTCGTAGCTGCCGTCCCCGGCGCGCAGGCCGGGATAGTAGTCGAGCAGCGTGACATCGCCCCTGTCGGTGCCGGTGAAGACCGTGCCGGCCTCGATATGGTGATCGAGCAGTTCGCGCAGGGTGGCGAGAAGCTGGTAATCCGGGTTCGACGGATCGTCGCGGCCCAGCAGCACCTTCGCCCCGACGCCGCCCGCGCCGTCGCTTTCGCGCAGAAGCTGCCCGACCAGCGAGGACGACCCGTAGACCTGGTTCTGGTCGACGAAGGGCGAGGTGATGTTGTCATGCTGCGGCACGCCGTTCTCGTCGAAGCCGGTCACCGCCGCGCGGGTCAGGTCCGCGGGGTTGTCGGTGCCGGGCGCGCGGCCCGATCCCGGCCCGCCGATCTCGATCGTGCCGTTCGCCGGGGTCTTCGGGATGAAGGTCAGCCCGTGGTCGAAATACTGGCCGAAGGACATCAGGAACATGTTCGCCTCGGCCTCGGTCGGCGTGTCCGCCGCCTGCGCGCCCAGGGTGTTGGAGATGTCGCGCGGGTCCAGCCCGTCGAAGATCGGGTTCACGTCACGGTTGCCGATCGCGGGGTTTTCGGCGCCGTAGCGCGCCTCGGTGATCCGGATGAACGGCTCCGTCGCGGCGCCGAAGCCCGGGTTGACGAGGTTGTTGTCCAGCCCCGGCAGGTCGCGCACGCCGACGATCAGGTCGGCGCCGTCCTCGGCCCCCGGCGCTTCGCCGTCCTCCGGCGGCAGCACCGGCGGCTGGCCTTCGCCCGTCACCATGTAGCGCAGCGCGTCGATGTCGATCTGCGTCAGCGCGATCAGGCCCTGCGGCAACCGCACGAGGCCCGTCGCCTCGTCCACCGTGCCGGCCTGGATCAGCGCCGCGGCTTCCGGCGTGCCGTCGACGACAAGGCCCGGCTCGGTCCCCGGCTCGGCGACGAAGCTGACGCTGCGCTGGCCGTCGGTGAGGGTCACGACGCCACCTGCCTCGCTGCGCTGCAGCTGTGTCATGTCGGTGCCGGTCGGCAGCAGGATCACGTCCTGCTCGCGCACCTGGCCGACGATCATGTCGTTGCCGCCCTCGGCGCGCAGCACCACCCGGTGCGCCGACTGCAGGCCGGCGATGTCGACGGTGTCGTCGCCGCCCTCGCCGTTCACGGTGATCGTGTTGAAGTTCAGCGCCGTGGGCGTGAAATCACCGATCGCCTGCACGTTGTTGGTGCCGCCGGCGGTGTTGACCACGATCTCCTCGATATTGGCGAGCTGGCCGATGACGCTTTCGACGCCGCCGGTCTCGCGGGTGACGACGATGTCGGCCCCGGGGTCGAGCGGCGCGCCCGCCCAGGCATTCGCGGCATAGATGCGGAACACCTCGTCGGCGGCATCGCCGTTGATGACATAGGTGTCCTCGCCCGCGCCGCCGTCGGCCACGTCGGACCCGCCGCCCACGCTCCAGGTGAGCGTGTCGTCGCCGGCCCCGGCCATCAGCAGGTCGTCGCCGGCGCCGCCGGTGATCACGTCCTCGCCGTCGCCGGCATCGACGACGATGCGCTGCGTCGACAAAAAGCCCGAGAAGTCGATCACCTCGTCGCCGGCGGTGCCGTTCACGAAGATCGTGTCGGGGATCAGCGAGGTGGCCGAGAAATCGCCCACCGCGTTGATCGTGCCCACGCCCTGCACGTTGTTGACCGTGATCTCCTCGATCCCGCGGATTTCCATGATCGGGGTTTCCGCCCCGGCCACGGTGCGGGTGATCACGATCTCCGACAGCGGATCGACGATCGGATCGCCGCCGGCGTCCAGCCAGGCCGCCACGGTATAAAGGGTGATCGCGTCCTCGGTGCCGTCGCCGTTGATCACGACCATGTCGATATCGGTGGCGCCGTCGCCGTTGCCGCCGCCATGCGCCACGTCATAGCCGCCCTGCGGCGCGTCCCATGTGATCGTGTCGTTGCCCGCCTCGCCGAAGATCAGGTCGTTCCCGGCCCCGCCGTTGATCTCGTCCGCGCCGGCCCCGGCGAAGATCGCGTCGGGCCCGTTGCCGCCGTCGATCTCGTCGGCGGCCGGGGTGCCGAGGATGATGCCGTTGCTCGGCGGATCGGTCCGCAGGTCGATCTCCTGGTCCGCGA
>CAYUXM010000287.1:0-3377 GCA_964448765.1 uncultured Rhodobacterales bacterium
TCAGATGCATCACCGGCTGGCCGGTGGACAGGTTCGACACGCCCATGTCCTTCCACGCGATCCCCATCCTGAGCCCGGTGCCCAGCGCCTTGGAACAGGCCTCTTTCGCGGCCCAGCGCTTGGCGTAGGTGCCGGCGACGTCCCGGCGGCGCCCGGCCTTGCGCTGCTCGGTCTCGGTGAAAACGCGGCTGACGAACCGGTCGCCGAACCGCTCCAGCGTTCCGGCGATCCGGTCGATATTCGCCAGATCGGTGCCGATGCCCAGGATCATGCGTCGCGGGCTTCGTCCATGATCCGCCGCATTTCCCCGATCGCTGGGCCGAGACCGCGAAAAATCGCCTCGCCGACGAGGAAATGCCCGATGTTGAGCTCCATCACCTCGGGGAAGGCCGCGACGGGGGCGACCGTGTCATAGGTCAGCCCGTGGCCGGCATGCACCTCCAGCCCCAGCGAATGGGCGAAGGTCGACATCTTGCGCAGCCGGTCGAGTTCGGCGTCGCGCTCGGCCAGCCGGCCCTCGAGGTGATAGTCGCAATAGGCGCCGGTGTGCAGTTCCACCACCGCCGCGCCGATTCGCGCCGCGCCTTCGATCTGCGCGGGATCGGCAGCGATGAAGATCGACACCCGGCAGCCCGCCTCGGCCAGCGGCGCGATGAAATGCGCCAGCCGGTTCTCGTCGCGCGCGACCTCCAGCCCGCCCTCGGTCGTGCGCTCCTCGCGCCGTTCGGGCACGATGCAGACGGCATGCGGGCGGTGGCGCAGCGCGATCGCCTGCATCTCGGGCGTCGCGGCCATCTCGAAGTTCAGCGGCAGGGTCAGCGCCTCCATCAGCCGCTCGATATCGGTGTCGGAGATGTGGCGGCGATCCTCGCGCAGATGCGCGGTGATCCCGTCGGCCCCGGCCTCTTCGGCCAGCCGGGCCGCGCGCACCGGGTCGGGATAATCGGTGCCGCGCGCGTTGCGCACCGTGGCGACATGATCGATGTTCACGCCCAGCCGAAGCCGGCCCTGCGCCGTGTTGCCCGTCATCCTGACCTCCTTCATCCGCCGCGCGACGGTAGTGCGCGCGGCGGCCGGGGAAAAGGGGGCAGGCCTATTCGGCGCCGTCCTTGTGCAGCTTTCGGTGCAGCTTGGCGCGCAGCGCGAGGAAGCGTTCGTGCAGCTTCTTCTTGCGGCGTTTCTGGTAGGCCGCGATCACCGGCTCGGACAGGTAGTAGGCCACGAGGCCGGCGATCAGCCCCGGCACGATCCCGCCCACGAGGTAGGGCAGGAACACCTCGCGGAAGAAATCGGCCAGATGCTCCCAATGCGCCGGCCCGTCGGAGAACGCCGCGATCACGTTGCCCTTCAGATCCTGCCATGCCCCGATGAACTTGTCGGCCAGCGCGCCCTCCTTGCCCTGTTCGAAGGTCGAGCCGAGCAGCCAGTGCCCGATCTGCAGCGACATCAGCGCGATGATCGGGAATGTGATCGGATTACCGAAGAAAGTCGCCAGAAGCGCCGCCAGAATGTTGCCATTGAGCACGAAAGCCAGACCGGCGGCCGCAAGGAAATGCAGCCCGAAGAGCGGCGTGAAACAGACGAAGACGCCCGCGAAGACGCCGCGCGCGATTCGCCGAGGGCTGTCGGGCAGGCGGCGCAGCCTATGCTTGACGTAGTGGAACGCGCGCGTCCAGCCGCCCTTCGGCCAGAAGGACTCGGCGACGATCCTGCCGTAGGAGCGTTTCGTTCGCCGCTTGAACACCACCGCCGTTTCGTTCCTCGCATCAGGGCTTTCGGGACAGATCCCTGTGGCGCTCCACCTGCGCCACGTCGGATTCCGCCTCGAGCGCCGTCAGGACCATGTGGAGATGCTCCACGTCGCGCAAGTCCACATCCATCACGAGACGGTAAAAATCCGGCTTCCGATCCATGAATGTCAGGTCGGAAATATTGGCCTTCTGTTCGCCGACAAGGGTGCAGATGCGGCCCAGCACGCCCGCGTCGTTGGCGATGGTCAGCATCAGGCTGACGGGATAGTCGGCGGCATGCCGGCCGGCATGCCAGCGCAGGTCCACCCAGCGTTCGGCCTGGTCCTCGAATTCCGCCAGCGCCGGGCAGTCGATCGTGTGCACGATCACGCCCTGGCCGCGCGTCGCGATGCCGACGATCCGCTCGCCCGGCACCGGCTGGCAGCACATCGCGCGGCGGAACGACTGGTCGGGCGCGAGGCCGACGAGCGGCCGGCTCGAATCGACGACCTCGGCCGGCGCGGCGGCAAGTTCGGGATACAGCGCCTCGATCACCTCGCGGGCGGTCATCTCGGCGCTGCCGATCCGGGCCAGAAGATCCTTCTCGCCCGCAAGGCCCAGCGTCCTGGCGGCGGTGCGCAACGCCTTGTCGGTGGCCTTGCGGCCATGGTGTTCGAAGGCCACGCGCGCCAGTTCCGCCCCCAGCTTGACGAAGCGCTGGCGGTCCTCCTCGCGCAGGCTGCGGCGGATCGCGGCCTTGGCGCGTCCGGTCACGACGATGTCGAGCCAGGTGCCCTGCGGGCGCTGCCCGGCGGCGGTGATCACCTCGACCGACTGGCCGTTCTTCAGCCGGGTCCACAGCGGCACCCGGATGCCGTCGACCTTGGCGCCGACGCAGCCGTTGCCGATCCGGGTGTGGATCGCATAGGCGAAATCGATCGGCGTCGCGCCCTTGGGCAGTTGCACCACGTCGCCCTTCGGGGTGAAGCAGAACACCTGGTCGACATACATCTCCAGCTTGACGTTCTCGAGAAACTCCTCGTGGTCGCCCTCCTCGAAGCGTTCGGTCAGCGTCGCGATCCAGCGCGCGGGATCGACGGCGAAGGGGTTCACGCTGCGCACCCCGTCGCGGTACGACCAGTGCGCGGCCACGCCGGCCTCGGCGACCTCGTGCATCTGCCGGGTGCGGATCTGCACCTCCACCCGCTTGCCGTCACGCCCCGACACCGTCGTGTGGATCGAGCGGTAGCCGTTCGACTTCGGCTGGCTGATGTAATCCTTGAACCGCCCCGGCACCGCGCGCCAGCGCTGGTGGATCACGCCCAGCACCCGGTAGCAATCGGCCTCCGACCGCGTGATCACGCGAAAGCCGTAGATGTCGGACAGGCGCGAGAACGCCAGTTCCTTCTCCTTCATCTTGCGCCAGATCGAATGCGGCTTCTTGGCGCGTCCGAAGACATCGGCCTCGATCCCGGCCTTGTCCAGTTCGCTGCGGATATCGGCGGTGATCTTGTGGATCACGTCGCCGGTTTCCTTCTGCAGCGTGATGAAGCGGCGGATGATCGAGGATCGCGCCTCGGGGTTGAGAACCTTGAACGACAGGTCCTCAAGCTCCTCGCGCATCCACTGCATGCCCATCCGGCCGGC
>CAYUXM010000288.1:0-3343 GCA_964448765.1 uncultured Rhodobacterales bacterium
CCGCCGCGCACCAGTTCGCGCTGCCGGCAGCGCCCTGGGGCGGCGGGCAGGCCGCCTCGCGCCGGCTGCGCGCGGCCGGGATTCTCACCTGCGGGATCGGCCTGCCCAGCGCGCCGGTCGCCGGAGACATGAACGGCATCCGGCTGGGCACGCCCGAGATCGTGCGCCGCGGCATGACCGAGGCCGACATGCCCGCGCTGGCCCGGCTGATCGCCGCGGGGCTCCGGGCGAACGACCCCGCCACGGTGGCGGGCGAAACCGCGGCGCTCCGGGCGAAGTTCGACGGCCTGCACTACGTCACGCCATGACAGCGAAAAGGGGACGGGGATGATCAAGCGCAAACTTGGCGCGAACGGGCCACAGGTCGCCGCGATCGGCCTGGGCTGCATGAGCTTCGCCGGCACCTTCGGCGCGACGACCGAGGCCGACAGCTTCGCCTGCCTCGACGCCGCGCTGGAGGCCGGCATCGACTTTCTCGACACCGCGAACATCTACGGCATGGGCCGATCCGAAGAGGTGCTGGGCAAATGGCTGGCCAGCCGCAGGCCGACGGTCGCAATCGCCACCAAGGCCGCGATCGTGCCCGGCCCGCCGCGCGAGATCCGCAACGACGAGGGCCATCTGCGCAGCGAGTTGGAAGCCTCGCTCAAACGCCTGGGCCGCGACCATGTGGAGCTGTTCTACATCCACCGCCACCAGCCGGACATGCCGATCGAAGAGGTCGCGGGCACGATGTCGCGGTTGATCGAGGAGGGCAAGATTGGCGGTTGGGGGATGTCCGAGGTCGCGCCCTGGACGGTGCGGCGCGGCCATGCCGTGTGCCCGGTGACGGCGGTGCAAAGCGAGTATTCGCTGTGGACCCGGCAGCCGGACCTGGGGCTGATCCGCACCTGCGCGGAACTGGGCGTGGCCTTCGTGCCGTTCTCGCCTGTCGCGCGCGGCATGCTGACCGATGCGCCGCCCGACCCGGCGACGTTCGAAGCCCATGATTTCCGCCGCACGAACCCGCGCTTCGTCGCCCCGAACCATGCCGAGAACGTCCGGATGATCGACGGCTTCCGCGCCTTCGCCCGGTCGCGCGGCTGGACGACGGCGGCCGCCGCGCTGGCCTGGGTTCTGGACCGTGGCGATCACCTGATCCCGATCCCGGCCACCCGCCGGGCGGCGCATCTGGCCGAATGGCAAGGCGTCGAGACGATCCGGCTGACCGATGCCGACCGGGCCGAGATCGACCGGCTGCTGCCGGCCGGCTTCGCGCATGGCGACCGCTACAGCGACGACCAGGCCAGCACGGTGGAACGCTACTGCTGAGACGGCGGGCCGGCCGATGGCCGGGCTCAGGCGCCGTGGCTGCGGTCGTAGCTGTTCGGGGCCGGCGGCCGCCAGCCCGCCAGCGCGCCGGGCGCGGGATCGAAGACCTCGACCAGCAGCGGAAAGCAGGCCGCCGCGTCCGAGGAATGCTCGGCCGAACAATTGCCGCCCGGACAGGCCGACAGCGCGCCGAGCAGGTCGATCTCGGCGAAGAACTCCAGGTGGTCGCCGGGCCGCACGGGGCTTGCCTTCATGAAATACTGCCCGGTCTCGCGCAGGAAACCCGTGCACATGAAGACGTTGAGCACGTCGTGGACATGGGCCTCCGCCTCCGCGCGCGTCAGCCCGGTTTCGGCAGCCAGCGCGCGGGTGAGGTTGGAATGGCAGCAATGGTGATACTGGCCGCCATCCGACAGCAGGCAATGGGTATAGGGATCGCAGCGGGTGCCGATCACGTCGTGCACCGATCCGCCGAAACCGTCGAACCCGTACCAGTCGAGCGTGTCGTGGATGATCGTCGCCATCGGGCGCAGATGCGGGAAGGATGACCACATCCTGTCGCCGGTGGACAGATGCGTGCCGTGCAGCGCGCGGGTCTTGCCGGAATGGAACCGTTCGGAGAGGTCGTGCGCGTTCCACAGGTTCAGGTCGCCCACCTGCGGCCCCTCGACCGAGGTGATGCGGAACACCTGGCCCGCGCGGGCCCGGAAACAGCCGGCCTCGCGCGGGGGAACGGTGACCTCGGCCACCTTGGTCAGCCCCGGCCGGAGCGCGCGGTAAAGCTGCATCGGCGCGGGCGGCAGTGTGTCGGGCGGGTAGCAGACGACGGGCGGCACCGCGCGGCGGGCCTCGGCATCGGCGGGGGCGGGGGTTTCGGGCGTGGCGGGTTTCATGGCGTCCTCCGGCTGCGGCCCGGCCAGATCAGCACGGGCCGCGCCGGAGGGGAAGGGTCAGGCACCCTTGCGGCGGCGGCGGCGCTTCGGCCGCGCCTCGGCCTCGGCGGCAAGCTGGGCGACCAGATCGGCGGGATTGGCGAACTCGCGCTGCGCCGGGCGCTGCGCCTTGGCCGCCGCCGGGCGCTGGCCGGCCCGCACGGGCTGGCCCTCGGACGCGGGTTTCGCCGGCCGGCTGCCGGCCGGTTTCTGCGCGGGCCGTTTCGCGGGTTTCGGCGTGGCCGGCCGCGCGGCCTGCTGCGGGCGGCCCCCGCGACCGCCGGCGCGCGACCGGCGCTGTTCGGCGATCGCGTTGCGATCGGTCTGCCAGCGGCTGCCGGCCAGAACCGGGATCGGCGCGCCCAGCGCCTTTTCCACCGCCTCGAGTTCCTCCATCTCCAGCGGCGCGCAAAGCGTGATCGCCCGGCCCGCCTTGCCGGCGCGCGCGGTGCGGCCGATCCGGTGGATGTAGTTTTCCGGCACGTTCGGCAGGTCGTAATTGTAGACGTGGCGCACGTCGGGGATGTCGATCCCGCGGGCGGCCACGTCGGTGGCCACCAGCACCCGCAACTCGCCGGCCCGGAATGCCGCGAGCGCGCGGTCGCGCTGGCCCTGGCTCTTGTTGCCGTGGATCGAGCCGGCGGCGAAACCCCAGGAGGCCAGAAGCTTCATCAGCTTTTCCGCGCCATGCTTGGTGCGGGCGAAGACCAGCGCCAGTTCGTCGCGATGGCTGTCGAGATATTCCTCCAGCACCTTCGCCTTGTCGCCCTGCGCGGTGAAATGGATGAACTGGTCGATCTTGTCGGCGGTCTTGCCGGGCGGCGCGGCCTCGACCCGGACGGGATCGCGCAGGTAGGTCGCCGCGATCTCTTCCATCAGCTTCGGCATGGTGGCCGAGAACAGCAGCGTCTGGCGGCGCGTCGGCAGGTGTTTGGCGATCCGCCGCAGCGCGTGGATGAAGCCGAGGTCGAGCATCTGGTCGGCCTCGTCCAGCACCAGCGCATGGGTTTCGTCGAGCCGCAGGGCGCGACGGTCCAGCAGGTCGACCAGCCGGCCGGGCGTGGCGACGAGGATGTCGACCCCGCGCCGCAGCCGGTTGG
>CAYUXM010000289.1:0-3318 GCA_964448765.1 uncultured Rhodobacterales bacterium
CGAAGCGCTGGCCGCCGAACTGCGCCTTGCCGCCCAGCGGCTGCTGGGTGACGAGGCTGTAGGGCCCGGTCGAGCGCGCGTGGATCTTGTCGTCCACCAGGTGGTGCAGCTTCAGCAGATACTTCACGCCTACCGTCACCTTGCGCGCGAACGGCTCGCCGGTGCGGCCGTCGTACAGGTCGGACTGGCCCGACTGGTCGAACCCGGCGCGGACCAGTGCGTCGTTGACATCGGCCTCCTTCGCACCGTCGAAGACCGGCGTCGCGATCGGCACGCCGCGGCGCACGGCCTCGGCGCTTTCGATCAGGTGGTCCTCGTCCATCCCGGTGAAGGCGGCGTCGTAGACCTCGTCGCCATATCCCTGCCGGACCGCCTCGCGCACCGGGGTCAGGTCGCCGCTGCGCCGGTAGTCCTCCAGCGCGTCGTCGATCTTCAGCCCGAGGCCGCGCGCGGCCCAGCCCATGTGGGTCTCGAGGATCTGGCCGACGTTCATCCGCGACGGCACGCCGAGCGGGTTGAGCACCATGTCGACATGGGTGCCGTCGCCCAGGAACGGCATGTCCTCGATCGGGACGACCTTGGACACGACGCCCTTGTTGCCGTGCCGGCCGGCCATCTTGTCGCCCGGCTGCAGCTTGCGCTTCACCGCGACGAAGACCTTGACCATCTTCATCACGCCGGGCGGCAGATCGTCGCCGCGGCGGACCTTTTCGACCTTGTCCTCGAACCGGTGGTCGAGCGCGCGCTTCTGCGCCTCGAACTGCGCGTTCAGCGCCTCGACCTCCTGCGCGTCGTCCTCCTCGCCCAGCGCCAGCTGCCACCACTGGCCGCGGCTGAGGCTGCCAAGCAGGTCCTCGGTGATCTCGGCGCCGGGCTTCACGCCCTTGGGCCCCTTCACCGCGGTCTTGCCCAGGATCAGCGTCTTCAGGCGCGCGTAGATGTTGCGCTCGAGGATCGCCAGCTCGTCGTCGCGGTCGCGGGCGAGGCGTTCGACTTCCTCGCGCTCGATCTGCAACGCGCGCTCGTCCTTGTCGACGCCGTGGCGGTTGAACACCCGCACCTCGACGACCGTGCCATAATCGCCCGGCGGCAGCCGCAGCGACGTGTCGCGCACGTCCGAGGCCTTCTCGCCGAAGATCGCGCGCAGCAGCTTCTCTTCCGGCGTCATCGGGCTTTCGCCCTTCGGGGTGATCTTGCCCACCAGGATGTCGCCCGGCCCGACCTCGGCGCCGATGTAGACGATGCCGGCCTCGTCGAGGTTGCGCAGCGCCTCCTCGCCGACGTTCGGGATGTCGCGGGTGATTTCCTCGGGCCCGAGCTTGGTGTCGCGCGCCGCGACCTCGTATTCCTCGATATGGATCGAGGTGAACACGTCGTCGCGCACGATCCGTTCCGAGATCAGGATCGAGTCCTCGTAGTTGTAGCCGTTCCAGGGCATGAAGGCGACGATCACGTTCTTGCCCAGCGCCAGTTCGCCCATCTCGGTCGAGGGGCCGTCGGCGATGACCTCGTTCTTCGTCACCAGATCACCCACCTTCACCAGCGGTCGCTGGTTGATGCAGGTGTTCTGGTTCGACCGCTGGAACTTCCGCAGGCGGTAGATGTCCACCCCCGGATCGCCCGGCTGAAGGTCTTCGGTGGCGCGCACGACGATCCGGGTGGCATCCACCTGGTCGATCACGCCGGCGCGGCGCGCCATGATCGCCGCGCCGGAGTCGCGGGCGACGACGCCCTCGATCCCGGTGCCGACGAAGGGCGCATCGGCCTGCAGCAGCGGCACCGCCTGGCGCTGCATGTTCGAGCCCATCAGCGCGCGGTTGGCGTCGTCGTTCTCGAGGAACGGAATCAGCGAGGCCGCGACCGAGACGAGCTGCTTGGGCGACACGTCGATCAGCGTCACCGCGTCGGGCGGGTTCAGCATGAACTCGCCGCCCTGCCGGGTGGAGACGAGATCGTTGATGAACCGGCCCTCGTCATCAAGCTGCGCGTTGGCCTGCGCCACGGTGTGGCGCATCTCCTCGGTCGCCGACATGTAGACCACGTCATCGGTGACCTGGGCCTCGTTGACCCGGCGATAGGGGGTTTCGATGAAGCCGTACTTGTTGACCCGCGCGAAGGTGGCAAGGCTGTTGATCAGGCCGATGTTCGGGCCTTCCGGCGTCTCGATCGGGCACATCCGGCCGTAGTGCGTGGGATGCACGTCGCGCACCTCGAAGCCGGCGCGCTCCCGCGTCAGGCCGCCCGGCCCCAGCGCCGACAGGCGGCGCTTGTGCGTGACCTCGGACAGCGGGTTGGTCTGGTCCATGAACTGCGACAGCTGCGAGGAGCCGAAGAATTCGCGCACCGCGGCCGCCGCCGGCTTGGCGTTGATCAGGTCCTGCGGCATCACCGTGTCGATCTCGACCGAAGACATGCGCTCCTTGATCGCGCGCTCCATGCGCAAAAGGCCGACGCGGTACTGGTTTTCCATCAACTCGCCGACCGACCGGACCCGGCGGTTGCCGAGGTGGTCGATATCGTCGATCTCGCCCTTGCCGTCGCGCAGTTCCACCAGCGCCTTGACGCAGGCGATGATGTCGCCCTTGTCCAGCGTGCGCTGGGTGTCCGGGCGATCGAGGTCGAGCCGCATGTTCATCTTGACCCGGCCGACCGCCGAGAGGTCATAGCGTTCCTTGTCGAAGAACAGGCTGTCGAACAGGGTCGAGGCCGCTTCCACGGTGGGCGGTTCGCCGGGACGCATGACGCGGTAGATGTCCATCAGCGCCTGGTCGCGGTTCATGTTCTTGTCCGCGGCCATGGTGTTGCGGATGTAGGCACCGACATTGACGTTGTCGATGTCGAGCACCGGAACCTCGGTGATGCCGTTGTCCAGCAGCACCTTGAGCGTGCCGCCCGAAACCTCGCCGTCCTTGTCGACCTCCCAGGTCAGCTCGTCGCCGGCCTCGACATAGATCGCGCCGGTTTCCTCGTTGATGATGTCCTTGGCCGCGAACCGGCCGACGATCTGGTCAAACGGCACCAGCAGTTCGGTGACCTTGCCCTCGTCGAGCAGCTTCTTGACCTGCCGCGGCGTCACCTTGTCACCGGCCTTGCAGATCACCTCGCCGGTGCCGGCATCGACCAGGTCGAAGGCCGGCCGGGTGCCGCGCATCCGCTCGGGGAAGAACCGGGTCACCCAGCCGCGGTTCTTCTCCAGCCGGAAGTCGACCGTCTTGTAGTAGGCATCCATGATGCCTTCCTGGTCGAGCCCCAGCGCGTAAAGCAGCGTCGTCACCGGCAGCTTGCGGCGCCGGTCGATGCGGGCGAAGACGATATCCT
>CAYUXM010000290.1:0-3293 GCA_964448765.1 uncultured Rhodobacterales bacterium
CCGACATGGCCGAGATGGCGTGGATGACCAACGATCCCGACACGCTGCCCTTCCTCGCGCTCAGGACGGAGGCCTGGCCGGACAAGGGCGGCTTCAACTCCGGCTACTATTCCAACCCGGCGGTGGACGAGCTGCTGGAAGCCGCCCGCGTCGCCACCGACCAGGACGAACGCGCCCGGCTTTACAAGGAGATGCAGGAGATCGTGCAGGAAGATGCGCCCTGGGTCTTCGTCGCGAACTGGAAACAGAACGCGGTGACGAACGACCGGGTCGGTAACTTCTCGCTGCAGCCGTCGTTCTTCCTGCTTCTGGACGACGTGACCAAGAACTAGTCTGAAAGACGGCCGGTCGCGGCGCCGCCGCGGCCGGCCCTTCCTCCCGGGGGCTTGAATGGCGGGTTACATCTTCAAGCGGCTCCTGTCGGCGATCCCGGTGCTGCTGGGGATTTCCGTCATCGTCTTCCTGATCATGGCGATGATCCCCGGCGATCCGGCGACCGCGATCCTCGGCTCCTACGCGACGCCCGAGAATGTCGAGAAGCTCAACCGCGACCTCGGGCTCGACAAGCCCTTGGTGCAGCGGTATTTCATCTGGCTTGGCAACATGCTGCAGGGCGATTTCGGGCGCTCGTTCTCGCTCAACCGGCCGGTGCTGGACGAGGTGGTGGAGCGGTTCGGCGCCACGCTGGTGCTGGCCGGCACCGCCTTCGTGCTGTGCTCGCTGCTGGGCGTCGCGGCCGGCGTCGTTTCGGCGGCGCGGCAATACGGGGCGGCGGACAAGGCGATCACCTTCTTCGTGCTCCTGGGCATCTCGATCCCGTCGTTCTTCCTCGGGATGATGATGATCCTGATCTTCGCGGTGAATCTGCGCTGGTTTCCCGTCTCGGGCATGTGGCCGATCTACGGGGCGCGGGATCTTTCGGCCCTGGTCAGCCATCTGGCGCTGCCGGCGCTGGCGCTGGCCACCGTCGCGACCGGCGTGATCGCAAGGCTCAGCCGCTCGGCGATGCTGGAGGTTCTGCGGCAGGATTTCATCCGCACCGCCCGCGCCAAGGGGGTGCGCGAGGGCGCCGTCGTCTGGCGCCATGCGCTGCGCGCGGCGATGGTCGGCATCATCCCGGTGCTGGGCATCCAGGCGGGCTTCGTGCTGTCGGGCGCGGTCTATATCGAGATGGTGTTCCAGTGGCCCGGCGTCGGGCGGATGCTGGTCGATGCGATCCTGAAACGCGACATCCTGCTGGTGCAGGGCGGCGTGGTCTTCGTCGCGGCCTGCTACGTGATGTTCAACATCGCCGTCGACGTCGCGCA
Organism: uncultured Rhodobacterales bacterium; assembly: GCA_964448765.1. Lineage (GTDB taxonomy): Bacteria > Pseudomonadota > Alphaproteobacteria > Rhodobacterales > Rhodobacteraceae > JANSXY01. The sequence goes on from CAYUXM010000290.1 coordinate 1,308, forward strand.
AAGCCTGCTCGACCCGAGGATCCGAACGTGAGCTTCCTGCGGCTTCTCGCGCGCAACCGGCTGGCGCTGCTGGGCCTCGTGGTCATGGCGGTGGTCGTGGTGCTGGCGCTGGTCACGCCGCTGCTGCCGCTGGCCGACCCGGACGTGACGAACACCGCCGACCGGTTCGAGCGCCCGTTCGGCGCGGCCGGGCTGCTGGGCACCGACCACCTTGGCCGCGACCTGCTCAGCCGGCTGATGCACGGCACCCGGCTGTCGCTGGCGGTGGGTTTCGCCGCGGCGCTGATCGCGGCGACGCTGGGCGCGGCGATCGGGATCGTGGCGGGCTACTACGGCGGCCGGATCGACAATGTCATCATGCGCGGCGTCGACATGCTGATGGCCTTTCCCTACATCCTGCTGGCGCTGGCGATCGTCGCGGCGCTGGGGCCGGGGCTGATGAACGCGCTGATCGCGGTCGCCGCCGTCAACATCCCGTTCTTCGCGCGCAACATCCGCGGCGTGACCGTCAGCATCGCCAACCGGGAATTCGTCGATGCCGCGCGGCTGTCGGGGATGGGCAACGCCCGGATCATCGTGACCGAGGTTCTGCCGAACGTGATCCCGGTGATCGTGATCGCGATGTCGACGACCGTGGGCTGGATGATCCTTGAGACCGCTGGCCTGTCGTTCCTTGGCCTCGGCAGCCAGCCGCCGCAGGCCGATCTCGGCTCGATGCTGGGCGAGGCGCGCTCGGCGCTGATTTCCAACCCGCATACCTCGATCGTGCCGGGCGCGATGATCCTGGTGATCGTGATGGCGATCAACCTCTTGGGCGACGGGGTCCGCGACGCGCTCGATCCGCGGCTGAAATCCGGGGCGCTGAGCCGGCCGATGCCGACGACGCTGGTGCGCCGCGAGACCCCGCCGCCGATGCCCGCGGCGGACGATGCGGTGCTGACCATCGCCGGGCTGAAGACCGAGTTCCACGTCAAGGATCGCGTCTATCGCGCCGTCGGCGGGGTGGACCTCAGCCTGAAGCCCGGCGAATGCCTCGGCCTGATCGGCGAAAGCGGCTCGGGCAAGTCGGTCACCGCGCTGTCGGTCATGGGGCTTGTCGCCTCGCCGCCCGGCGTGATCACCGGCGGGGCCGTGCGGTTCGACGGGCAGGATCTGATCGGCGCCCCCTACGAGGGGTTGCGCCGGATGCGCGGCGACCGGGTGGCCTATATCTTCCAGGATCCGCTGTCCACGCTGCACCCGCTCTATACCGTGGGCGAGCAGCTGGTCGAAGCGGTGCGCGCCCATCACCCGACACCGCGGGCCGAGGCGCGCGCCCATGCGATCGAGCTGCTGCGCGCGGTGCGGATCCCCAATGCCGAAAGCCGGATCGACAGCTACCCGCACGAGCTTTCCGGCGGCATGCGACAGCGCGTCGGCATCGCCATGGCGCTGGCGAACGATCCCGAGGTGATCATCGCCGACGAACCGACGACGGCGCTGGACGTGACCGTGCAGGCGCAGATCCTGTCCCTGCTGGACGATCTGCGCCGGGAACGCGGGCTGGCGATCCTGTTCATCACCCATGATTTCGGCGTGGTCGCGCAACTGTGCGACCGGGTGGCGGTGATGTATGCCGGTCGGATCGTCGAGGAGGGGCCGGCCGACGCGATCCTGACCGCGCCGGCGCATCCCTATACCGCGCGGCTGATGGCCTGCGTGCCGGAACTGGGCGGCGGCCGGCGGCACCTGGCCGCGATCCCCGGCCTGCCGCCGGCGGTGGACAGGTTGCCGGATGGCTGCGCCTTCGCCGAGCGGTGCGACAAGGCGCAGGCGGCCTGCCGGCAGGGCGACATCCCGCTTGCCGCGCACGGGCCGGGCCGGTCGGTGCGCTGCATCGCCCCGGAACCCGCCCCGGACACCACCACGGAGGCGGCCGAATGACCCCGGCGCTGAAACTCACCGGGCTGGCCAAGTCCTTCCCCGTCGGCAAGCGCCTGTTCGGCC
>CAYUXM010000291.1:0-1253 GCA_964448765.1 uncultured Rhodobacterales bacterium
CGGTGACGAAAGACTTGCCCGCATCGATCGAGGCCGTGCAGCAGATGCTGGCCGGCGAGAATTATGTCTGCGGCCGGGCGCTGGCGACGGTGGTGTTCCTGTCGCTGAAACTCGGCCGGCCACTGTTTCTGGAAGGCGAGGCCGGCGTCGGCAAGACCGAGATCGCCAAGGCCATCGCCGCCGCGCTTGGCCGGCGGCTCATTCGCCTGCAATGCTACGAGGGGCTCGATGCCGCCTCGGCCGTCTACGAATGGAACTTCGCGGAACAGATGATCGCGATCCGCACCGCCGAGGCGGCGGGCGGGGCCGACCGCGACGTGCTGAAATCGGAACTCTTCACCGAGGACTACCTGATCGAACGCCCGCTGCTGGCGGCGATGCGGCCGCAGGCGGGCGGCGCGCCGGTTCTGCTGATCGACGAGCTGGACCGCACCGACGAGCCGTTCGAGGCCTTCCTGCTGGAGGCGCTGTCGGATTTCCAGGTCACGATCCCGGAACTGGGCACGGTGAAGGCCCCCGAACCGCCGATCGTGATCCTGACCTCGAACCGCACCCGCGAGGTGCATGACGCGCTCAAGCGCCGCTGTCTTTATCATTGGGTCGACTACCCCGCGTTCGACCGCGAGATGGAGATCGTGCGCGCCCGCGCGCCCGACGCCGCCGAGGCCCTCAGCCGCGAGATCGTGGCCTTCGTCCAGCGCCTGCGCACCGAGGATCTGTTCAAGAAACCCGGCGTGGCCGAAACCATCGACTGGGCCAAGTGCCTGCTGGCGCTCGACGTGATCGCGCTGTCGCCCGAGGTGATCGGCGACACGCTGGGCGCGATCCTGAAATACCAGGACGATATCCAGAAGATCGAGGGGTCCGAGGCCAGGCGCCTGCTCGACGAGGTCCGCGCCGGCCCGGAGCCGGCCTGAGCCGATGCCCGCCTATCCCGACCTGGCGCTGCCCGACGATCCGAAGCTGGTGCGGAACATCGTCCATTTCGCCCGCGCGCTTCGCAAGGCCGGCCTGCCGGTCGGCCCCGGCCGGGTGATCGAGGCGATCCGCGCGATCGAGGCCACCGGCTTCACCGGGCGGGGTGATTTCTACTGGGCGCTGCACGCGGTCTTCGTCTCGCGCCCCGAACAGCGCGCGGTCTTCGCGCAGGTGTTCCGGCTGTTCTGGCGCGATCCGCGCTACCTAGAACACATGATGAGCCTGATGCTGCCCGCGATCCGCGGCGTGCAGGAGGAACGCGCGGCCCAGGCCGG
>CAYUXM010000291.1:1353-3292 GCA_964448765.1 uncultured Rhodobacterales bacterium
TCGCGCCGCACCGCGGCCGACCTGCACGGCGCGCGGGCCGACTGGCGGCGCACGCTGCGCATGGCGATGAAACAGGGCGGCGAGATCCGCACGATCGCCCGGCGGTCGCGGCAGGAGCGCTGGCCGAACCTGGTGGCGTTGTGCGACATCTCCGGTTCGATGTCGCAGTATTCCCGGATGGTGCTGCATTTCCTGCATGCGGTGGCCAATGAAAAGGGCGCGGGCTGGGCCAAGGTCCATGCCTTCACCTTCGGCACGCGGCTGACCAACATCACCCGTCACCTCGCGCAGCGCGATGTCGACGCCGCGCTCGCCGCCGCCGGATCGGAGGCGCAGGACTGGGAAGGCGGCACCCGGATCGGCGCCTGCCTGCACGCCTTCAACCGCGACTGGTCGCGCCGGGTGCTGGGGCAGGGCGCGGTGGTCCTGCTGATCACCGACGGGCTCGACCGCGACGATGCCGCCGAACTGGGGCGCGAGATGGAGCGGCTGCACCTCTCGGCGCGGCGGCTGATATGGATCAACCCGCTGCTGCGCTGGGAAGGTTTCGCGCCGAAGGCGCGCGGCATCGCGACGATGCTGCCGCATGTCGACGCGTTCCGCGCCGGCCATTCCGTCGCCTCGCTCGAGGCGCTTGGCCGCGCGGTCTCGGACGCCCGCGACAGCGGCGAGAAGGCGCGCCTGATGCGGCTGGTCGGGTCCGCCTGACGGGCCTGCGAACCGGGTTCCGGGTCTCGGCCCCGAATCATCCCCGGGGCGCCGTGCGGGGGCGGTTTGCACAGGTTCCGGGTCGCCCGCCGCCCGCGCCGGCCCCACAACGAGGGGGCAGCAGCGAAAGGATCCTGCCATGACCCTCGACTACCAGGCCCTGCCCGGCGAGCTTGCCCGCGCCTGGCGCCGGGGCGCGCCCGATGCCTACGGGATGGCGCCCGAACGCGGCCATGTCTCCGACGGGGTCGGCGTGCCCTGCCGGCATTGCCTGCACGACGTGCCCGCGGGCCGGGGCTATCTGGTGCTGGCGCATCGCCCGTTCCCCGAGTTGCAGCCCTATGCCGAAACCGGCCCGATCTTCCTGTGCGAGGACGACTGCGCCCGCTGGCCCGGCCGGGCGCCGCCGCCGATCCTGTCGACAAGCCCCGACTACCTGCTCAAGGGCTATGGCGCCGATTTCCGGATCGTCTACGGCACCGGGCGCGTGGTGCCGGCGTCCGAGGTGCCCGGCCATGCCGCCGCGCTGCTGGCGGATCAGGCGATCGCGTTCGTCGATGTGCGTTCGGCCCGCAACAACTGCTGGCAGCTGCGCATTTGTCGCAGCTCTCGGGCGGTGCCGCTTGACGCAGATCAAGTCTCGTAGGGGTTGGGGCGCCTAGTCTTTTACGTGACGGTTCCCTTCTCTCCCGAACCGGCGGTTCTCCCACCGCCCGAAGGGCCGCCGGCGCCCGGCACGCTCCCGATGCCGGGCCAGATCGACGCTGCGGGCTCTCCCTCCCGCAGCGTTTTTCTTTGCCCGGTCGCGCGCGCCTGCTAGGACTCGCGCTGGCCGGGTCGCCGCCGCGCCCCGGGCGGGCCGGCGGCCGGCGAGGGAGGCAAGGATGCAACGCCCCGATCACGACAGGATCCCCGAGATCGCGCAGCACTGGCATCGCGCCGGCAAGGGCGCGTGCCTGGCCACCGTGGTGGAAACCTGGGGCAGCGCGCCGCGCCCGGTGGGCAGCCAGCTGGTGGTTTCCGGCGCGGGCGAGATGATGGGTTCGGTTTCCGGCGGCTGCGTCGAGGGCGCGGTGGTCGAGGACAGCCTCGCCGCGCTCGCCGACGGCAGGCCGCGGCTTCTGACCTTCGGGGTGGCCGACGAGGATGCCTTTGCCGTGGGGCTGGCCTGCGGCGGCACGATCCGGGTGCTGGTGGAACCGGTCGGCCCGGCGCTGCCGGCCGAGATGCT
>CAYUXM010000292.1:0-3278 GCA_964448765.1 uncultured Rhodobacterales bacterium
ATGTTCGCGGATCGCGAGCACCTCGGCATCGCTGAGTTCGTTCACACGGCGCGTGGCGTCGATGTTGACCGCCTCGCAGATCTTCCGGGCGCTATCGGCGCCGATGCCGTGGATGTAGGTCAGCGCGATCGGCACGCGCTTTGCCGTGGGGATGTTGACGCCAGCGATACGTGCCACGCGCTTTGTCCTTTCGTTGCGATTCCGTAGTGCCGGAACCTTTTTTCACAACCGGCGATCCATCCCGCCGGGATGGCGCCCACTCGGTTCGCGACACGACGGCCCGAACGATTCTCCGGAGAGACACCGCGACCTAGTGGCTTTTGCCCGGCCCGTCAAGGCCGGACCGCGCCGCGGTCTAGGCGCTTGCGACCTGGTCGAGGATGCCGGCGATGCGGCGCGCGACCTCGTCGATCTCGGCCAGCCCGTCGACGGTGAACAGATCGCCCAGCGCGTAGTAGTAGCCGATCAGCGGCGAGGTCTTCTTGTAGTATTCCATCAGCCGCTGGCGCAGGCTTTCCTCGTTGTCGTCGGCGCGGCGGCGCAGGTCGGTGGAGCCGCAGGCGTCGCAGGTGCCGGGCACCTTCGTCGGCCGCGTCTCGTCATGGTAGACCTCGCCGCAGTTGCCGCAGGTGAACCGGCCGGTGATCCGGCGCACCAGCGCCTCGTCATCGACCCGCATCTCGATCACCGCGTCCAGCCGCCGGCCGGTGCCGCCCAGCAGCCGGCCCAGCGCGTCGGCCTGCGCGAGCGTCCGGGGAAAACCGTCGAAGATGAAGCCGGCCGCGTCCTTCTGCGCCTCCAGTTGTTCCTCGATCAGGCCGATGACGATCTCGTCGGTGACAAGGTCGCCGCGATCCATCACCTCGGCGACCTTCCGGCCCATCTCGGTGCCCGAGGTCCGCGCCGCGCGCAGCATGTCGCCGGTCGACAGCTGCACCATCCCGCGTTCGTCGACCAGGCGGCGCGCCTGTGTGCCCTTGCCGGCGCCCGGCGGGCCCAGAAGAATGATGTTGGTGGTCATCGCCGGCTCGGTGCCTTCTTTGCCCCGGTGGTGCCGCGCTTGCGCCCGCGCAGTTGCGACTTCTCGATCAGCCCCTCGTACTGGTGCGCCAGCAGATGCGACTGGATCTGGTTGATCGTGTCCATCGTAACCGACACCACGATCAGAAGCGAGGTGCCGCCGAAGTAGAACGGGATCGCCAGCTGGCTGCGCAGGATTTCCGGCAACAGGCAGACCGCGGCGAGATAGGCCGAGCCGAGCGCCAGCACGCGGGTCACGACGTATTCGAGGTACTCCTCGGTCTTCTTGCCGGGCCGGATACCGGGGATGAAGCCGTTCTGGTTCTTCAGGTTCTCCGCCACGTCCTCGACCTTGAACGAGACGTTGAGCGAGTAGAAATAGGCGAAGAACACGATCATACCGGCGAAGAACAGCAGGTAGAGCGGCTGACCGGGCCCGAAATAGGCCAGGATCGTCGACATCACCGGGCCGGTCTGCTGGCCCGAGAAGGTCGAGATCGTCGTCGGCAACAGCAGAAGCGACGAGGCGAAGATCGCCGGGATCACGCCCGAGGGGTTGACCTTGACCGGCAGGTGGCTGGACCCGCCGTCATAGACCTTCATGCCGACCTGGCGCCGCGGATACTGGATGTGGATCTTGCGCAGCGCGCGTTCCATGAACACCACGAAGGCCATCACCGCGATCACCATCACGATCACGCCGATGATCACCGGGGTGGAAATCGTGCCGGCCCGGCCCTGGCTGAAGAACTGCGCCAGCGCCGAAGGGATCTCGGCCACGATGCCGACGAAGATGATCAGAGAGATGCCGTTGCCGATACCGCGGGCGGTGATCTGTTCGCCCAGCCACATCAGGAACATCGTGCCGCCGACCAGCGTGATGACGCAGGACAGCCGGAAGAACAGGCCCGGATCGGTCACCAGTTCGCCGGCCTCGAGGCTGACGGCCAGGCCCCAGGCCTGGAAGGTGGCCAGCGCCACGGTGCCGTAGCGGGTATACTGGTTGATCTTCTTGCGGCCCTGTTCGCCCTCTTTCTTCAGCTGTTCGAGGGCGGGCACCATCGTCGCGAGAAGCTGGACGATGATCGAGGCCGAGATGTAGGGCATGATCCCCAGCGCGAAGATCCCCATCCGGCCCAGCGCGCCGCCGGTGAACATCGACAGGATGCCGCCAAGCCCCGCGGCCGCGTCCTCCATGAAGTCGCGCAGCGCCGCGCCGTCGATCCCCGGCACCGGGATGTAGGTGCCCAGCCGGTAGACGATCAGCAGCCCGATGGTGAAGAAGATCCGTTGCCGAAGGTCGGTGGCCTTGCCCAGCGCGCCCCAGCTGAGGTTCGCCGCCATTTGCTCTGCCGCAGATGCCATGCCCGTCTCTTTCGTGACAACGCCGCCGGGCCGTTTCCCGGCCGGCGGCGCGTTGGAAAACCTAAAGCTATGTAGGCACCCGGCCGGGCGCCCACAACCGCTTATTCGGCCGCAGCGCCGGCCAGCTTCAGCGACCCGCCCGCCGCCTCGACCGCGGCGACGGCGGCCTTGGAGGCGCCGGTGACCGCGATATCGAGTTTCTGGGTGATCTCGCCCTTGGCCAGCACCCGCACGCCGTCGAGCTTGCGCCGCACCAGGCCCGAGGCCACGAGCGCATCCTCGTTGATCTCGGCCTTGGCGTCGAGCTTGCCGGCCTCGACGAATTTCTGGATCAGGCCCAGGTTCACGACGGCGAACTTCTTGGCGTTGGGCTTGGTGAAGCCGCGCTTGGGAAGCCGGCGGTACAGCGGCATCTGGCCGCCTTCGTAGCCGTTCAGCGCCACGCCGGAGCGCGAGGTCTGGCCCTTGATGCCGCGTCCGCCCATCTTGCCCTTGCCCGAACCCGGGCCGCGGCCGATGCGCTTCTTCTTCTTCGCCGCGCCGTCGTTGTCGCGCAGTTCATTCAGTTTCATGTCGCTTCTCCTTGCCGGAACGACCCATCAGCGACGACAGGGCCAACACGGCATTTCTTGGTTCTGGTGGATGGACCCATGCCGGGCCACCGGGGGCCTATAGACGAAACGGGGGGCGCGGCGCAAGGGGAATGGCGGCGCGGCGAAGCGTCAGCGCCGCCCGATTTCGGCAGCCGGAGGAAACCGGGCCACGCCCGCCTGCCGGTCACCGCCCGCGACGCCGCTTGCACGGCGCTTGCAGGCGCCGGATGTCCGGGCCTAATCGGCGAACACCGCCCAGCCGTCGGCCTCGAACCCGTGCACCGCGGCCATCAGCGTCAG
>CAYUXM010000293.1:0-3249 GCA_964448765.1 uncultured Rhodobacterales bacterium
GCCAGGTCAGGTAGCGCCCGCGCCCCGGCGCGCCCGGCGCCGGCGCCAGCCCGCCATGCATCTCCGACAGCCACAGAAGGATCGCGGCGGTCTCGAAGATCGGCCCCTCGGCGGTTTCCAGCACCGGGATCTGGCCCAGCGGGTTCAGCGCCCGGTAGGCCGGCGCGTGTTGCGCCCGCGCCGCCCGGTCGACCAGCGCGGCGCGGTAGGGCAGGCCCAGTTCCTCCAGCGCGAGCCGCACGATGCCCGAGGCATTGTCCGGCGCGTAGTGCAGCACGTACATCCCGGCGTCCCCTGTTGCGGCGCTCCGGCGGCGGGCCGCGCCGGAACCGGCGAATTGGCCCTCGCGCCGCCCCGGTATCTTCCCTATAACGTGGCCCGTGTGAAGAGATGGGGGGCAGATGGCTGCCGAATTGTCGCCCGGCGACCGGGCGAAGCTTGCCGCGGCCGAACGCGCGGTCGGGTTCGTCGAGGACGGGATGAAGCTGGGCCTTGGCACCGGCTCGACCGCCGCGGTCATGGTGCGCCGCCTGGCCGAACGGGCGGGCCGCGAGAACCTGCGGCTGACCTGCGTGCCGACCTCGAAGCGCACCGCCGAGCTGGCCGCCAGCCTCGGACTTGACGTCGTGTCGCTCGATACGGCGCGCTGGCTTGATCTCACGATCGACGGCGCCGACGAGGTCGACGGCGACCTCACGCTGATCAAGGGCGGCGGCGGCGCGCATCTGATCGAGAAGATCGTCGCCACCGCCTCCGACCGGATGGTGGTGATCGCCGACGCGGGCAAGCGGGTGGCCAGCCTGGGCGCCTTCCCGCTGCCGGTCGAGGTCATCCGCTTCGGCTGGCGCACCACCCAGGCGCTGGTCGAAGAGGCGCTGGCGGCCTTCGATGTCGATGGCCGCGCCTCGGTGCTCAGGCTGGCGGGGGGCGAACCCTTCGTGACCGACGAGGGCAATTTCGTCATCGATCTGCAGCTGGGCCGGATCGGCGATCCGCGCGGGCTGGCGCTGGTGCTCAACCAGGTGCCCGGCGTGGTCGAGAACGGCCTTTTCGTCGATATCTGCGACCGGCTGGTGATCGGCCATCCCGACGGCACGACCGAGGTCATCGAGGCGCCCGCCGGCAAGGGCAGCGCGGCGGCGGGGGTGTGACGATGGCGCAGTTCGATGTCGACCTGTTCGTGATCGGCGGCGGATCGGGCGGGGTGCGCGCGGCCCGGATCGCGGCGGGCGAGCATGGCGCGCGCGTCGCGCTGGCCGAGGAATACCGGATGGGCGGCACCTGCGTGATCCGGGGCTGCGTGCCGAAGAAACTGATGGTCTTCGCCTCGTCCTATCCCGAGGCGATGGCGGATGCCGCGGCCTATGGCTGGCAGGTGACGCCGGGCGGGTTCGACTGGCCGGCGTTCCGCGGCAAGCTGGATGCCGAGCTTGACCGGCTGGAGGCGGCCTATCGGTCGGGCCTGTCGGGGGCCGGGGTGACGGTGCATGACATGCGCGCCGAGATCGCCGATCCGCATACCGTGCGGCTGGCCGACGGCCGCGAGGTCAGCGCCGCGCATATCCTCGTCGCCACCGGCGGGAGGCCCTTCGTACCCGATTTTCCCGGCGCCGAACACGTGCTGACCTCGAACGACATCTTCCGGCTCGATACGCTGCCGGGTTCCGTGCTGATCGTCGGCGGCGGCTTCATCGCCTGCGAATTCGCCTGCATCCTGAACGGGCTGGGTGTGCGGGTGACGCAGTATTACCGCGGCGCCCAGGTGCTGCGCGGCTTCGATGACGAGGCGCGCGGGCTGGTCGCCGAACGGATGCGCGAGGACGGGATCGAGCTGCATGTCGGCACCGAGGTCGTGCGGATCGACCGGGAAGAGGGCGGGCTGAGGGTGCGCGCCTCCACCGGTCGCGAGGCGGTGTTCGACGCCGTCGTCTACGCCACCGGCCGGGTGCCGAACACCGATGGCATGGGGCTGGCCGAGGCCGGCGTCGCGCTGGGCCGGCGCGGCGAGATCGTGGTCGACGGCTGGAGCCAGACCGGCGTGCCCTCGATCTACGCGGTCGGCGACGTGACCGACCGGATCAACCTGACCCCGGTGGCGATCCGCGAGGGCCATGCCTTCGCCGACACGGTGTTCGGCGGCCGGCCGCGGAAGATGGATCACGATCTCGTGCCCTCGGCGGTCTTCACCCGACCCGAGCTTGGCACCGTCGGCCTGACCGAGGAACAGGCGCGCGACCGCGGGCCGATCGAGGTCTATTGCACCTCGTTCCGGCCGATGCGCTCGCTGTTCGCCGGGCGGTCGGACCGGGTGATGATGAAGCTTGTGGTAGACGGCGAAACCCGCCGCGTGCTGGGATGTCACATCGTCGCGCCCGAGGCCGGCGAGATGATCCAGCTTGCCGCCGTCGCGATCCGCATGGGCGCGACGAAAGAGGATTTCGATCGCACGGTCGCGGTTCACCCCACGATCAGCGAAGAGATGGTGACGATGCGCAAACCGGTGCGCACCGCTTGATTTTCGGCCCCGGGTGCCCAATTCGCAGGGCAGGCCGATGAACACGACCCAACAACGGATGGAAGCGCACATGGCTGGAAACGGTGGCCCCTGGGGCGGCGGTGGCGGCGGACGCGACGACGACGATGACGACAAGCGCGGCCCGCGCCGGCCGAATGACGGACCGCAGATCCCCGAGATCGACGAGATCGTGAAGAAGGGGCAGGAGCAGCTGCGCGTCCTGATGGGCGGGCGCGGGCCGCGTGGCCCGGCGAACGGCGGCGGCGGTCCGGGCGGCGCAGGCTCCGGCGGACCGGCGTTCAGCCGCGGCACGCTGGGGATCGCGGCGCTCGCGGCGGCGGCGTTGTGGGCCTATGCCAGCTTCTACACCGTCAAACCCGAGGAACGTTCGGTCGAGCTGATGTTCGGCAGCTTCTCGTCGGTGGGCAACCCCGGTCTGAATTTCGCACCCTGGCCGATCGTGACGGCCGAGATCGTGCAGGTCACCGGCGAACGGTCAACCGAGGTCGGCCAGGCCCGTTCCGGCGGCGTCGACAGCGGGCTGATGCTGACCCGCGACCAGAACATCGTCGATATCGAGTTCCAGGTGGTCTGGAACATCCGCGACCCCGCGCAGTTCCTGTTCAACCTTGCCGATCCGGCGGACACGATCCGCGCGGTGGCGGAATCGGCGATGCGTGACATCATCGCGCGATCGGAACTGGCGCCGATCCTGAACCGCGACCGCGGCGTGA
>CAYUXM010000294.1:0-3249 GCA_964448765.1 uncultured Rhodobacterales bacterium
ATCGATCGGGGCTCGCGCGGCCGGGGGCGGGGGGGTAGGACCCGTGGAGCTTAGGGGCGTGGAGAGATTGCAGGATCGGCTGGCCGGCGGAGCTCGGCGACGTCCACGTCGAGGCGCGCCGCGTGCTCTTGGAGGGCGTCGAGCTTGCTCCAAATCCTGGTGTGTTCGCTCTGGTGATCGGCCATCTCCCGAGAGACATGGCTGATCTGCTGGCCAAGCTGGGCCAGCGAAGCCTGGACCCGCATCATCCAGGGGATGATCGCCAGCAAGACCGGAATGACCACCCCCGTGGCTACCGGTAGCGCCACTTTCAAGATCAGGCCTAACGCGCCTGCACCGTTGCCGTTCTCGCCGTTGCTCATCATTCGTTGCCTGGCGATTCGGGGTGAATCCGCTGATGCAGCCTCGCCACCGCCCGCTCATAGAGCAGCGGCTCGCCGGCCTCCCGTTTCGCTTCAATGCGGCGCCAGAGCAGGAACAACGCCAACGCCAACGCCCCGCCGATCGGCCAGCCGTAGGCTTGGACAATCCCCCAGACCACCTTCCTGGCCACTTCCCGGATGCCCTCGGCGCCCTCCTCTTTGGCCTCTTCGATTCGCTCTCGCAACTTGGCCAGCCCGTCGCGGACCACGCCGACCCGATCCTCCACCTCCGCCGCCACGTCGACTTGCGGGATCTCCCGTACCGCCTCGGCGATCTTGTCGTCGACCTCCTCGCCCGCGCCCTCGGCCGCCGCCTTCGCCGCGTTCACCAGCCCGGTCAGCTCCTCGAGGTCCTCGCCGAACAGCGTCTTAATCGTCGCTTCCTTCTCGGCCAGGTCCTTCTCCAGGTCTTCGACCTGGTCGGCCAGCTCGTCCACGGCGTCTTGCAGCCCCGTAATTTCCTGGCGTGCGGATCGATCCACCATCGCCTCGGGTCCATAGCCCGGCAGGGTCGGATAAGGATTCGGCGCCGGCTGTTGCCCCTGATCGCCGCCCTGGTCCCGGAACCGATCGCAGAATCCGGTCGCCGCCTCGTCCACGGGCAACGCCACTTCCCAGACCCGCTCCGGCCGAAACCGCCGATACTCCGGCGGATGCAATCGGCTATGCAATAGGCTGCAATACTGGGCCAGGGCGTGCGTCCCATCCTTCCACGCCACCAGGCCCAGCAGAAAATTCCCCTCCAAATCGAACACCCCGGAACCGCTCTCGCCGCCCTCGGCGGCCGGCGTCAGCTTCATCCAGGGCACGCCCGTGTGATAGCGCTCCAACCGGCTCGGAATCACCCGCAACGATTTGGCGCCCGGGCAGCTCACCCGGATCGCCTCCATCCCCTTCGGATAAACGTAATCCGGCGGCGCCAGCGGCAAGGCCGGCGGCACGCGGCCCCAGAAACTCGACCGCGGGATCTGGATCACCGCGGCGTCGACGCCCTTTGATGCCTCCTTGCGTCCCCATATGACGCATCCTTCAATCGGCTCCGATTTGATCCACTCTCGGCCGGTCGGCCACCAAAATTCGCATTCCACGATTTTCGGCTTGTCCTCGTCCTCGTCCTCGTCCTCGTCCTCGTCCTCCTCCACTTCGCCCACGACGTGGGCATTCGACAACACCCAGACCACCGGCCGGTTCATGATCGCGACGCCCGATCCCATGGCACCCGGCGCATGGACCCGGCACGACGCGGCGTAGCAGTCGCGGACCGCACCGTGCGCGGTGGCAGCGCCGGACGACAGGATCACCCACAAGAACAGACCGGCCAAACAGAGCGTAACGGGTCGCATGGCGACTTCTCCCAAAAAGCGTACTTCAGAAGACGAGTGTGAATTGGTAGGCAAAAAACGGGCTCCGCGCCAGGTCGGCCGGCTCGGTCAGCCGATCGGCCAGGCCGACGACGGGATCGAATCCGCCGCCCGCGCGATAGGCGGCGGAGACGGCCTCCGAGCAGATCGCCGGGCCGTAGGTGTCGGCGAGCTGGCCGCCGGGGACCGCGTCGGGCCGATCGCCCCGGCGCGCGATCCGCCGCGCCCAGGGCAGCCGCCAGAGGCCGGGCAGGTGCAGGCAGGATATCGCAAAAATCGTCGACCAGCCGTAGGGCTGGCCGGTCAGCCGCCGCATGAATCGCACGGCCTGGACGCGATCGAAACGGGGCCAGCGCCGCGGGCCGCCCGGCCCGGCCCGGAACACGTCGAAGAGGCCGTCGAACCGCTTGATTTGGCTGCCCAGCGTCACGGCGCGGCCGCCGTGCCACTGGACCATCTCCAACAGCATCAAGTCGCCGCCCCACCAGGAGGCCATTCCGGCGTGGCGGTACCGGCTCCGGCCGGCCCGTCCGATCAGGCCGCCGCCCCGTTTTAACACGAGATCGCCGTCCCGGATCAGGTGCCGGACGGCCTCGTATCGGCGGTAGACGCAGATCGCGTCTCGACTGGTCATTGGGCCTTGGGCATTGCGTCGGCGGTCGGCGGTGGGCAGTAGGCGGTCGGCGGGATGGGCACGTTATCGATTCTGGCCCCTGGCGTGGCCCAATTGCGACGCTATTCCTCCCACAGCTCCAAATCCGGCTCCGGCGAGGGGTCCGGCCGTTCCAGCGGCTCGTCGACCGCGCCGAACGGGGGCAACAGGTCCAGCTCGTCGTCGCCCCGCCCCTCCTGCCAGGCGTCCAGGTCGGCCTCGATCGCATCGAGTCGGGCCTGTTGGCGGTACCGCCGGAGCCGTTCATACCGGTGCCGCACCTCGCCGTGCAGATCGAGTTGGCAGGCCCCGGCGTCGTCCGGCCGGGGGGACATGATATGGGGCCCCTCCCCCGCCGCACACGCCAGGCAGGGCAGCATGATCTGGCGCCCGCAGGTCGGGCACCGGCCCATCCGTCGCGGCTCCTCCGCCTGCTGGGCGGGCCGGCGCAGGTGGACGGGCCGCCGCCCCGTGGCGATCGCCCCGACCGTGCCCCGCGACACCCCCACCAGGGAGGCAATCCGGCGTTGCGGCAACCCCCGCCCCAGCAGGTCGGCAATCGCAGATTCCTTTTCGACGGGGATCATGGCAGAGAAGGCACCCCCCGGCGGGGAAGGGACGCCGGGAGGTGCAGCGACGCGCCCGGAGTGGAACGCGGGACGCGAGGTGGGCGGTCGTGAGTGGTGAGTGGTGAGTGGCGAGTGGTGAGTGGCGGCCAATCAAATCCTCCCCGGGCCATCCAAATCAGCTTATCAGACTCCCCAGGAAGGGGGAACGTCGAAATGTGGGCCGCGGGGAGTGGGGAGTGGGGAGT
>CAYUXM010000295.1:0-3249 GCA_964448765.1 uncultured Rhodobacterales bacterium
AGAACCCGCTGTTCTACAAGGACAACACGCGGATGTTCTACGGCGACGCCAAGAAATCGGTCGACAGCCTGCTGCCGCTGGTGGAATAGCTGGCGATCCTTCGGCGAAGAATTGGGGCCCCGGCGGCGACGCCGGGGCTTTTCTCATTTGTAGTTCCAGATCAGAACTACCTTTGTTGTCTGGTCGTTCACTTGGTGAATCTGAAACCACAGCACTTCTACTGGTTCCCCATTGCATTGCAGTTCAGCCGGACTGGACTGCAAAGCGTCAGCGAGTTTGTGCAGGTCTGGACTTGTTTCTGTGCGGAAGAGGGTCTGCATAGTCGCTCCTATCGTTTTTAACGATGTGGCGATGCTAGAGACTCTGGGCGAACTCGTGCGGCAAAGCGTGATCTTGCGTCGCTGCAACAGGGCCGCGGCATACCCATGTATTCCCGCCGCTCGCTGGACCGCAGCGCCGATGCGCCTTATGTGAGGGCCAATCCCGCCCGAGAGGCCCCGATGCCCACGATTTCCGACCATCCGCAGCGCTACAACGTGGTCAACGAGTTGCACGCGCGGCCGTTCCCGTCGCTCAGCGTGCCCTGCCACGCCGTCTACGTCGCGATCAAGGAACCCAAGGACGCGCAGAACCGCGACCGGTCGCGCGACCGCGCGCATCTGCTCGACCTTCTCGACCGGCACGGCAGCGCCCATCCGCAGCCCGAGGCGACGCATTTCTCCGGCGCCATCGGACGGCACGAGCTGAAATGGGAAAGCCATACCGAGTTCGTGACCTACTCGGCCTTCGGCAAGGGCGTGTCCGACCGGCCGTTCGACCCGGCCGAGGCCGAGGTCTTTCCCGAGGACTGGCTGGCGGTGGCGAACGGCAAGCGGCTGTGTTCGCTCTTGATCCGGGTCGAGGAGATGCCCGAGGACGAGGCCCAGATCATCGCCCGGCTGGAGGAATGGTTCGTGCCCGAAAGCCTGGCCGCCAGCCGGGTGCTGGACGGCGCGGCGATCATCGCCGGCGATTTCCGGATCGACCCGGCGGGGCACATGCGCTTTGCCGTCTTCATCCGCCCCGGCACCGGGAAGCGCCGCGTCGGCCGGATCGTGCAGCGGCTGTGCGAGATCGAGACCTATCGCTCGATGTCGATGCTGGGGCTGATGCGCTCGCGCCATCTGACGCAGCGGCTGAACGCGCTGGACCCGAAGCTGTCGGGCCTTGTCGAGGCGCTGGACAAGACCGACCGCTCGCCCGAGACGGCGCTGCACGACCTGCTGGAAATCTCGGCCGAGCTGGAAAGCCTGTCGGTGCAGTTCACCTTCCGCTTCGGCGCCACGGCGGCCTACGAGGCGATCGTGGCGAACCGGATCGGGGTGCTGCGCGAAACCCGCGTGAACGGCCGCCAGACCTTCGTGGAATTCATGATGCGGCGCTACGATCCGGCGATGCGCACGGTGAAATCCACCGAGAAGCGGCTGTTGTCGATGGCCGAACGGGCGCAGCGCGCGGCGGAACTGTTGCGCACCCGCGTCGATGTGGAACGCAGCGCCCAGAACCAGACGCTGCTGGAAAGCATGGATCGGCGGGCCGACCTGCAACTCAGGTTGCAACGCACGGTCGAGGGGCTTTCGGTGGTGGCGATCAGCTATTACGCGGTGAACCTCGCCGCGTATCTCGTCTACCCGCTGGCCGAGGCGGCGGGACTGTCGAAGGGGATCGCGACCGCGCTGCTCACTCCGCCGGTACTGCTTGCGGTCTGGCTGCTGATCCGGCGGGTGCGCGACCGGCTGCACTGAGCGCCCGGTCCGTCGCGACGGCCCCGGCGGCGATCGCGGCCAGCGCGTAGAGCGCGGCCAGCGACAGGGTGGGGATGCCCGACAGCCCGGCGCCGATGGTGCAGCCGCCGGCCAGCACCCCGCCGACCCCCATCAGCCCGGCGCCTGCAAGGTAGCGCCCGGTCTCGGCCGGGCCGGTGAAGCTTTGCCAGCGAAACCGGCCCGAGAACCGGGCCAGCATGAAGGCGCCGGCCAGCGTGCCGGCCACGAGGCCGGGGCCGAAGCCGGGATCGACGGCGGTGGCGGCGGCGGTCCAGAACAGCGTGTCGGCCATCGGCGCGGTGAAGGCGAGGCTTTCGACCGGGATCGGGTCGAACGCGTCCTGCAGCACGAGGCCGGTGCCCAGCCAGCCGGCTGCGACGACAAGGCCGATGCCACCCGCGGCCGCGAGGTGCCGGCGCGGCGCGCCGGACCGCAGGGCCAGCGCCAGCGCCGCCGCGACGAGCGCCGCCGCGACCGGAAGCGGGCCGAAGGGCAGGGCGGCCAACCCGGCGCCGATGCCCAGCCGCGGCGCGGCCAGCGCCTGCACCGCCGGCGCAAGCGCGCCCTTCATCGCCGCCTGCGCGACCAGCGCGAAGACCAGCAGAACCAGCGCGGCGCGCAGGTTGCCCGAGGCGGCCAGCACCGTCAGCCGCGCCGGGCAGCCGCGGGCCAGCACCATGCCCGCGCCGAAGGCCAGCCCGCCGGCGCCGATCGCCAGCCACGGCAACTCCGCCGCCAGCAGCCGGTGGCCGGACAGGTCGAGCAGCCCGGCCGCCACCGCGGCCTGTGTCGCCGCCACCGCGACCGCCAGCGCCGCCATCCATGTTCCCAGCGCCGCGCGGCGGTCCGGCCCGGCGACGATGCCGCGGCGAAAGCAGAAGGCCGAAACCTCCGCCAGCGCGCCGAAGACCGCGCCAAGGGCGAGACCGAGGATCAGCGCGGCGGACCGGGGTGTGAGGGACTCGAGGCCAAGGCTTTCGAACATGGTGACTGCCCTTCATGGAACACCTGTTCCCATATGCCGGGCTTTTCCGGGCAATCAAGCGCCCGCCAGGCCTGATGCCGGGCCTATCGCGGAACGATGTTCCGCGAGTCCTGTTCAGCGAAAACAGCCGTTCCGTTCACGCCGCGCGGCGCGACGCGCGTTCCGCTGCGGCGGGCAGGGGTGGGCGGGTATCCTTTTCGCCTCAGCGGCCGCGGATTCGCGGGTCGAGCGCGTCGCGCAGGCCGTCGCCGATGTAGTTGACCGACAGCACGGTGAGCGAGATCGCGAGCCCCGGCCAGACCACCCGTTCGGGGTACAGCTGCATCCGGTCGACAGAGTCGAACAACAGCCGCCCCCAGGTGGGGAAATCGGGCGGGAAGCCGAAGCCGAGGAACGACAGCGCCGATTCGGTGATGATCGCCGTGGCGATCCCCAGCGTCGCCGAAACCATGATCGGCG
>CAYUXM010000296.1:0-3224 GCA_964448765.1 uncultured Rhodobacterales bacterium
GTTTCGGCGGGCTGGTGCCGGTGGACGGCTACGGGCCGGGGTTCTTCCGGATCGCGGGGCAGGTGGTCGAGGGCGCGGTCTTGCTGCGCGGCGCCGATCACGTCGCCTGGGGCGGCTACGACGATACCGACAGCCTGCTGGCGCTGGCCGGCGATATCGACGTGCTGTTCATCGGCACCGGGGCGGAAACCGCGCATCTGCCGGCCGGGTTCCGCGACACGCTCGAGGCCGCCGGCCTTGGGGTGGAAAACATGGCCACGCCGGCCGCGGCGCGCACCTTCAACGTGCTTCTGTCCGAGGGGCGGCGGGTCGCCGCGGCGCTCCTGCCGGTCGCGGCCCCGGCGGGGTAGGGCCGGGCATGGACCTCAGCGTTTCCGATCTTGCCGTCGCGCGGGGCGGCGTGCCCGTGCTTGAGGGGTTGGGATTTGCCGTTTCGGGCGGCGAGGCGCTGATCCTGCGCGGGCCGAACGGCATCGGCAAGACCACGCTGCTGCGCACGCTGGCCGGGCTGCAACCGCCGCTCGCGGGCACGATGAGCCTGCCGGCCGAGGCGATTGCCTATGCCGCCCATGCCGACGGGCTGAAGGCGACGCTGACGGTGGCGGAGAACCTTGGCTTCTGGGCGGCGGTCTACGGCACCGGCGCGATCGCGCCGGCGATGGCGCGGATGAACCTGGCCCAGCTTGCCACGCGGCCGGCGATGAGCCTGTCGGCCGGCCAGAAACGGCGGCTGGGGCTGGCGCGGCTTCTGGTCACGGGCCGGCCGGTCTGGGTGCTGGACGAACCGACCGTGTCGCTGGATACCGCCTCGGTCGCGCTGTTCGGCGAGGCGGTGCGCGGCCATCTGGCCGCCGGCGGCATGGCGGTGATCGCCACCCATATCGACCTTGGCCTGCCCGAGGCTCGGGTGCTCGACCTCGCCGCCTTCAAGGCCCGGCCGCCGGGCGAGGGCGGCATCTCGGGCGAGTTCGACCGGTCCTTCGACGGGGCCTTCGCATGATCGCGCTGGTGGCCCGCGACCTCAGGCTGGCGATCCGCGCCGGTGGCGGCTTCGGCCTTGGCCTGGCGTTCTTCCTGATCGTGACGGTGCTTGTGCCCTTCGGCGTCGGCCCCGAAAGCGCGACGCTGGCGAAGATCGCGCCCGGCATCCTGTGGGTCGGCGCGCTGCTGGCCTGCCTGCTGTCGCTCGACCGGATCCTCGCGCTGGATTACGAGGACGGCTCGCTCGACCTCCTGGCGACCGCGCCGATCCCGCTGGAGGGCGTGGTGACGATGAAGGCCGCGGCGCACTGGCTGACCACCGGCCTGCCGCTGACGCTGGCCGCGCCGGTCTTCGGGGTTTTGCTGAACCTGCCGGAACCGGGCTTCGGCTGGGTCACGCTGTCGCTGGCGATCGGCACCCCGGCGCTGTCGGTGATCGGCACCTTCGGCGCGGCGCTGACGGTGGGGCTGAAGCGCGGCGGCCTGCTGCTGTCGCTGCTGGTGCTGCCGCTTTACGTGCCGACGCTGATCTTCGGCGCCGAGGTCAGCCGCCGCGGCGCGATGGGGATGGACACCGCCACGCCCCTGCTGCTGCTGGCCGGGATCACGGCGGCGGCGGTGGCGCTGCTGCCCTTCGCCTCGGCCGCGGCGATCCGCGTCAATCTGCGCTGAGCCCCCGCGCGAATTTGAGTTGAGAGTCATGCCGAACCCCCCTAAACCCCGGACCATGTCGATCTGGGAATATGCGAACCCAAAGAAGTTCATGCAGACCTCGGGCTGGCTGCTGCCCTGGGTCGCGGGGCTGTCGGCCGTGGCGCTGGTTGTCGGGCTGGTCTGGGGGTTCTTCTTCACGCCGGACGACTACAAGCAGGGATCGACCGTCAAGATCATCTACATCCATGTGCCCGCCGCGATGATGGCGATCAACATCTGGGTGATGATGCTGGCCGCCTCGCTGATCTGGCTCGTTCGCCGGCACCATGTCTCGGCGCTGGCGGCCAAGGCGGCGGCGCCGATCGGGGTGACGATGACGCTGATCGCGCTGTTCACCGGGGCGATCTGGGGCGAGCCGATGTGGGGCACCTGGTGGGCCTGGGATCCGCGGCTGACCTCGTTCCTGATCCTGTTCCTGTTCTACCTGGGCTATGTCGCGCTGTGGGAGGCGATCGACAACCCTGATACCGCGGCGGACCTGACCGGGGTTCTGTGCCTCGTCGGATCGGTCTTTGCCGTGCTCAGCCGTTACGCGGTGAACTTCTGGAACCAGGGCCTGCACCAGGGCGCCTCGCTGTCGCTCGACAAGGAGGAAAACGTGGCCGACGTGTTCTATTTCCCGCTGCTGGTGTGCATCGCGGGCTTCGTGGGGCTGTTCGTGGCGCTGTTGCTGTTGCGCACGCGAACGGAGATCCGGCTGCGCCGGCTCAAGGCGCTGGAAGCGCGGGAGCGGATGGCATGATGCCCGATCTCGGAAAATACGCCGCTGCCGTCCTGTCGGCCTATGGGGTGACGCTGGTGCTGCTCGCGGCGATCGTCGGGCTGAGCTGGTGGCGCGCTGCCAGGGTGCGCCGGGCGCTTGCGGCGCAGGAAGACCGGATGGCGCGCGATGGCTAGGCTTTCCCCGCTGATGATCCTGCCAATTTTGGTTTTCTCTGGATTTGCCTACTTGGCAATCTGGGGCTTGAACCGCCCTAATCCCGATGATCTTCCATCGGTGTTTATTGATAAGCAGGCGCCCGCCGTTCCCGAAATTGGGTTGGAGGGAATCGCGCAGCTTACAGATGCCGACCTACGGTCTGGCCAGGTCACGTTGGTCAACTTCTGGGCGACTTGGTGCCCACCTTGCCGGGCGGAACACCCGACTCTGTTGCAACTGGCCGCTGATGGTATCCGTGTGGCGGGCATCAATGTTCAAGATGAGGAGCCCAATGCGCTGGCCTATCTCAAGGAAGACGGTAACCCGTTCTTCGCTGTCGCGAGCGATCCTAAGGGCCGTATACGTGTAGACTGGGGTCTAACGGGACTGCCCGAAACCTTCATCGTTGGCGGGGATGGGACTGTGCTCTACAAATTCATCGGGCCATTGATTGGCTCGGATTACGAACAGCGCTTCGTGCCGGAACTGGAAAAGGCGCTGGCGGCGGACGGCTAGGCGCGGGCCGATGCCGCCGCTTGCGGCATCGGCGCCGGAGGCGCTATTCGATCCGCAGCCGCGATATCCGCGCCACGACCTCGGTGCCGGTATC
>CAYUXM010000297.1:0-3165 GCA_964448765.1 uncultured Rhodobacterales bacterium
GGCATGTACATGTCGGCGCAGGGATTCTTCCGCTTCGCCGCGATCGATTCGGCGTCCGAGGCGTTCCGGCCCAAGGCGGTGTCCTACGTGATGGCCGGCGGGCTGCTGGCCGCGATCAGCGGCCCGCAGCTTGTCAAGGTCACCGCCGAGGCGATGGTGATCCCGTTCCTCGGCACCTATCTGGCGGTGGTCGCGGTGAACCTTCTGGGCGCGGTGATGATCGGCTTTCTCGACGCGCCGCCGCCGCCCCGGCCCGCGCCCGGCGAAAGCCGGCTGCCGGTGCGCAGCCGGATGGAGCTGCTGCGCGACCCGGTGATCGCGGTGTCGATCACCTGCGCGATGGTCTCCTACGCGCTGATGAACCTTGTCATGACCTCGACGCCGCTCGCGGTCGTCGGTTGCGGGTTCGACACCGGCGACGCGGCCGACGTGGTCACCGCGCATGTGCTGGCGATGTATGCGCCATCCTTCGTCACCGGCCATATCATCGCCCGGATCGGGGCCGAGAAGGTGGTGGGCCTTGGTCTCTTCATCCTCGCCGGGGCCGGCGCGGTGGCGCTGTCGGGGGTGGAGCTCGAGCAGTTCTTCGTCGCGCTGGTGCTGCTGGGCGTGGGCTGGAACTTCGGCTTCATCGGCGCCACGACGATGCTCGCCACCGCCTACCAGCCGCATGAACGCGGGCTGGTGCAGGGGATGAACGACCTGATCGTGTTCGGCGGGGTGACGGCGGCCTCGCTGTCGTCGGGCACGCTGATGAACTGTTCCGGCACGGGGGTGGAGGCCGGCTGGCAGGCGGTGAACCTTGCGATGCTGCCGTTCCTTGTGCTCGCCGGCGGCTCGCTGATCTGGCTGGTGCTCCGGCCCCGCGCCGCCTGACCCTACCAGGTGCCCAGCATGGTCCGCCACAACAGGCCGGCGCGCCGCGCCGCCTCGGACCGGGTCAGAGCACCCTGCCCGACCCGCGCGGGCTCCCGCGCCGCCAGCCGCAGGACCGGCCCGGCCTGCCAGGCCGCGCGCAGCGCCGGGGCCGCGGCCCGCGGCAGGCCCGCCGCCCGCGCCTCGGCCAGCCAGCCCAGCCCCTGCCGCGCCAGCGCCGTCACCGCCCCGGCCCGGCCATCGACCAAGGGCACCCGGCCGCGCGCCTCAAGCTCGGGCACCGCACGCAGGTAGGAAGCCAGCGCCTGCGCCCGGCCAAGCGCGCGGGCGCCCGCATCGGCCTCGATCCCCAGCGCCCGCACCGCCAGCGCCATCAGCGCGCCGCCGGTGCCGTCGAGATAGGCGATCAGCGCGGCCTCGTCCCCGTGGGCCTCGCGATAGATATCCCAGCGCCGGGCCTCGGCGATCTCGTGAAACAGCGCTGCCGGCAGCGCCTGCGCCGCGATCACCTCCGCCAGCGGTGTGACGACCTCATGCGCACACACCTGCCCTGCCGCGGCCTCCGTCATGGCATCGCGCCACCATTGCAGCCGCATCTCGGCGATCATCGGCTCCGCCGTCACCCAGGGCGCGCGGGCAATCTCCAGGTAGGCGGCGTAAAGCGGGAACAGCGCGGCGCGCGCCGGCACCGGCGCGGCCATCGCGGCGAGGAAGCGATCGGGATCGCCGCGCTGGACGATCGCGGCGCAGGCGGCCACCCCGTCGGCCGCCATCACGCCGCCCCGCGGTCGCGCACCAGCTTCCAGTTGATCGCGTCCAGGAGCGCCTCGAACGAGGCGTCGACGATGTTCGCGCTCACCCCCACGGTCGACCAGCGCCGCCCCTGCCCGTCCTCGCTGTCGATGATCACGCGGGTCACCGCCTCGGTCCCGCCTTGCGTGATGCGGACCTTGAAATCCACCAGCCGCATGTCCTCGATCAGCGACTGGTAGGGGCCGAGATCCTTGGCCAGCGCCTTGGCCAGCGCGTTGACCGGGCCGCGATCCTGCCCGGTCTCGTCCATCGATTCGGAGACCGAGAGCATCTTGCGGTCGCCGACCTTCACCACCACCACGGCTTCCGACAGGCTGACCATGCGGTTGTACTTGTTCTTCCGCCGCTCCACCGTCACCCGGTAGCGCTTGACCTCGAAGAACGCGGGCAGCAACCCCAGTTCGCGCCGCGCCACCAGTTCGAAACTGGCCTGCGCGCCATCATAGGCATAGCCCATGTCCTCGCGCCGCTTGACCTCGTCGAGGATCCGGCCAAGCGCGGGGTCCTTCGGCGCGACCTCGATCCCCGCGGCGGCAAGGCGGGCGCGCAGGTTCGACTGCCCGGCCTGGTTCGACATCGGGATCAGCCGGGCGTTGCCGACCAGCGCCGGGTCGATGTGTTCGTAGGTCGCCGGATCCTTGAGGATCGCCGAGGCATGCAGCCCCGCCTTGTGCGCGAAGGCCGAGGCGCCGACATAGGGCGCGGCCCGCAGCGGAACCCGGTTGAGGATGTCGTCGAGCATCCTGCTGACGCGGGTCAGCCCGGCCAGCGCCTCCGGCGTCACCCCGGTCTCGAACCGGCCGGCATAGGGTTCCTTGAGCATGAGCGTGGGGATCAGCGTGGTCAGGTTGGCGTTGCCGCAGCGTTCGCCCAGCCCGTTCAGCGTGCCCTGCACCTGCCGCGCCCCCGCCATCACGGCGGCCAGCGACCCGGCGACGGCGGTGCCGGTATCGTCATGGCAATGGATGCCCAGCCGGTCGCCGGGGATGCCCGCCGCGATCACCTCGGCGGTGATCCGGCCGATCTCGTCGGGCAGGGTGCCGCCGTTGGTGTCGCACAGCACGATCCAGCGCGCGCCGGCGTCGCGCGCGGCGATCAGGCAGGCCAGCGCGTAGTCGCGGTTCGCCGTCCAGCCGTCGAAGAAATGCTCGGCATCGAACAGCGCCTCGCGGCCCTTCGCCGCGACATGGGCGATCGAGGCGGCGATGTTCTCGCGGTTCTCCTCCAGCGTGATCCCCAGCGCGGTGGTGACGTGGAAATCGTGGCACTTGCCGACGAGGCAGACGGCCGGGGTGCCGGCATCCAGCACCGCGGCCAGCACGTCGTCATTGTCCGCCGAGCGGCCGGCGCGCTTGGTCATGCCGAAGGCGGTGAAGGTCGCGCGGGTGTCGGGCCGGGCCGCGAAGAACTCGCTGTCGGTGGGGTTCGCGCCGGGCCAGCCGCCCTCGATATAGTCGATCCCCAGCGCGTCGAGCG
>CAYUXM010000298.1:0-3137 GCA_964448765.1 uncultured Rhodobacterales bacterium
CCGCCGACGTGATGAAGGCCGCCGACGACCTGACGATCCTGCGGCTGATGATCCGCGACATCGCCCGCCGTCACGGCTTCGGCGCGACCTTCATGCCGCGACCCTTCGAGGGGCTCGACGGGGCCGGGCTGCACCTGCATTTCAGCGTTCTGGACGGGCAGGGGCGGAACATCTTCGACGACGGCACGCCGCGGGGCGCGGCGGCGCTGGGCCACGCGGTGGCGGGTATCCTGAACCGCGCGGCCGAGATGCAGCTTGTCATGGCGCCGCATTACAGCTCCTATCGGCGGCTGGCGGGCAATGCCTACGCGCCGACGATGCTGGCCTGGGGCCATGACAACCGGTTCCTGCCGATCCGCATTCCCGGCGGGCCGGGCACGGCGCGACGGATCGAGCACCGGATCGGCGGCGCCGATGCCAACCCCTATCTGCTGCCCGCGCTGGTCCTGCGCGCCGCGCTGGACGGGATCCGCGGGGCTGAGCCGCCGCCGCCGCCGGTCACCGGGGCGCCGGATGACGCCGACCTCGCCACCGTTCCGACCACGATGCCCGAGGCGATCGCGCGGTTCCGCGACAGCGCCTGGCTGCGCGGCGTGATCCCGCCGCTGTTCCACGAGGCCTATGTCGCCGCCAAGACGCAGGAACACGACCGTCTCGCCGCCCATGTCAGCCAGTTCGAGATCGACATCTTCCGCGACCGGATCTGACCCGGCCGCAGGCCCATCAGTCGTTCGCGCCGCGGATCGCGGCGACGACCGCCTCGGTCACCTCGCGCGTCGTGGCCGTGCCGCCGATGTCGGGGGTCGTGATGCCCGCGGCGCAGACCTGTTCCACTGCCCGCATCAGCCGTGCGGCGGCCCCCGCCTCGCCCAGGTGGTCGAGCATCTGGGCCCCGGTCCAGAAGCTCGCCACCGGGTTGGCGATGCCCTGGCCGGTGATGTCGAAGGCCGATCCGTGGATCGGCTCGAACATCGACGGAAACCGCCGCTCGGGATCGATATTGGCCGTCGGCGCCACGCCCAGCGATCCGGCCAGCGCCCCGGCAAGGTCCGACAGGATGTCGGCCTGCAGGTTCGTCGCCACGATCGTGTCGAGGCTTTGCGGCCTGAGCACCATGCGCACCGTCATCGCGTCGACCAGCATCCTGTCCCATGTCACGTCGGGAAACTCGGTCGCGACCTCCGCGGCGATCTCGTCCCACATCACCATGCCGTGGCGCTGGGCGTTGGATTTCGTCACCACGGTCAGCAGCTTGCGCGGCCGTGACCGGGCCAGACGGAAGGCGTAACGCATGATCCGCGCGACCCCGCTGCGGGTGAAGACCGAAACCTCGGTCGCGACCTCTTCGGGCAGGCCCCGGTGCACCCGGCCGCCGGCGCCGGAATACTCGCCCTCGGAATTCTCGCGCACGATCACCCAGTCCAGATCGCCCGGCCCGACACCGGCCAGCGGCGCGCGGATGCCGGGCAGGATCCGCGTCGGCCGCACGTTGGCGTATTGATCGAACCCCTGGCAGATCGGCAGCCGGAGGCCCCACAGCGTGACGTGGTCGGGCACGTCGGGCGCGCCGACCGCGCCGAAATAGATCGCGTCGAAGGCCTTCAGCCGGTCGGGCCCGTCCTCGGGCATCATCCGGCCATGCGCCCTGTAGTGGTCCGAGCCCCAGTCGAACTGCGTCACGTCCAGCCGGAAGCCGCCGTCGCGCGCCGCCAGCGCGTCGAGGACGGTCAGCCCGGCAGAGATCACCTCGGGGCCGATGCCATCGGCCGGGATCGCCGCGATCGTGTAGGTCTTCATGCGCCGCCTTTCGCCTTCGGCCGGTCGTCCGGCCCGGTCCTGCGGGATTAGCCCGTCGGCGGCCGCGGTAACAAGCGCAAAGGCGCGGCGGCGCGCGGGCTGGGCGGCCGCCGGTGGAACAATCCGCTACACATCCCGCCCGGCCGTCGCTATGTTTTATCATGATAAAAACGCGGGGCGCAGGATGGACGGCAGCAGCAAGCCCACGGACCGGCCCAGACGGTCCCGGCCGGTGCGGGTCGCCGAGGAAATCAAGCAGTGGGTCGTCGAACGCGACCTGAAACAGGGCGACAAGCTGCCGAACGAGGCCGAGATGATCGGGCTGTTCGCCGTGTCGAAGGGCACCGTGCGCGAGGCGATGCGGATCCTCGAGGCGCAGGGGCTGATCGTGACGCGAACCGGGCCGGGCGGCGGCAGTTTCGTGGGCGAGGTTTCGGCGGAGCGCGCCCGGTCGCTTCTGGCCAACTACTTCTATTTTCAGGATCTTTCGGTGGCCGACATCTACCAGATGCGCAAGGCGCTGGAACCGGAACTGGCCGCCAGCCTCGCCGGCCGGCTGAACGCCGCGCAGCTTGACGAGTTGCAGGCGCTGGCCGAACGGCACCCCGAGCCCGCGCGAAGCGCCGAGGAGGAGAAGGAACAGCACGTCGCCTCGCTGGCCTTCCACGCACGGCTGGCGGATTTCGCGGGCAACCGGCTGCTGGGGTTCGTGATCGGCTTCATGGCGCGGATTCTCACCGACCTGACGGTCTACCGCCGGCTTTACGAACCGCCGAACCACGCGTTGTGGGAACGCGGCCGGCATCACCAGATCGAACTGGTGCGCGCCCTGCGTGATGGCGACGGGGCGCGGGCCCGGTCGATCATGGCCTCGCACATGGCGGGCGCGGAACAGATGATGGCGGCGCAAGAGGCGCGGCTGATGCGCCGCTTCATGGCCGACTGACGCGGGCTCAGCCGGCCGGGTGGCGGGCCCGGTCGCGCAGCACCGGCACCTCGGACAGCCAGTCGTGATAGGGCGGGCGATGGGCCCGGTCGCACAAGCCGCGCAGCGCGGCGACCGGCCGCGCGTCATGGTCGATCCGCAGGTCGAGGGGCGGCCGGTCCGGCGACAGGATCAGCAGCGCCGCCGATTGCAGCCCGCGGCTGTCGCCGCCCGCCGCCTCGGCGGCCTCCAGCACCGCGAACATCCGCGCCGCGGCGCCGGCATGCGGCGCCTCGGCTGCCGCCAGCATCGCCTCCAGCACGGCGGGGCCGGTCAGCATGTTGCCCGCGACCGCCAGCCCCGGCCGGCAGACATGGCCGGCGAAGGCGACGCTGTCGGCCCCGGTGAAGCCGCC
>CAYUXM010000299.1:0-3117 GCA_964448765.1 uncultured Rhodobacterales bacterium
GCGACGGCGACCTGCACGGTCTCGCCCTGCGCGATATCGACGAGGCCCGGGGTCTCGACATGGCCCAGCACCCGGATCAGCAGACGCCGTTCGACCAGCCGCAGGTCGAGCTGCGCGGCCGACAGGAACACCTCGCCGAGAACCGCGCGCAGATGCGCGCGCGCCTCGGGCAGGGTCAGGCCGCCGATGCCGACCTCGCCGACCTCGGGCAGGAGAATCCGGCCCTCGGCCCCGATCGCCACCGGCGCCTCGAAGGCCGCCTCGCCCGGCAGGGCGACGATCAGCCGGTCGCCGGGGCCAAGCCGGGTGGGGGCCTCGGCCAGCGCCGGGCTGGCAAGCCCGGCCAGCACGAAGGCCAGGAACAGGGCCAGACGGATCAGCATGCGGCGCCCCAGGCCGGGCCACCGAGCCGGGCGAGCCCGGCGGCGTAGCGGTCGGCGGCCAGCGCGCCGTCGCGCGCCAGCCCCGCCGCCGTCCAGCGCAAGGCGTCGCGGCGCGCGTCGCGCGCCAGCGCCATCGCCGCCGGCTGGCGCAACGCCACGCCGCGGGCGGCCAGCGCCGCGTAGCGGTCGTCGAGGCAGGCGAGCCGCTGCATCGTGCGCGCCGCAAGTCTGGTCTCGGACGGGTCGGCGGGGCCGGGCGGCAGCGCGCCGCGGTCCGCCATCCCGCCGGTGCCCGCGGGCGGATACGGGGTGCAGCCCGCCGCGCACAGCGCCGCGGCAAGGCCGATCGCGGCGGCGCGGCGCATCACCGGCCCTCGCGCTTCAGCACGGCGGCGACGGTGCGCCACAGGATCCAGGCATCGGCCGCGATCCAGCCGCGCAGGCTTTGCAGGTGCAGGCCGTAGGCATGGTCGTACAGGATCTTGCGGCGCACGTCGTCGAGCGAGGCGTCGTAGCCGACCTCGACCTGCGCCCAGCCGGTGATACCGGGCCGGATGCCGTACATCCGCTGGCCGAAACCCGGCACCTCGCGCGCCAGCCGGTCATGGATCGCCGGCTGTTCGGGGCGCGGGCCGACAAGGCTCATCTCGCCCGTCAGCACGTTCCACAGTTGCGGCAGCTCGTCGATCCGGGTGGCGCGCAGGATCCGGCCGACGCGGGTGATCCGCGGATCGCCCCGGCTGGCCCAGACCGCGCCGGTGGCGCGGTCGGCCTCGGCGCGCATGGTGCGGAACTTGACCATCACGAAGGTGGTCTCGCGGCCCTCCGGGCCGGGGCCGATGCGTTCCTGCCGGAACAGCGCGGGACCGGGGCTTTCCAGCCGGATCGCCAGCGCCGCCGCGGCCATCAGCGGGGCGGCGACGACAAGGCCGGAGGCCGCCGCGAGGATGTCGAAACAGCGCTTGCCGATCCTGACCGGGCGGGGGGCGAGAATGCCGCCGGTATCCCCGACCCATACTTCCGCGACCATTGACGCATTGGCGTTCATTCGATCATTCCTGTTCTGGCCGAATCGCCGCCAAGATTGGCGGCCTGACTGATTTATCAAATCGGCTCAATGGTTTCCGTGTCCCGTTCGTAGCTTCGGACCTATACGGAATGGGTAGGAGAAGATGGCGAAGACGCGGTCCCTTCCGGGCCCCGGCCTTGGCGGGATGACCGGCACGCGGCGCGGGCAGGCCGCGCTCGGCCTCGCCGCGGCGGGGCTTGCGGCGCTGTCCTGGGCGGCGATGCCGGCGCTGCCCGTGCCGCTGGTCGCGGTGCTGATCGCGCTTGTCCCGGCCGCGGTCTGGGTGCTGTTGCGCGCGCCGCTGGTGCTGGTGATCGGCTTCGTCTGCTTCTCGCTGTTTCGCCTGCACGAGGTGATCGGGCCGCTGGAGCCCTTGCGCCTGCCGCTGCTGCTGTCGCTGGGCGCGCTGGCGGGCTTCGGGCTGATGCTGGTGCTGGGCCGGGCCGAGACGCGGCTGACCCCGGAACTGGGGCTTTCGCTGGCCTTCGCGGCGCTGGTGACGGCGCAGGTGCCGCTGGCGGTCAATCCGGGCCGGGCGATCGGCTACTGGATCGACAGCTATTCGAAGATCGTGCTGATGGCCTTCGCGATCGCCTGGATGGTGCGGTCCGCGCCGCAGATCGGCGCGATCCTGCGGGTGATGACGGTGATCGGCGCGGGCATCGCCGCGGTGGCGGTCTGGAATTCCGTCCACGGGATCGGGCTGGTGGAGGGCAGCCGGGTCACGATCAACCGCGCGCAGGGCTCGCAACTGGGCGATCCGAACGATCTTGCGATGGTGCTGCTGTTCCCGATCGGCTTCGCCACCGGCTTCCTTCTGGGCCGGTCCCCGGGCCGGGGCGACCGGATCATCGCCGCGGTGGCGCTGCCGCTGCTGGTCTGGGGTTTGCTGGCCACGCAAAGCCGCGGCGGGCTTCTGGGGCTGATGGCCGTTGCCGCGGTCTTCGCCTGGGGCCGGGTGCGCAACAAGGCGCTGCTGCTGGGCGCGGGCGGGATCGCGGGGCTGGGGCTGTTCGCGCTGTCGGGGATCGGCGCGCGGTCGGTGGTGCTGGAAGGCGGCGGGGCGACGGCGATCGACGCCTCCGCCCAGGGCCGGCTGGATGCCTGGAGCGCGGCGATCAACATGGCGCTGGCGAAGCCGCTGACCGGTGTGGGCATCGACAATTTCACCGAGAACTTCTTCTTCTACACCCCGCATTGGGGCGGGATGGCCAAGGCCGTGCATTCCACCTGGTTCCAGGTGCTGGCGGAGACCGGGTTCCCCGGCCTCGTGCTGTTTCTGGCTCTGGTGCTGGTCACGTTGCGCGGCGGCGTGGCGATGCTGCGCCGGTTGCGCGGGCTGGGCACGCCGGCGGGCCTGGTGCTGGCCGACCGGGTGGAGGCGCTGGTCGCCGCGCTGGCCGGCTTCATGGTCGCCGCGACCTTCCTGACCCAGGCCTTCACCTGGCCGCTCTACCTGCTGATCGCGCTGCTCGTCGCGGCCCGGCAGATCGCCGGCACGCTTTATTCCGGCGGCACGTCCCCGGCGCGGGGGGCGCCCTATCCCTCGGCATAGGTCGGTCTGCGCCGATGCGTTCTGGCGCGGCGCGGGCTTTCGCGGCACGACTCCCGGCGTTGCTGGAAACCGCGCCCGGACCTGCCGCCATGTTCCTCGTCGAAGCGATC
>CAYUXM010000300.1:0-3112 GCA_964448765.1 uncultured Rhodobacterales bacterium
TGTATTGCCCGGTGGTCAGCAGGATCACGATGTAATGCGCCGCGTGATAGCCCGCAGCGATCGCCAGGAACGACAGCATCACCGGCCCGGCGGAAAACCCCGGCCCGCCCAGCGCCCGGCCGATGCCGATCACCGCGAGGATCGACCCGGCGGTGAGCGCCCAGGTGCCGATCAGCCCGAGCGTGTTGTCGACCATAACCGCCGATCGCCCGGTCGGTTCCAGCGGGTTTTCCCCGATGATCCCCAGCCACCAGAACGTCTCTCCCAGCCCGTCGAAGGTGAGCCCGGCCAGCGCCAACGTGACGAAGGCGATTTCCGAGGCGCCCAGCGGCGCCATCCGCAGAACCTGCGATCCGGGCCAGCCGTACATCATCCGCGCCCGGCCGCCCTCGATCTCCAGCCAGAACGGCGCGACCCGGGCAAGATATCCCATCAGCACCGTCAGGAACTCGCCCCTCTCCAGCCAGTCCTCGCCCTCGGCCACCGCCAGCGCGAAGACCACGAGCCAGTAGACCAGCGCCACCGCAGCCAGAACGAACGGATCGTCGGGCCGGAGCGAGACCATCTGGAACCAGATGAAGCCGGCGAAGAACGCCACCGCCGGCCAGTGGCCAAGCCGCGACAGCCCGATCCCGCCGGTGCGATGCAGCAGCGTCCGGGTGATCCGCACCGGCGCGGCCCAGGGATTGATCGGCCGCCAGATGTTGCCGACGATCATCGACGACAGCGGAACGACGATCCAGATCCCGGTCCAGAACACCAGCGTCATCAGGTTGTGCATCGGGTCGCGCGCGCCGAAGAAGCCGACGAAGACCAACGCGAGGAAGATCAGGAACGACAGGTAGGACGAGACCGAGACGGGCATCAGCACCCGGCGTTCCAGCATCTCGCGCGGCCTGAGGGTCGGCAGCCGGTCGGCCGCCGCGCCCATCACGGCGGTCAGCGCCACCACGACCGCCGCGCCGGTGATGTAATGCCCGGTGGGCAGAGTCAGGATCACGCTGGGCGGCAGCGCGCAGGCGACGGCATGCGAGGGCGGCAGCGCGGCGAGCGTGCCAAGGCCGCAAATCCGGGCGGCCCGGCGGCGCAAGGCGGTGATCGCGTGTCTCGCCGGTTCGCCCATCAGCGCAGCCCATCCTCCCCCTTGACCTGCCAGCTTTCCAGCCCGCCCATCCGCGAATGCACCCGCGGGCCGGCCGACATCGCCAGCACGAAGACGATCTCGCCCGCCCGCGGCCCGTCGGGCACCGAGACCGTGATCGCGTCGAAATGGCTGCGGACATAGGCCGCGTTGATATGGCCCAGCGGCACGTCGAGCGCCGCGCCCATTCCCGCCACCTTCATCGCCGAGGGCACGATCGCCCGGCTTTCGCCCAGCCGCTCGCGCATCGCGTAGCCGCCCGGCACGTGCCACAGCGCGCCGTGTTCGGCCTCGCCGGCCTCGCCCACCAGTGTGCCCTTGCCGTAGCCGTCGATGCCTTCGCGCCCGCCCAGCGCGGCGATCAGCCGGTCGGTCAGCATCAGGCCCAGCGGCTTGAGATCCTCCATCGCCGGTTGCAGATCGGCATGGTAGCTGCCGGCGAAGGGGTTCTGGCAGACCGCCAGGATCGCGCCGCGCCGGCGCGGAGCATCGGGGGCGGGGCCGCCCTCGTGCAGGATCTCCTCGATCTGGAGCGCGATCTTGCGGATCGGAAAGTCAGGCATGGTCGGGCTCCTTGAGCAGGGGATGTCCGAGGATCCGGGTTTCAGGGTGCAGGAAAAGCGCCGCCGCTTCAATCAGCCCGTCGGCCCGGAAGGCGCGCGCGGCCTCCAGCCCGCGGGCGAGCGCCGCGTCGGCCTCCGCCGGGGTCAGCGGGTCCAGCCCCACCGTCACCGGCCGGTCGCCAAGGTCGCTGTCGGCCTGGATCGCGCGCGCCGGGCGGCGGTGGATCGCGGGATGGCCGGGCAGGTCCACCGCGTTGGCGATCATCGTCGCGGCGGCATCGGCCATCGCGGCGTTGCGCGCCAGCACCGTCACCGCGTCGGCGATGCCGAAGGACAGGCTGCGCCCGCCCCGGCCCGAGGTGGCGATGCCGCGCACCGGGTCTTCGGCGCGGATCGTCGCCCGGTCGGGCATCCCGGGCCGGGCGGCCAGCGCGCAGGTCAGGCTTTCGCCGGGCGCAAGGTGCAGCGCGATGTCGCCGCCGTTGTTGACATAGGCGCGGGTCACGCCATCGCCGGCCAGTTCCGCCAGCAGCGCCTCGGCCACCGCGCCCGCGACAGCGGCCATCGGGGTGACGAAACCGGGCCGGAACGGCGCGACGGCCGCCGCCATGCGGCGCGCGACCGGGCCGGCGAGGTCCGCGCCCGCGGCGCGCAGGGCGGGCAGTTCCGCGCAAAGCTCCGCGAGGATCGTGTCGAAGCGGCGGACCATCCGGCCTTCGCCCGCCGCCAGCGCCGCCGGCGCGCCCCAGCCCCGCGCGATCACGTCGATCGGCCCGTGTTGCAGGTGCAGCCGCCCGTCGGGCAGCCGCCGTGCGCGGGCGGCGGGGCCGGACCAGCGCGGCGCGTTCATGCCCCACCCTCCGGCCAGGGGCCGAGCTTCGCCGCCGTCGGGTATTCGCCACCCTCGTCGCGGACCCGGTCGAGATCGCGGATCGCGTCGTCATGGCCGCCCAGCGCGAGGTACTGGTCGCGCGGCAGGGTGAATTCCAGCGGCGCGACCAGCGCCGGGGTCGGCACGTAGCCGAAGGCGCCCGGCGGCAGCCGCGTGACATCGACCATGAAGGTGATGCCGCCGCCGGGCCAGATGTAGCATTCCGCCCCGCCCGCGGTCAGCCGGGTCTGCCGTGCCTGCACCGACCGGGTCAGCCGCACCGGGTTCTTCGTCACCCCGGCGCGCAGCGATCCGCCGGCGCCGCCCATGAACATCACGGTGCAGAGCGAAGGTTCGCAATTCTCGTCGATCAGCGCGACCGAGGGTTCCAGCGCCTCGGGCAGCGGCGCGGGCTGCGGGCGCAGATCGTCATCCAGAACGTAATAGGCGTATTCCTCGCCGGTGGTGGAGACCATCAGCAACCGCAGCCCCGGCCGCGCGCCCTTCTTCGGGTTCCAGTCGCCGAGGATCTCCAGC
>CAYUXM010000301.1:0-3090 GCA_964448765.1 uncultured Rhodobacterales bacterium
CGATCGCGGCGATGATCGGCGCGGTGGTGATCCTGGCGGACCCGATCTTCCAGGGTCTGGCGATCTCGCTTCTGTTCGGGCTTCTGAGTTCGACGCTGCTCACCGTGCTGGTGATCCCGGCGATCTACCGGGTGCTGCGGACCTGATCGGCGGGAAGGGAACGGGGCCGGGGGCGTGCCGCAGGGCGCGCCCCCGGCGCCTGTGGCATGGGGCAGGCGGCAGAAAGCCGGCGGAACGGCAGCGCGCGCAGGCATGTGCCCGGCCAGGG
Source organism: uncultured Rhodobacterales bacterium (assembly GCA_964448765.1). Lineage (GTDB taxonomy): Bacteria > Pseudomonadota > Alphaproteobacteria > Rhodobacterales > Rhodobacteraceae > JANSXY01. The sequence goes on from CAYUXM010000301.1 coordinate 269, forward strand.
GAACGCGAAGCCAGGCGGCGCCTCGGCGGACGGCACGGGCCTTCACGGCGGATCCGGCAACGCCGGGGTCGCGGCTGCGGTGGGGCGGTTCATTGAACGGGCTTCCGTATTGGCCTACGTTTCGGCACCCCCTGTCGAACACACCTTCTCGGGAAGGACACGCGGCCCATGATTGCCTATGTCACGATCGGCGCGGATGACATCGCGCGCGCGAAACGGTTCTATTCCGCGTTCCTGCCGGAGCTTGGCTACGAACTGGAGGAAGGGCCCGCCGGGCTGAGCTATGCGCTGCCGGTCGCGCCGGGCCAGTCGCCCGTCCTGCCCGACTTCTACGTCAAGCCACCCTTCGACGGGCATGCGGCCACGGCCGGCAATGGCGCCATGGTCGCCTTCGAGGCGCGTGATCAGACGCAGGTTCGCGACCTTCACGCCGCCGCGCTTGACGCGGGCGGGACGGACGAGGGCCAGCCGGGGTTCCGCGCCGCGTATGGACCGCAATTCTATGTCGGCTATCTTCGCGACCCGCAGGGCAACAAGATCGCGATTTTCTCCAGCGACCCGAACGAACCGGGACGGGACGGGTAACGCAGGCTGCCGGGCCAGAGCGGACCTTCGGCTTGTCCGCAGCGGTCGCCGGCTTCGCGCCCAAGGCGATCCCGTCACCACGTGTCGTGGTTGTGCAATCCATTGCCTCACAGCTCTTTGGCCAGAGCCTCGATCAGGCAATCCAGCACGGTTTCGGAGACGTCTTCGGGCGATCTGCCCTCGAACGCGGCACGGTCGTCTGACGTCAGCGATGCTAATCCGTGAAGTGTCGCCCAGACCCAAAGCGCGATCTCCTGCGTGTTCCCGGCACGCACTTTCCCCAGCTTCTGGCCAACCTCCAGTGTTGCCGCCAAGTCCCGAAGCGTTGCCGTTCCGGGCGCATCAGAATCGGTGTCCTCCGGCTCGTGCCGACTATGCGACCGCAGGCGTTCCCTCGGTACATGCATGAGAGCATAGAGGCCGGGGTGGTCTCTGGCGAAGGCGACATAGGCCCGAAACCCCGACTTCACGCGGTCCGCCCAGTCACCGGTGGTCAACCCGTCTTGCCCAGCGGCCTTGGCGATGCTTGTCCTGAGCAGGCCGAAACCGTGGGCGACCACGGCGTCCAGCAGTGCCTCCTTGCTCGCGAAGTGCATGTAGGGGGCATTGTGGCTTACACCCGCTTGGCCTGCGATCTTGCGCAAGCTCAGCTTGGCAACCCCGTCGGTCTCGATGCAGGCAACCGCGATCTCGACAAGCGTGGCTCGCAGATCGCCATGGTGATAGGGGGCCGCGTTCCGAGCCATATTGACATTGTCCATATTATCCGATATTGACACTGCCAATACACACTGTTCCGTCGATACCTTCAAGGGAGTAGGCAATGCGACTATCGACGACGCGCTCGGTCTTGCGGGCATTTCACCTTGTCAGCGGCTTCGCCATCGCCGCCTTCGTCTATTCCCCGACCCTGCAATCGAGTGGCGTATTCGAAGCGATACTCCGGTTTGCGGTTGTTCCGGCTCTCGGTATCTCCGGATTGATCATGTGGCGGCCAGCCGTGCTGCGCAGCATGACTAGGTAGGGTCTCGGGCCATTGTAAGACGGCAGTTTGCCCTTCCCCAAATCGCGCCTTGGGGCAGCTTGTCGAATACGGGGCACGTACCGCGGGCCGATCCTGACAAGCGGCCGCCTTGTCCGCAGGGCGGCCGTTGGTTCCGCTCGCAGCCACTGTCGGCTTTTTGCCGATCGTGACGCATGCAGGCCTGCCTTCACGTCCCGAGATGGTCGGGACGTGGCCGGCCACCGCCCATGCCGCGCTGTGCTTCACCCTATTCCGGCTGGAACCCGCCGATCAGGTGGCGCAGCCCGACCAGCGCGCCGGCATAGATCGCCGCCAGCGTCACCGGGGCCGAGAACGCCAGCACCGACATCGCGGTGACCCCCTGGCCCACCGAACAGCCCAGCGCGATGGTGCCGCCCACGCCCATCAGCGCCGCGCCGCCGACCTGCCGGCCAAGTTCGCGCGGATCCTCGCAGGCCTCCCAGCGGAACAGGCCGCGGATCGTCGATCCGGCCAGCGCGCCGGCCAGCACCCCGCCCACCAGCCCGACCGAGAAGGTGATCCCCCCGGCGGTCGAGGTCATGAAGAAGATGATCGTGCGCCCCACCGGCGCGGTGAACGAGGCGCCCTCGACCCCGATCGCGCCGAAACTCGCCGCATGGATCGCCGAGGTGCCGACAAGGCAGCCGGTCACCGCCAGCCCGGCGGCCACGCCCCAGCCGATCATCCGCGGTTCGGCGCGAAGCGGCGCATGCGCGAAGGCCCAGCCGAAGGCCAGCGCCGCCACCGGCAGCGCGAAGACAAGCGGCGACTGCCCGGTGCGCGCCGCCAGCCAGTGCGCGATGCCCTGCGGCGCGGTGGCGTCGTCTTGCGGAAACAGCGCGATCCGAAGCGGGGCGAGCGGCCCCGACAGCGTGACGAAGGCGAAGATGCCCAGCACCACGACGATCACGAGGCTGCGCAGGTCGCCGCTGCCGAACCGCACCAGCGCGCCGAAGCCGCAATTGCCCGCCATCGCCATGCCATAGCCGAACACCAGCCCGCCGAAGACCGAGGCCAGCGGGTTCCAGGCGATGGTGTGGTAGAAGGTCCGGGTGATCTCTGCCCAGCCCGCCGCCTCGGCGAGGAAGGCGCCGAGGATCGCGGTGCCCAGCACCACCCCCCACAGCCGCAGCCGGCGCTGGTCGCCGCCCCAGCTGGCGGTTTCGATCGCGCCGAGCGTGCAGAAATCGCC
>CAYUXM010000302.1:0-3087 GCA_964448765.1 uncultured Rhodobacterales bacterium
CCACCGCCAACCGGATCGCGATGCTGGAACATTCGATCTACTCGGTGATCTCGCCAGAGGGCTGCGCCTCGATCCTGTGGAAGGATGCCGAGAAGATGCGCGAGGCGGCCGAGGCCCTGCGGCTGACCGCGCAGGATCTGCACAAGCTCGGCGTGATCGACCGGATCGTGAAGGAACCGCTGGGCGGCGCCCAGCGCGGCCGCGCCGACACAATCGCCGCCGTCGGCGCCGAGATCGAGGCGATGCTCAAGGAGCTTTCGGGCAAGTCACCGGAAAAGCTGGTGCGCGACCGGCGCGAGAAGTTCCTTGCGATGGGCCAGAAGGGGCTGGCGGCCTGAGCGCCGGCCCGGCCGCTACCCCGCCGCGAACCCCGCCTCCGCCATCAGCCGGTCCGATGCGCCCTCGACCCGCTGTTCCAGGTCATCCATGAAACCGTCGATCTGCCGGCCCGGCGGGATCGGATCGAGAAACTCGACGACGGCGAGGCCGGGCTTGCGGTAGATGCCGGTGCGCGGCCAGAACACCCCCACATTCGTCGCCGCCGGCACGCAGGGCTGGCCAAGCTGGTCGTACAGCACCCCGGTGCCGATCTTGTAGGGCCGCGTGGTGCCCGGCGCGACGCGGGTGCCCTGCGGATAGATGATCAGCTGGCCGGGTTGCGCGGTGCCGGCCTTCACATCGGCGATCATCTGCCCGATGGCCTGGCCGCGCTTGCCGCGATCGACCGGCACGCAGCCGATCCGGCGCGCGTACCAGCCCAGGATCGGCGCGCGCAGAAGCTCCTTCTTCATGATGAACTTCGGCCGTGGCAGGACCGAGACGAGGATGATGATGTCGAAGAACGACTGGTGCTTGGAGGCGACGAGCACCTCGCCCGCCGGCACCGTGCCGCGGACCTCGGATCGCAGGCCGACCATGTGATGCGCGCTCCAGCGCACCCAGCGGCAGTAGGTGTGCACCGCGTCGAAGGCGGCCTCGCGCCGGACCAGCACGATCGGCGTGAACCACAGCGCCAGCACCGGCATCATCAGGTACATCTGCCCGACGAACAGCAGCGAGCGCAGGGCCTGGACCGCGCGTCTCACGGCGTCCTCCTCAGGGTGCGGGCGGCGGCCATCCATGTCGTGCCGAGGGCCAGCGCGGCCACGACCGGCGGCACCGCCAGCGGCCACAGCCAGGCCCGGCCCGACAGCCCCAGCCCGGCCAGCAGCCCGGTCTGTGCCGCCGCGCCGGGCATCAGCGCCACCGCCGCCAGCCCCGCGAGCGTGCCCGCCACCGATCCCGCCAGCGCCCGCGCCGTGAAGCGCCGCACGAAGGCGGCCGAGATGAACCGGTCCTCCGCGCCGATCAGCCGCAGCACCCGGATCACCTGCCCGTTGGCGGCCAGCGCCGCCTGGGCAGCCAGCGTGACCATCGCGGCCAGCACCAGCGCGATCAGCACCAGCGCCACCAGCGACACCGCGCGCACCCGCTCGGCCGCGGCGACAAGCGGGCGACGCCAGCGCGCGTGATCGTCGAGCACCGCACCCGGCGCCTCGGCCGCCAGCCGCAGCCGCAGCCCCTCGGCCTCGAACCCCGCGCCGGTTTCCGTCACCTCGACAAGATGCGGCAGCGGCAGCGCCTCCACCGGCAGGTCGGCGCCGAACCACGGCGCGAGCAGCCCGCGCATTTCCGTATCGTCCAGCCGCCGCGCCGATGCCACGCCCGGCGTCGTCTCCAGCACCCGCAGGACGGCGGCGGTCTGCGCGTCGATCTGGTCGGCGGGGGCCGAGATCCGGATCGTCGCGCCCTGCGACAGCGCCGCCTGCCAGCGGTCGGCCAACTGCCCGGCCGCCAGCGCCATCGCGACGGCGAAGACCGCGAGGAAACTCATCGCGGCGGCGGTGAACAACGTCAGCCGCGCGGTGAAGCCGGTGGGCGGCACGACCCGCGCCGCCGGGGTCTCGCCACGGCCGGGCAGGCGCGCCAGCAACGGCCGCAGACGCCCGGAACCGGCGCTCACAGCTCTGCCCCCGCCGCCTGCACCTGGCGGTCGCGGATCCGCAGAACGCGGGCCGAGACATGCGCTTTCGAAGCCCGGATCAGGTTCAGGTCATGCGTCGCCACCAGCACCGCCTTGCCCATCCGGTTCAGCTCGACCAGAAGTTCCAGCAGCCGCACCGCCATCTCCCAGTCGACATTGCCGGTCGGTTCGTCGGCAAGGACCAGGTCCGGCGCGGTGATAACCGCGCGGGCCAGCGCCGCGCGCTGCCGTTCGCCGCCCGACAGTTCCGGCGGGTGCGCATCGGCATGGTCGGTCAGCCCGACCCAGGCCATCAGATCGGCAAGATCCCGCTCGGGCACCGGCCGCCCCGCGACGGTCAGCGGCAGGATCACGTTCTCGACGAGGGTGAGATGGTCGAGGAACTGGCAATCCTGGTGCACCACGCCGATCCGGCGCCGGGCCGCGGCGATGCCGTCGCGCGCCATCGCGCCGACGTCCTGCCCGAACAGCGCCACGCGGCCCTCGGTCGCCACCAGTTCGCCGTAACACAGCTTCAGGAAAGTGGTTTTTCCCGCGCCCGAAGGCCCCGTCAGGAAATGGAACGAGCCCGGCGGCAGCGCCAGGTCGAGCCCGGTCAGCAGCGGGCGCGCGCCTGCATAGCCAAACCCTGCCGAGGAAAACTCGATCACCCTGCCCCCGCGCTTGCCGCGACCGTTGCCTGCCCCCGGGCTGTGCCGCAGACCTGCCAAGCCTTGGACAACACCCCCTTGCTTGCTACAACAGCTTGCAGATAAACGCCAGAACGGGCGGTCGGCCGGCAAGCGGCCGCGGGCCCGACGGTGGGAGAAGATGCGATGCGGCTTGTCTGTCCGAACTGTGCGGCCCAGTACGATGTCGACGACCGCGTGATCCCGCCCGGCGGGCGCGACGTGCAATGCTCGAACTGCGGGCACAGCTGGTTTCAGGCCCCGGCCGGCGCCGCGGAGCCCGCCGTGACGGCGGCGGAACCGGCCGCGCCGGCCGTGCCGCCGGAGGCGGCGGCCGAAGCCGCGACACCGGCGCCTGCCGAAACCGGGGCCCCCGAGGCCGAGGCCGCGGCGGAA
>CAYUXM010000303.1:0-3074 GCA_964448765.1 uncultured Rhodobacterales bacterium
ATCTCGGCGACGCCGATCGTCGGCTACGAGGGCGCCTTCGCCCGCGACCTGATCGTGGCGCATGGCGGCGGCCGGCTGGTTCCGCTCGGCGATGTCGAGGCCCTGGCCGCGGAAACGGCGCGGCTGGCGGCGGATCGCGGCGCGCTGGCGGCGCTGATCGACGCGGCCGGCCGGGACGGCATGCCCTTCGACGACGAAACCGTCTTCCGGCACCGCTGCGACCTGATCCGGCGCCATCTCTGAGCCGGGACGACAGCGCCGCCGTGACGTAATCTTCAGCAGAACCGTCTACAAGGAAGACAGCAGAGTCGGGGGCGCGATCCCGGCATGGCTTGACCGCGATAGACAGGCGGATCACCAAGGTCCAAGGAAATGACAATCCTCGATGCAGATTGAACGAACCTCAGTTCCCGGCGTACTGCTGATCACGCCGCGGCGGTTCGGCGACCGGCGCGGGTTTTTCGCCGAAAGCTGGAACCGGCGGGCGCTAGCCGAGGCCGGGCTCGACCTGCCCGATTTCGTGCAGGACAATCACTCGCTGTCGCACGAGGCCGGCACGGTGCGGGGGCTGCATTTCCAGGCGCCGCCGCATGCCCAGGGCAAGCTGGTGCGCTGCGGGCGCGGGCGGATCTTCGATGTGGCGGTGGACATCCGCCGCGGCAGCCCGACCTACGGGGCCTGGCACGGCGCGGAGCTGAGCTTCGACAACGGCCGGCAGATGTGGATCCCCGCGGGCTTCCTGCACGGGTTCCTGACGCTCGAGGCGGACAGCGAGATCCTTTACAAATGCACGGATCACTACGCGCCGGAGTGCGACGGCGCGGTGCGCTGGGACAGCGCCGGGATCGATTGGCCGCTGCACGGACGCGCCCCGATCCTGTCCGACAAGGACGCCGCGGCACCGCCGCTCGCGGATTTCCAATCGCCCTTCACCTGGGAGGAGACATGAAGCTTCTGGTCACCGGCGGCGCGGGGTTCATCGGCTCCGCCGTGGTGCGCCTCGCCGTGGCGCGTGGCCACGCGGTCGTCAATCTCGACGCGCTGACCTATGCCGCCTGTCTGGACAATGTGGCGGAGGTTGCGGAAAGCCCGCTTTACGCCTTCGAACATGCCGATATCCGCGACCGCGCCGCGCTGGACCGGATCTTCGCCGCCCATGCCCCGGACGCGGTGATGCATCTGGCGGCCGAAAGCCATGTCGACCGCTCGATCGACGCGCCCGGCACCTTCATCGAAACCAATGTCACCGGCACCTACAATATGCTGGAGGCCGCGCGCGCCCACTGGACCCGCGCGGGCCGACCCGAAGGCTTCCGGTTCCACCATATCTCGACCGACGAGGTCTTCGGCTCGCTGCCCGACGATCCGGCGGCGAAGTTCACCGAAGACACGCCCTACGCGCCCAACAGCCCCTATTCCGCCTCCAAGGCCGCCTCCGACCACCTGGTCCGGGCCTGGTGCGAGACCTACGGGCTGCCGGTGGTGCTGACCAACTGCTCGAACAACTACGGGCCCTACCATTTCCCGGAAAAGCTGATCCCGGTGGTGATCCTGAACGCGCTGGCGGGCCAGCCGATCCCGGTCTACGGGCAGGGGCTGAACGTGCGCGACTGGCTTTACGTCGAGGACCATGCGGAGGCCCTTCTGCTGGTTCTGAAAAATGGCAAAATCGGCCGCAGCTACAATATCGGCGGCGAGAACGAGGCGCGGAACATCGACCTGGTGCGCATGATCTGCGCGATCCTCGATGCGAAGCGCCCGAAGACCGAGGGCAGCTATGCCGACCAGATCGCCTTCGTCGCCGACCGGCCGGGCCATGACGCGCGCTACGCGATCGACCCCGCGCGGATCCGCGACGAACTGGGCTGGCGGCCCTCGGTGACGCTGGCAGAGGGGCTGGAGAAGACCGTCGACTGGTATCTCGCCAACGCGGCCTGGTGGCGCGCGCTGCAGGGCCGCGACGGCGTCGGGCGGAGGCTGGGAACCGGATGAGCCTGCTGGTCTACGGCGCCACCGGGCAGGTCGCCCGGGAACTCGCGCGGGTGGTGCCGGACGCCACCTTCCTGGGCCGCGACCAGGTCGACCTGGCCGATCCCGGCGCCGCGGCCGCGCCGGTGCTGGCGGGCGACTGGGCGGCGGTGATCAACGCCGCGGCCCATACCGCCGTCGACCGGGCCGAGAGCGAGCCGGACCTGGCGCGGGCGGTGAATGCCGACAGCCCCGGCGCGATCGCCGCGGCCTGCGCGCAGCGCGGCCTGCCCTTCGTCCATGTCTCGACCGATTACGTCTTCGACGGTTCGGGCGTGGCGCCGCGCCGGCCCGGCGACCCGACCGGGCCGCTGGGCGTCTACGGGGCGACGAAGCTGGCCGGGGAACAGGCGGTGCGCGAGGCCGGCGGGGTGCACGCGATCCTGCGCACCTCCTGGGTGTTTTCCGCGCACGGGTCGAATTTCGTCCGGACGATGCTGCGGCTGGGGGCCGAGCGCGACGAGTTGCGCATCGTCGCCGACCAGGTCGGCGGACCAACGCCGGCGGCGGCGATCGCCGAGGCGCTGGTGATCGTGGCTGGCCGGCTCGCCGCCCGGCCCGAGACCGCGGGCACCTATCACTTCGCCGGCGCGCCCGACACCAGCTGGGCGGATTTCGCGCGCGTGATCCTCGCCGCGGCCGGGCTCGAGTGCCGGGTGGTCGATATCCCGACCGCGGACTATCCGACCCCGGCCGCCCGGCCGCTGAACTCCCGGCTCGACTGCACCGGGTTTTGCGACACCTTCGGCCTGCCCCGCCCCGACTGGCGGGATCACCTGGGCCGCGTCCTCAGGGAGATCCGCGCATGATCGCCCGGCCCGACGCGCTGCAGCGCTACCTGGTCGCCAAGGGCCATGTCTGACGGCGGCGCGGGACGGATCGGCCATGGCGGGGCCTGATTTCGACAGCGTCGTGATCGGCGCCGGGGCGGTCGGGCTCGCGGTCGCGGCCCGGCTCGCCGGCGCGGGCCGGCCGGTGCTGGTACTGGAGGCCGCCGATCATCCCGGCGACGGCATCTCCTCGCGCAACAGCGAGGTGATCCATTC
>CAYUXM010000304.1:0-1788 GCA_964448765.1 uncultured Rhodobacterales bacterium
GCGGCATGGGCATCGGCCAGGCAATCGGCGGCCTGCAGGTGGCCGTTCGCCGCGCCGGCGGCCACGACCATCGCCGCGCCGTCGGCCCCGGTCGGCGGGCGCGCGGGATCGGGGCGGAACATCGCGCCCGCCTCGTCCCAGATCAGCTTGCCGCCGCAATGCGACCACAGGTGCACCACCGGCGACCAGCCGCCCGACATCGCCACCGCGTCGCAGCCGATCTCTTCCAGCACCGATCCCTCGCCGGCCTGGGCGCAGATCGCCACGCCGGTGACGCGCTTGCCACCCTTGACCTTGGCGATGCCGCGGCCTTCCAGCACCCGGATGCCACGGTCGCGCACCGCCTGCGGCAGCGCGCCGGTGACACAGGCGCGGGCATCGACCACGGCGGGCACCACCAGCCCCGCGTCGGCCAGCGCCAGCGCGGTGCGATAGGCATCGTCGTTGTTGGTCACGATCACCGTGCGGTCGCCGGGGCTGACCGCCCAGTTCACCGCGTAGTCGCGCACCGCCGAGGCCAGCATCACCCCCGGCACGTCGTTGCCGGCGAAGGCCAGCGGCCGTTCGATCGCGCCGGTGGCGGCGATCACCTGCCCGGCGCGGAGCCGCCACAGCCGGTGCCGCGGCCGGCCGTCGCCGGGGGTGTGATCGGCGATCCGTTCATAGGCCAGCAGGTAGCCGTGATCGTAAAGCCCCGCGGCCATCGTGCGGGCCTTGACCCGGACATTGGCCATGCCGCCCAGTTCTGCCAGCGCCGCCGCGACCCAATCCTCCGCCGCCGCGCCGTCGACCGTGACGCCGTCGACCACCGCGCGGCCGCCCCAGTGCGCGGCCTGTTCCATCAGCCACACGCGCTTGCCCGCGCGCCCCGCCGCCAGCGCCGCCGCCAGCCCCGCGACGCCGCCGCCGACGACGGCGACATCGCAAAAGCCATAGGCCTGTTCGTAGCGATCCGGGTCACGGTCCTTCGGGGCGCGGCCCAGCCCGGCGGATTGCCGGATGAACGGCTCGTAGACATGTTTCCAGAACGGCCGGGGATGGATGAACATCTTGTAGTAGAAGCCCGCCGGCAGGAACCGCGCCAGCCGCGCGTTGATCGCGCCGATGTCGAAATCGAGGCTGGGCCAGTGGTTCTGGCTGATCGCGGCGGCGCCGTCGAACAGTTCGGTCGTCGTGACCCGCTGGTTCGGTTCGAACCGCGCGCCCTCGCCAAGCCCGACGAGCGCGTTGGGTTCCTCCGCGCCCGAGGCGACGAGGCCGCGCGGGCGGTGATACTTGAACGACCGGCCGATCAGCATCCGGTCATTGGCCAGCAGCGCGGCGGCCATCGTGTCACCCTGATAGCCCTCCATCGGCAGGCCGTTGAAGGTGAAGCGCAGGGGTTTCTGGCGGTCGATCAGGCGGCCGCCCTGTGCAAGACGGGTGCTCATGCTGGGGTGCTCCCGAGATATCCGGTCTGCGAAAAGGGCAGCGCACGCGCCGCGGGGAGGGTGCGAAGCGCCCGCCCCGGGGGGGCGGTGCGGGCGCTGCCCGGGGCTGCCGCCCCGGGCCAGTGGGTTGCGCCCGCGGCGATCATGCCGACCACCCCGCCCAATCCGGCCGCCGCGCCTTGATCTTGGCCACGATCTCGGCCGGCGGCTCGGTGGTCTGGGCCGGGTAGGTGCCGAACACCTCCAGCGTGGCGGTGCAGCGCGCGGCGAGGAACCACTTGCCGCAGCCATAGGCATGGCGCCAGCGTTCGAAATGCACGCCCTTGGGGTTGGCGCGGGCGAACATGTAGGCCTCGAA
>CAYUXM010000304.1:1888-3056 GCA_964448765.1 uncultured Rhodobacterales bacterium
GCCATCAGTTCCGCCATCGCCCAGCCCGATCCGGGGATCGCCTTGAACCCGCCGGTGCCCCAGCCGCAGTTGACGAACACGCCCTCCACCGGCGTCTTCGAGATGATCGGCGAGCGGTCGCCCGTCATGTCGACGATCCCGCCCCACTGGCGCAGCATCTTCAGGCGGCTGAGCATCGGGAAGGTTTCGACCAGCGCGCGCACCGTCTCCTCGACGTGGTGCCACGATCCGCGCTGGGTGTAGTTGTTGAACCCGTCGGTGCCGCCGCCGATCACCATCTCGCCCTTGTCGGACTGGCTGAGATAGCCGTGCACGGTATTGGCCATCACCACGACATCCATGCAGGGCTTGATCGGCTCGCTCACCAGCGCCTGCAACGCCACCGATTCGATCGGCAGGCGGAACCCGGCCATGTCGGCCAGCTGGCTGGAATGGCCGGCGACGACGATCCCCAGCCGGTCGCAGCCGATCGCGCCCTTCGTGGTCTCGACGCCGGTGACCTTGCCGCCCTCGCGCCGGATCCCGGTCACCTCGCAGTTCTGGATGATGTCCATCCCCATCGCCGAACAGGCCCGCGCATAGCCCCAGGCGACCGCGTCGTGCCGCGCGGTGCCCGCCCGCGCCTGCCACAGCGCGCCCAGCACCGGGTAGCGCGGCCCGTTGATGTCGATGATCGGCACCAGTTCCCTGACCCGTTCGGGGCCGATGAATTCCGTCGCCACGCCCTGCAGCGCGTTGGCATGGGCGGTGCGCAGGTAGCCGCGCACCTCGGCTTGCGTCTGCGCCAGCATCATCACGCCGCGCGGCGAGAACATGATGTTGTAGTTCAGTTCCTGGCTCAGCGTCTCGTAGAGGCTGCGCGCTTTCTCGTAGATCGCGGCCGACGGGTCCTGCAGGTAGTTCGAGCGGATGATCGTGGTGTTGCGCCCGGTGTTGCCGCCGCCCAGCCAGCCCTTCTCGATCACCGCGACATTGGTGATGCCGTGGTTCCTGCCAAGGTAGTAGGCGGAGGCAAGGCCATGCCCGCCCGCGCCGACGACGATCGCGTCGTAGCGCGGCTTCGGGTCGGCCTTCGCCCAGGCGCGGTCCCAGCCCTGGTGGTTGCGCAGCGCCTCGCGCGCGACGGCGAAAACGGAATAGCGTTTCATCCCACGTCCTGCCCTTCCCG
>CAYUXM010000305.1:0-3039 GCA_964448765.1 uncultured Rhodobacterales bacterium
AGGTGCTGGTCGAGGGCAAGACGCGGGTGCGGATCGAGGAATTCCTGCCCAACGACAGGTTCTTCGAGGCCAGCGCCGTGGAACTGGAGGAAGCGCCGGGCGACGCGGCGACGGTCGAGGCGCTTCTGCGCTCGGTCGCCGAGGAATTCGAACGCTACGCCAAGATCAAGAAGAACGTGCCCGAAGAGGCGCTGGCCGCGGTGGCCGAAACCCGCGAGCCCGACAAGCTGGCCGATCTGGTCGCCGGGCACCTCGGCATCGAGGTCGACCAGAAGCAGGAGCTTCTGGAAACGCTCGACGTCGCCGTGCGGCTGGAGAAGGTCTACGGCCTGATGCAGGGCGAGATGAGCGTTCTGCAGGTCGAGAAGAAGATCAAGAGCCGCGTCAAGTCGCAGATGGAGCGGACCCAGCGCGAATATTACCTCAACGAGCAGATGAAGGCGATCCAGCGCGAGCTGGGCGACGGCGAGGACGGCCAGAACGAGATCAACGAACTGGCCGAGCGCATCGAGAAGACGAAATTCTCCAAGGAGGCCCGCGAGAAGGCGGAGGCCGAGCTGAAGAAGCTCAAGTCGATGTCGCCGATGTCGGCCGAGGCGACGGTGGTGCGCAATTATCTCGACTGGCTGCTGTCGCTGCCCTGGGGCGTGAAAAGCCGCACCAAGAAGGATCTGGGCAAGGCCCAGGGCGTGCTGGACGACGACCATTACGGTCTGGAGAAGGTCAAGGAACGGATCGTCGAATATCTTGCCGTTCAGCAGCGCGCGACGAAGCTGAAGGGGCCGATCCTGTGCCTCGTCGGCCCGCCCGGCGTCGGCAAGACCTCGCTTGGCAAGTCGGTCGCTCGGGCGACGGGGCGCGAGTTCATCCGCATCAGCCTCGGCGGCGTGCGCGACGAAAGCGAGATCCGCGGCCACCGGCGGACCTACATCGGCTCGATGCCCGGCAAGATCATCCAGGCGCTGAAGAAGGCCAAGACCACCAATCCGCTGATCCTGCTCGATGAAATCGACAAGATGGGGCAGGATTTCCGCGGCGACCCGGCCAGCGCGATGCTGGAGGTTCTGGACCCGGAACAGAACGCGACCTTCGTGGACCACTATCTCGAGGTGGAATACGACCTGTCGAACGTGATGTTCCTGACCACGGCCAACAGCTACAACATGCCCGGCCCGCTTCTGGACCGGATGGAGATCATTCCGCTGGCGGGCTACACCGAGGACGAGAAGCGCGAGATCGCGCGCCAGCACCTGATCCCCAAGCAGATCAAGAATCACGGCCTGAAGAAGGGCGAATTCGCGATCACCGACGCGGCGCTGACCGAGATGATCCGCACCTATACCCGCGAGGCCGGGGTGCGGAGCCTCGAGCGCGAACTGGCGAAGCTGGCGCGCAAGGCGGTCACGCTGATCCTGAAGGGCGAGGCGACTTCCGTCGAGGTCACGCCCGAGGCGCTGGAGGACATGCTGGGCGTCAAGAAATACCGCTACGGCCTGGCCGAGAAGGAGGACCAGATCGGCGTGGTCACCGGGCTGGCCTGGACCTCGGTGGGCGGCGACCTTCTGTCGATCGAGGCGCTCAGGCTGCCCGGCAAGGGCCGGATGAAGACCACCGGCAAGCTGGGCGACGTGATGAAGGAATCGATCGACGCGGCCTCGTCCTTCGTGCGCTCGATCGCGCCACGGATCGGGGTGAAGCCGCCGACCTTCGACACGCTCGACATCCACGTGCACGTGCCCGAGGGCGCGACGCCGAAGGATGGCCCCTCGGCCGGCATCGCGATGGTCACCTCGATCGTCTCGGTGCTGACGCAGATCCCGGTTCGCAAGGATATCGCGATGACCGGCGAGGTCACGCTGCGCGGCAACGTGCTGGCGATCGGCGGGCTGAAGGAAAAGCTTCTGGCCGCGCTTCGGGGCGGGATCAACACGGTTCTGATCCCCGAGGAAAACGCCAAGGATCTGCCCGAGATCCCCGACAACGTGAAGGCGGGGCTGACGATCATCCCGGTCTCGAACGTGCGCGAGGTTCTGCGCCACGCCCTGGTGCGCGAGCCCGAGCCGATCGAGTGGGACGAGGCGGCAGAAGAGGCGCATCGCGCGCAGCTGGCCGCGAAGTCCTCGGAAACCTCCGAGATGCCGCCGGTCGCCCACTGAACCCTCGCCTTGCCGGACCGGCCCGGGGTGCCTGCGCGCCCCGGGCCGTCCGAGACCGCCATGGAATTTCGGGGCGTTTCGCGGTATCATCTGCGCAATCGTGTCAGTTGCCAGTCGGTCATGCCCAAAAGTTCCGGTTCGAAGCCTCCCCAGAAGCCCCGCGCCGCCGCGCCGCGCGCCCGCCGGACGGATCCGTCGCCGGCCCTGAAACTCGTCGTCCCGCCGCGCGAGCCGCTCCTGACCCTGCGCAAGAAGGAGCTGGTGGAGCGGGTATGCGAGCACTCCGGCCTGAAGAAGAAGGATGTCAAACCGGTCGTCGAGGCGACGCTGAAGGTGCTGGGCGACGCGCTGCAGGCCGGCAACGCGCTGGCGATCCCGCCGCTGGGCAAGGCGCGGGTGAACAGGCAGCGCGGCACCACCGGCGACGAGGTTCTGGTGGTCAAGCTGCGCCGGCCGCCGCAGGCCCGACCCGCCGATGCCGGCGACGATCCCGCCGGGACGGACGGCAACTAACCCCTTGCGAGGCCGCGCGGCAAAGGCTAAAGAGCCGCGCGTCGGGTGATTAGCTCAGTGGTAGAGCGCTTCGTTCACATCGAAGATGTCGGGGGTTCAAATCCCTCATCACCCACCATCCAACCCTCCGACAACGATGATTGGGGTGACGGGTTGTCGCCGGCTCGCACCGTGGCTGCGGGTTCATCGACCCATGACCGGCCCACAATCTCCGCCGCAGCGGCAAGTCTTCATCGCGCGGGACAGGCCGGGGGCCGGCCCGTCCCGGTGACGGGGCGTCAGTTGTTGGCGGTCAGCGGGTCGATCACCTGAGGCACCTCGGTGATCGCCGAGACGGGTATCCCCGACAGTTCCGAATGCTTGCGGATCG
>CAYUXM010000306.1:0-3034 GCA_964448765.1 uncultured Rhodobacterales bacterium
GCCTTGAGATAGGCCGCCACCGCCTCGCGATCCTCGCGCGGCAGACGGGCCATGTTTTCCACCACCTCGACCATGTGGCCGCCGACGGTGTCATAGTCCGGCGTGAAGCCCGAGGTCAGGTATTCCACGATATCCGCTTCCGACCAGTCCAGCGCGGCGGGGGTGATGTTGGGATAGCTGCCGCGTTCGGCGCCGGGGATCGGCGCGCCGGCCATCCAGCGGCCGCGGTCCAGCCCACCGAGCGGGCCGCGCGGCGTGTGGCATTCGCCGCAATGCGCCAGCGCCTCGGCCAGGTAGCGGCCGCGTTCGACCTTCGCGTCAGGAACGCTGGCCAAGGCCCAGTCATCGCTGACGAAAAGTATCTTCCACAGGCCCAGCCCGCGGCGGATGGTGAACGGAAATCCCAGCCCGTGCGGCCGGCTTTCGGCCTCCGATTCGGGCAGGGTTTCGAGATAGGCGGCCAGGTCGACCGCGTCCTGCGGGGCCATCTTGCCATAGGCCGTGTAGGGGAAGGCGGGGTAGTAATGCCGCCCGTCGGGCGACACGCCGCGCATCACCGCGTTGGCGATCTGCCCCGTGGTCCAGCCGCCGATGCCCCGCTCGGGATGCTGCGAGATGTTCGGCGCGACGAAGGTGCCGAAGGGCGAGGCAAACTCCCGCCCCCCGGCCAGCACCAGCATCGCCTCGCCCTCCGCGCCCGGCGCGGCATGGCAGGAGGCGCAGCCAGCGGCCCAGAACACGCTCTCGCCACGCGCGACATCTCCCGACAGCCCCGACAGAGCGGTTTCGGGCAGGGGCCGGGGCGCGGTGAGCAGCCAGAACACCGCGGCCCCGACGACCGCAAGGGCGGAAAGTCCGCCGGTCAGCCGGCGCATCGCGACGCTCCCGGCCCGGCCTTATTGCGGCGTGCGATAGGCCTTGTGGCAGTCACCGCAGGCGCCGCCGAGCGCGCCCATCGCGGCCTGGAGCGAGGCAAGATCGGTGCCCGCCGCGGCCTCCATCGCCAGCGCGGCCTCACGCATCGCTGCGGATTTCGCGCCGACATCGGCCATGTTCTGCCAGATCGCGGGCAACGCGCGCGACCCGTCGAGGCTCATGTCGTCGGACCCTTCGGGCCAGAGCATCGACATGTTGAGCTGCGTCACGCCGGCGATGTTGGCGGCCGCGGTGCTGGCGGCGGCGGCGTCATAGTCACGCTCGCCTTTCGCCATCGCGCCCAGAACGCCAAGGTTCATCGCGTAGAACTGCATCATCCCCTGGCGGGCCTTCATCGCCTGCGCCTCGGGCCCCTGCTGGGCGAGAAGCGGCGTGGCGGCCAGAACGGCGGCTGCGGTGGCGGCGAGAATGCGGGAGGTGATCATCATGGGGCTCCTGAACAAGGGTTTGCGCAAGACGAAGTGTAGCTGTGATCTTGGCGATGCACAGACCGAGAATTTCACGTATGCTTGTGCGGCGATGCACAACCTGAGCTGGGACGACCTGCGCTTCCTTCTTGCCGTGGCCGAGGCCGGTTCGGTCAACGCCGCCGCGCGCCGGCTGGGCGTGAACCATGCCACCGTGCTGCGCCGGATCGCGGCCTTCGAGGCCCGCAACGGCGTCACGCTGTTCGAACGCTCGCCGCAGGGCTATCGCGTTGCGCCCGGCGCGCGGCCGCTGCTGGACGCGACCCGCGAGGTGGAGAACGCCGTCTTCGGCGTGCATCGCGTGCTGTCGGGCGGCGGCGCCGAACTGCATGGCGACGTGCGGGTGACATCGACCGATTCGCTGTGCCAGCACGTTCTGCCCGGCATCCTCGCGGCGTTCCGGGCGCGCGAACCGAATGTCTTCATCGATCTGGTCTCGACCAACGCCCATCTCGATCTGGCGCGGCTGGATGCCGAGGTCACCGTGCGGCCCTCGACCCGGCTGCCCGACGGGCTGAGCGGAACCTCGCCTGCGAAGCTGGGATTCGCGGCCTATGCCGCGGCCGGGGCGCCCGTGCCCGATCCGGCCGGTGCCGCCTGGATCGCGCTTGGCGGCACCTCGGCCCGCTCGCTGCCGGGCGCCTGGGTGGCCGAAAACGTGCCGCGCGACCGGATCGCGGCGCGGGCCGACAGTTTTCTTGTCGCCGGTGACCTTGCGGCGGTGGGCATGGGGTTGGCGCCCTTGCCCTGCATCGTCGGCGATGCCGATCCGCGGCTTCGGCGGGCCAACGCGCTGATGCCGCCCCTGTCGGTCGACCTGTGGGTCGCCTGCCATGCCGACATGGAAAGCGTGCCGCGGATCCGCGCCGTGCATCGCGCGCTTGTCGAGGGGCTGGGCCGGATCCGGCACCGGCTGTCGGGCCGCGACACGGCCGCGCCCCGATAGCCCGGCCCCGGTCAGCCGCGCGGGAAGCGGACCTTGCCGATATAGGGCAGGTTGCGGTTGCGCTGCGCGAAGTCGATCCCGTAACCCACCACGAATTCGTCGGGAATCTCGAACCCGGTCCAGCTGGCCCGGACCTCGACCTCGCGCCGCGACGGCTTGTCGAGCAGGGCGATGGTTTCCAGCCGGCGCGGTTCGCGGGCGGTCAGCAGGTGAATGACATGGCTGAGCGTGAAGCCGGTGTCGACGATATCCTCGACCACCAGCACGTCGCGCCCGGCGATCTCGCCACGCAGATCCTTGAGGATCCGTACCTCGCGCGAGCTTTCCATCGACTCGCCGTAGGACGAGGCTTCGAGGAAATCGACTTCCACCGGCAGGTCGATCTCGCGCACCAGATCCGCGATGAACACGAAGGAGCCGCGCAAAAGCCCCACGACGACGAGCTTTTCGGTGCCCGCGAAGGCGGTTTCGATCTCCTTGGCCAGCGCCTCGACCCGGGCCGCGATGGCCTTGGCCGAGATCATCTCGTCGACGACGTAATCCGGTTCGCGCATGCCCACCCCTTGAATTCGTGGCCCGATTTTACGAAACCCCTTGGCGCTGTCACCTGTGATATGGGGCGAGATGCCGACACATTCGGAAACCCGGCCGCTGCCCTACACCGCGCAGCAGATGTACGACCTGG